>CAZIPL010000082.1:0-1999 GCA_964541255.1 uncultured Clostridia bacterium | reverse complement strand
TGCGGAAGAAACTTCGAGTATCTCTCCGAAGACCCTGTTTTGACGGGTAAGATCTCCGCAGGACTTACGAGAGGCGTTCAGTCTATCCCGGGAAACTACGTTACTATCAAGCACTACGCTTGCAACAACCAAGAGGATAACAGAAACCGCTCTAACTCCAACATAAACGAAAGAGCGCTTAGAGAAATCTATTTGAAAGGCTTCGAAATCTGTGTCAAGGAAGCTAACGCGAAATCCGTTATGACTTCTTATAACCTCATCAACGGAACGTACGCTCCCAACAACTACGGCACCGTAACGGAAGCGCTCAGAAACGAATGGGGCTTCGACGGCGTTGTTATGACGGACTGGTTCTCTACGCAAAAAGACTTGGGGAGAAACGACCTTTCAATCAAAGTCGGTAACGATATGATTATGCCGGGCGGCGGTGCTTATAAGAAAGAGATTTTGAAAGGTCTTAAAGAGGGAACTCTCACGGAAGAAGACCTCCGTAGAGCAGCTGCAAACATCGTAAGAAGCATCGTCGAAAGCGACGTCGCAACGAGAATCACCCCCGATATGTTTTGCTAAATAATAAATAGGTAAGCTTTGTTATGTGCCGCCTAAGGTTCAATAATATTACAAACATTTGTCGGAATAAACAAAAAAGACGTCTTTCAGACTCAATCGCGAGACTATCAATGAACGTAATTATGCTAAACCGAACGGCGAATGTATCGCAACCTAAAGCTTTGCAAAAGACATAACAAAAAATCTAAAACGCAATAACAAACTCAAAAGCTCTGCTTGAAACACAGCCGAGCTTTTTGATTGATTTATCCTATATAAAAATACGTTCTTGACATCCCGATAAAATAAACTTCGCTTTTGATATTCCGATATAAAATCCACACACATCAAAAAGCGACGAAGAATCGTCGCTTTTTGTTTTACTACCCGTTTGTCCGTCTATCTTCGGACAGAATATTTAATTGGAGAAAAAGAACGGGGAAAATGACTGAGATAATTTATCCATTGAAAGCTTAAGTATTTGAGCCTAAAACCGTCATATTTTCTTATGTCGGACAGATTTTTACTTGTAGAACATTTATATATCCGACCTTAGGTTTTATCTGTTTTAGAGTCGCCGTGATTTTGTATTATCGGAGACAAGTCGATATATCTTTGAAAAACGCGGGTCAATACTTGAAAATCTCTCTTTTTTGCCGTGATTTTCTTTTATTGCTTCGCGCCTAAAATACCCCGAAGCGGTAATATATTATCTAAAATCGTAATTTTGAGGTTTATTTGTTCTTTTCTTTTTTCGCAAGCTTTGCCGCTTTTTTGGCTTCTTTTTTCTTTCTTTCGTGTTCTTTTGCGAGGTGTTTATATTTTTCTCTTTCTTCTTTCGAACGAACGCCTACGGCTTCGGCTTCTTCGGACTTGAAGTTATATTCTTCCAATAAGCATCTGGGGTCTGCGAGAATCTTTTTGAGTACTCTCATACTGTTCACGAAATAAAGTCCGTCGCAGAATCTTTCGTCCATAACAACGCCTAAGGGAAGTATCTTTTTCGAAACGATTTGACCTTTCACTACAACGGGCTGATAACTTTCTTTGCCAACGCCAATAAAAATTCCCGTCGTTCCGAAGTTGTAGCAATGGTGCAAAAGCGCATCGCCCTTAATGGACTTCAAGAAAGTGATAAACAAGCTGTTGTGGAAAGGGCTTATCTCGATTATCTTACCGGGAAGTATGTTGTGCTTGTCGAGAAAGTTGATAACGCCTATTGCAAAGCTGATGAGCCAATGCGGGGCGGAGGTAAGAATCTTCGCCGTTTTGTCTACGCTGTTATATACGTCGTCGCCCGTATTTGCTTTGATTACGTCGTCCGTCTTTTGCTTGACTTCGTCAATAGCCTCGTGTCCGTCGAAGTGGAGCTTGACGGATGTATCCTCGCTGTTATCGACCATTTTTTTCTTAACGACGAAAGAAACGGTGATATCGTTGTGCTGATATA
>CAZIPL010000081.1:0-2734 GCA_964541255.1 uncultured Clostridia bacterium | reverse complement strand
GACCAATCGGTTATGAGCCGACCGCTCTAACCAACTGAGCTAAAGGCCCTTAATGAAAGATTAAGGTGGTCGGGGTGAGAGGATTCGAACCTCCGGCCCCATGGTCCCAAACCACGTGCGCTACCGGACTGCGCTACACCCCGAAAGATTGACCGCCTGTCGCAGAACGCTTATATATAATATAAAAATTATAAAAATATGTCAAGAGAAAATCGGTATTTTTTCAAAAAAAGTTTTTTCTTTTCAAACAATTTTTATCGCAAAATGAAAACCCGTCTTTTAGCTATTTTGAAGCGTACTTAATATATTATCGACGAATTCCTTAGATATATCCTCTTCCCCTTTTCATTAAAACAATCTATCAATATCCATAGATAGTCTCACTCGATTGAGTCTCATAGGCGACTTTTCCCCATTTTAGACAAATCTATGCTTGTAGTATTCTTGGGTTATGAGCGAGTTTAGCTTTAGATTGCAAATTAATTGGTTTAAAGCTCAATTGCGAGACTAATCAATGGATATGTTTTTGCCGTATCGTTTTCGTAAAAGCAAAAATAACAAATATGTTTTGAACAAAAATGCGTTTTTATTGACTTGCAAAAAGGGTTTTGTTACAATATTCATATGAAAATCGACTTATATACAAATGCTTTTTTGAGATCTTCGGGCTTTTCGCACATTTTTTCAAGACTTATCGAAGAAGGCGACAAGCAAGGCGTGGAGATCGTCAAAAAAAACAACACCAAAATTCTTGCAAACGTCGGAGATTCTTCCTTTTCGGATATATCAAAAGCTCTCGCGTCAAACGCTATTTTTTGGGACAAGGATATGTACCTTGCAAAATACCTTGAAAATTGCGGCGTTCGCCTTTTCAACAGCGCGAAAGCAATCGAGGTATGCGACGATAAAGGGCTTACTCACTTGGCCCTTTCCAACGTCGTCCCTATGCCGGAGACATATTTTTCGCCAAAGACCTATCCCTCGTTCACCGATCTAGATTACTCCTTTTTCGACGATAAAATAGAAAAACTCTCTCTTCCCGTCATAATCAAGCAAAGCTTCGGATCGTTCGGGAACGAGGTTTATCTATGCGAAACGATAGAGCAAGCGCACGAGATTATATCGAAACTCGGCACAAGGCCTTTCCTTATCCAAAGGTTCGTTAAATCTTCCGTCGGGAAAGACGTTCGCGTATACGTCGTCGGCGGAAACGCAATAGGCGCGATCAAGCGGGAAAGCGATTGCGATTTCAGAGCCAACGTTGCTCGCGGCGGAAAGGCGACTTACTTCCCTCTCCCCAACTCATTCAAGGACGTAGCCGAAAAAGCGGCAAAGGCACTCAATCTTGATTTTTGCGGCGTAGATATATTATTCGGAGAAAACAATACGCCTATCTTATGCGAAGTAAACAGCAACGCGCACTTTAAGGGCTTTGAGGAAGCAACCGGCATTAACGTTGCAGAAAAAATCATCGCTCATGTCAAAAACGAAATTTTGAAAAACAAATAAACTATGACCGAAAAAGAAAAAATGGAAAACGGATTCCTTTTCAACGCAATGTATGACAAGGAAAACCTCGAAATAATCAAACGTACGACAAGACTTTGCCACGAATATAACAACCTTTCCCCCGACGACACGGATAAAAAGCAAGAGATACTTCAAAAGATCACGATAACGCTTGGCGAAAACGTCGAAATCGTCTCGCCGTTTTGGTGCGACCACGGAAACCTTGTTATAGGAGATAATTTCTACGCAAACCACAACCTCGTAATAACGGACGGCGTGACGGTTACTATCGGAAAAAACGTCTTTATCGCCCCAAATTGCACCATTACGACCGCCGAACACGCGATAGATCCCGAGCAGCGCATCGCAGGCTTCGAAGTAGCCAAGCCCGTGACGATATGCGACAACGTCTGGATCGGAGCAAACTCCGTCGTTTTAGCAGGCGTAACGATAGGTAAAAACTCCGTTATCGGCGCAGGCTCCGTCGTCAAAAAAGATATTCCCGAAAACGTCGTAGCCGTCGGCGTTCCGTGTAAACCAATACGCGAAATCACCGAAAACGACAAAAATCGCTATCCGATAGCGAAAGACTAAATAACAGATAACGCAAGCTTAAAAGCCTGCGTTTTTATTTTTGGCTATTTCGATTTATAGAATGCGAAGCGACGGAATAGCGGTTGCTACCGCTTGCGGTTAATCGCGTAATCGCGTCCGATACGCATATCGTATCGCTTGGTTTGGGGCAAGAAAAAAAGCTCGAGTAACAACTCAAGCTTTCTTGATGAGGCTAAATCGGATTTGCAAGGAGCGAAGCGACGGATTAGCGATTGCTACCGTCTTGCGGTCAATCGCGTCCGATACGTATATCGTATCGCTTGGTTTAGATAAAGAAAAAAGCTCGAGAAACAACTCAAGCTTTTTTGGTGCCGCTGATCGGATTTGAACCGATACGATATTGCTATCGAGGGATTTTAAGTCCCTTGCGTCTGCCGATTCCGCCACAGCGGCATTTTTGACTTAAAAAGTATACCACTTCGCCGCAACATTGTCAATAAAATAGCATAAATCTTTCAAAAGTCTATGCTATAGGCACTTATTCTCTGTTAAAATGCTCAACATTCGAGAAATAAAGGCAATATATTTTCAAAATCTTTAAGCTAACTATCGCGATAAAAAATAAAACGAACTTTGATTTCTCAAGGTTCGTTTTATTCCTGTGTGGTGG
>CAZIPL010000080.1:0-3707 GCA_964541255.1 uncultured Clostridia bacterium | reverse complement strand
ACCGGGCGTAGCACTCGGCTATGCGTTGGAGCTTGGCGAGCTTGATAAGATAAAGATCGAAAATATGCTCGAACAAAACAGAGCATTGATCGAAAAATATAAAGCCGAAAAGAAAGAGCAAGGAATGCTTGCTATTTGCGCGGGCGATGGCTTGGCGGCGATATTCAAAGACTTGGGCGTTGACAGAGTCATCGAGGGCGGTCAGACAATGAACCCCTCCGCAAACGATATTTTGCAAGCGGTAAAGAGAATAAACGCAGACCACATCTTCGTTTTCCCCAACAACAAGAACATCATTCTCGCAGCCGAACAGGCAAAAGCGCTTGTCGAAGACAAGAACATTCACGTCATTCCGACAAAGAACGTTCCGCAAGGAATTTCTTGCGCGTTGAACTTCAATCCCGACGCGTCGGTAGAAGACAACACCGAGCAAATGCTTGACGCTCTTCATAGTCAAACGGTCGGTCAGGTTACTTACGCTGTTCGTGCGACTGCGGTTGACGGATTCGACCTCAAAGAGGGAGATATAATCGGTCTTGACAACAAGAAGATTCTCGCAAAAGGCAACGACGTCGGCGATGTGGTCGAAAAGCTTGTCAACAAGATAAGAAAGAAAAACAACGAGATGTTGACTCTTTATTACGGACACACCGTCACGGAGGATGAAGCAAACGCTCTTCGCGATACGCTTTCCGAAAAATTCGACGATTTGGAAGTAGACGTCATATACGGCGGACAGCCGCTCTATTATTACATCGTAGCACTTGAATAAGAACAAAGCGGAAAAGAAATTTTCCGCTTTAATAATATAGTTGAACGAAATGGAACTAAAAAACATCAAGGGAATAAAAGAAAAACGGCTTCAGTCTTTGGAAAACGTCGGGGTAAGAACAACCACCGACCTATTGAATATGCTGCCCGTTAAGTACCTTGATATGACAAGGCTCGCCTCAACCGACGAGCTAATCGACGGCGCGGACGTACTTATAAAAGCGAGCCTCGTAGGCGAGCCGTTCAACCTCAACTTTTCGAGAGTAAAGACGACCAAAGTCAAGATAGATACGGGCGAAAAAAAGCTTTTCGCCATGTGGTTCAATCAGCCGTATATGAAAAGCAACCTCGTTGTAGGCGAAAGATATATTTTCTACGGCAAAATCAAAGACGGCGGAAAAGGTATGTATCTTCTTTCGCCGATGTTCGAAAAGGAAGATAACGCGACAAGGCTTTTCGGTATCGTTCCGAAGTATCAAAAAATCGACGGAGTTCCGCAGACGGTGATAGCGGGCGCAGTCGAAGAGATCTTGGAAAAAGATGATGTTCTCGGTGTTTTCGACGGCGAGGAATTTGGCATGTCAAGCCTCAAAGATGGTTATAAAAAAGCGCATTTCCCTAACTCTTTGGAAGAAGCCGAAGAGGGGGCATCGAGAATTTTCATAGAGAAAGTCGTTCGAATGATTCTTTCGTATAGACTTTCGGGCAAGGTCGGCGTAAAGAAAGACAGAAAATACGTCGATATAAACTTAGTGAAAGAAATCGAAAGCCTTTTGCCTTTTAACCTATCCGAAAGCCAGAGAAAAGCTATTATCGAAATCGAATCCGATATGAAAAGCAACGTTGCGATGAACAGGCTTTTGCAAGGCGACGTGGGAAGCGGCAAGACGGTCGTCATTATGGCGGCGTGCCTTTTGGCGGCAAGGTCCGGATACTCTTCCGCCGTAATGTGTCCTACGACGACGCTTGCGACGCAACACTTCAAAACTTTCTCTAAAACGCTTGAAAAGGCGGGGATAAGGGTAGGTCTGATTCTGTCTGGAAGCAAAATAAACGGCGGCGATTTTGACGTATATATTGGAACTCACGCGCTTTTTTCGAAAAATGTCGAAATGAACGATCTTGCGTTCGTGGCAATAGACGAGCAGCAAAAATTCGGCGTATCGGCACGAGCGAGCTTGGTGGAAAAGGGCTTTTCGGTAGACGTACTTTCGCTCACCGCAACGCCAATTCCGAGAACGCTTTCGTTGATATTATACGGAACGCTCGGCATATCGTATTTAAAAAGCCGCAACGAACAAAGCGTCAAAACAAGGATCGTCGGCGAAAAACGAAAGGCGGATATGTTTAAGTTCATCGAGAAAATGCTCGACGACGGAGGACTTTGCTATGTCGTTTGCCGAAAGATAGATACTTCCGAAAGTACCGAAGAAGAGGGCGCGACTGAAAAATATAAGGAAATAAAAAAAGCGTTCCCGACAAAACGCGTAAGGCTTTTGCACGGACGAATGAAAAATGAAGAACGCACGAAAACCATAGAGGATTTTTTGAACGACAAAATAGATATTCTCGTTTCCACAAGCGTCATAGAGGTCGGCATAGACAATCCTCGTGCAAACGCGATTGTCATATACGGCGCGGAAAACTTCGGATTGTCCTCCCTTCATCAGCTGCGCGGCAGAGTAGGACGTCAAGGACAGGAAAGCTGGTGCTTTTTGGTTCAAAACGGGCTTACCGAAAAACAGAAAGAGAGACTTGAATTTTTCAAAGAAAACGCGGACGGATTCAAGATCGCCGACTTTGACCTTGAAACAAGAGGCGCGGGAGATGTATACGGCGTTCGCCAGCACGGTCGTTCGGCGTTTTCGGAATCGTTCGGCGGCGGATTCGAGGACGTGAGAAAAGCCAAAGAAATAGCAGACGAAATAACCCTTGAGGAGCTTTCGGAAGAGCGTTTTGCGCTTATTTCGAAAACCGAAAACGAAATTAACGAAGAAAAGATCGTTATGAACTAACGAAAAGAAATATGAAATTTGCTTTTATCGACATCGACAATACCATTCTAAGCTTTGACGAATACGTAAAAACCACACTTATCGAGGGGTTTGAGTTTTTTAACATAGCGAAATACGAGCCGTATATGTATGACGTTTTCGAAGAAATCAACGGCGGACTTTGGCGAAGAATAGAGGAGGGTACGCTCACTTTCGAAGAACTTTCAAAACGCCGCTTCAACGACGTTTTCGAAAAGCTCGGTATTAGTTTTGACGGCGTAACGTTCGAAAAATATTTCAGAAGCAAGCTTTTCGATAGTGCGATACTAATTGACGGAGCGAAAGAAATGCTCGATTTTTTGAAAGAATCTTGCGTTCTGTGCGTTGCTAGCAACGGTCCTGTCAAACAACAGCTTCATAGGCTTGAAATCGCGGGCTTAAAAGAGTATTTCGATTACTTCTTTTTGTCCGAGGGCTTGAACGCTTCTAAGCCATCGAAAGAGTTTTTCGACAAGGCGTTTTCGGAAATAGAAAAAGACTACGGAAAAATATCCGAAAACGACTGCATAATGATCGGCGATTCGTTGACGTCCGACATAAAGGGCGGAAAGGACTATCGAATGACGACTTGCCTATATACAAAAGGCGGAAAGACCACGCCGAATGAAATGACGGATTATTGCATAGATAAGCTTTCCGATATAAAAAAGATTCCTTTTTTCAAAGGTTAGTATAAAAATCGCGATAAAAGAAAAGAATATTTGGAACATAAAAAAGCCATAAAAAATAAAAAGAAAATTTTTTAAAATTTTTTGCGAAAACCCCCTTATTTTTGTTGCCTTTTTTTTCCGACTTTGCTATATTATAAAAGCACTGATTGATGTGGGAGCTTAGCTCAGCTGGGAGAGCATCTGCCTTACAAGCAGGGGGTCATAGGTTCGA
>CAZIPL010000079.1:0-3877 GCA_964541255.1 uncultured Clostridia bacterium | reverse complement strand
AAGATCTGCGCCGATTTGAATGTGAGTACCCTCCATTTCGTAATCGACTGCTTTGCCGATATCGTGAAGAAGTCCTGCGCGTTTTGCAAGCGTTACGTCGCACCCCAATTCGCCAGCCATTACACCTGCAAGATAAGAAACTTCCAATGAATGCTTCAAAACGTTCTGTCCGTAACTTGTTCTGAATTTAAGCTTACCTAAAAGCTTGACAAGCTCGGGGTGAATTCCGAACACACCTGCATCGAAAACGGCGTTTTCTCCTGCTTCTTTGATGGACTGCTCAACTTCTTTTTTTACTTTTGCAACAACTTCTTCAATACGAGCGGGATGAATTCTTCCGTCCGAAATAAGTCTTTCGAGAGATTGACGAGCAATTTCACGTCTTACGGGGTCAAAACCCGACAAAATAACGACTTCGGGCGTATCATCGATAACTAAGTCAATTCCCGTTGCATTCTCAAGCGCTCGGATGTTTCTGCCTTCTCTTCCGATAATTCTTCCCTTCAATTCATCGCTCGGAAGCGGAACAGCGGATACCGTTATATCGGACGAATGATCCGTTGCGCATTTTTGAATGGCAAGAGTAACGATGTTTTTAGCCTTTTTATCGGCTTCTTCCTTTGCGTCACGTTCTATGTCTCTGACATATTTAACGGCGTCTCTTCTTGCGGATTCTTCAATTTCTTTAACTAGCAACTGTTTTGCCTCTTCTTTAGGCATTCCGGCTACTTTTTCAAGCTCTTCGACGATTCTGTCGTGCGCAGTATCTAATTTAGCGCGCAACTTATCTGCTTCTTCGTTTTTAATCTGAAGAGCTTTCTTTTCTTCGTTCAAAGCGTCTTGCTTTGCATCGAGCGCGGCTTCCTTTTTATCGAGAGATTCTTCCCTTTGCGTAAGTCTCTGCTCGTTTTTCTGAAGTTCCTGACGACGAATTTTGGATTCGTGTTCAAATTCGTTGCGGAGTTTAAGATCTTCTTCTTTTGCTTCTAAAATAGCTTCTTTTTTTAGGTTCTTAGCTTCAACCGTAGCTTCACTTATAATTCTCTCAGCTTCGCTTTGGGCTTTATTAACATTCTTTTTTGCAATATGCTTTTCGATTGCATAATGTATTCCAAAACCGATTGCAACGAGCGCAATCGCCGAAACGATATAAATAATAACAGTAGTTACGGAGCCTAAACCTTGAAGCATGCCAGATTCTAAATATAGCATACTGTTTTAAGTCCTCCAGTAGATTTAATTATGAATATAACTAATCGGACAAAATCCGCCAATATACATAACTAATATAAGTTTAAGCTATTTTAGCCGTCTTGTCAAATAAATATAGTAAAAAGTGCCGCCAAATAGCTTTGACGGCACTTAAAATTTTCTATATATGTCGTAATCGAATATATAAGAAATCGTAAATTTATTTCCTATAGGTTTAGATTTCAATTGCTGAGTAATAGGTAAACACATCAGTCGCCTTACGATGACAGCTTTTTAATAAAGACACATTTTTTTGGGAAAGCATTATTGCTTTTCAAATATTAATTCGATAGACAAAATATTTAGCTCTAAAAGATTTTATTTATTGAAAAGAACTTGTCTCATCTTTTCATCGATTTCGTTATATAATTCTCTATTCGATTTCAAAAGCTGACGCATAGTCTCTCTTCCCTGTCCGAGGCGTTCACCGTTATAAGAGAACCACGATCCGCTCTTTTCGATAACACCCGCTTCGACAGCCATATCGAGCATACAGCTTTCTGCCGAGATTCCTTCACCGTATATAATGTCGAATTCAGCGGTTTTGAAAGGAGGAGCTACTTTATTCTTGACGATCTTGCATTTCGTTCTGTTTCCATTGATTTCGGAGCCGTCCTTAATTGCTTCGCCTTTTCTTATGTCCATACGAACGCTTGCGTAGAATTTTAACGCTTTGCCGCCGGGCGTTGTTTCGGGGTTTCCGTACATAACGCCTACTTTTTCACGAAGCTGGTTAATAAATATTACGCAAGTTTTACTCTTATTGGTAATACCAGCTAGCTTTCTCAATGCTTGAGACATAAGTCTTGCTTGTAAACCGACGTGAGTATCTCCCATATCGCCTTCGATTTCGGCCTTAGGAGTTAATGCGGCAACGGAGTCTACTACGATAACGTCAAGAGCGGAGCTTCTTACCAATGCGTCGCATATTTCAAGACCTTGCTCACCTGTATCCGGCTGAGAAACATATAAATCGTCAAGATTGACGCCGAGTTTTTTTGCATAAACGGGATCGAGCGCATGTTCCGCATCGATAAACGCACATGCACCGCCTCCCTTTTGCGCTTCTGCGATAATGTGGAGAGCAACGGTAGTTTTACCAGATGATTCGGGACCGTAAATTTCGATAATACGACCTCTCGGAACACCGCCTACACCCAAAGCCTTATCGATAGCAAGGCAACCCGTAGAAATCGTTTCGATCTCCATATCGGCATTGTCGCCAAGCTTCATAATAGAGCCTTTTCCGTATTGTTTTTCGATAGATAAAAGTATCGCGTCTAATTGTTTTTTCTTGTTTTCGTCCATATATATATTCTCCTAATTATATTTTACGTTAAATCTCGCCGTATCTAAGATAGTTGACGAGATAGAAAAGACTTTGTTTTGCGATTGCTTCTCTTACATAGTTGCGTTCGCCGACAAATTTATGTTCAAACACATGAACGTTTCCTCTTTCGCCGATTGCAATATAACACACTCCGACATCGGCATCGCCTATTTCAGCGGTAGGGCCCGCATTTCCCGTTGTCGCAATCACGATTTCGTTCAAAGGATTATTCAAAAGTCCTTTGCACATTGCAATAGCTACAGTTTCGGAGACTGCACCGAACTTATCAATGCTTTCGGGATCGACGTCAAGTCGAGATATTTTAGAATTACTCGAATATGTAACCAATCCTTCGTTGAAATAATCGCTTATCCCGGGGATTGAAACAAGTTTATTTGCGATAAGCCCACCCGTTACGGACTCAACGGTCGAAACTTTTTTCTTTCTCATTTGAAGAAGCTTATAAACCGTATTTTCGAGTTCTTCGTTTTCAAAAGAATAGATATTTCTGCCGAACTTTTCGCTAATCTTCACAGCGACATCGTTAATCAGCCCTATGTCTGCATTTTCATCGGCACGTAACACAAGAGCAACTTCGTTATTTGAACAATAAGTTGTCAAATATATTCCTTTAGATTCTAATTGTTTGAGATCATCTACTCCTTGTTCAACCAAAAGCTCACGAATTCCGAAAATCTTAAAGTATCTTGTGACTATATTACCGTTTTTCGAAGAAATATACGGCAAAAAATCTTTTTCAAACATCGGTTTGAGCTCTGTCGGAGGCCCCGGGAAAACCGCAATATCGCATTTTCCGTATTTAACCACAAACCCGCAAGCCACTCCAGTATAGTTCCTTAACACTACGGCGTTTTCGGGCAAATAATCAAATCCGTGCAATACATCGGTAACTTCGATATTTTTTTTGGAATAATAATTTGCGGTAATTTGCTCCTGTATTTCGCTTTTTTTAAGCGTAAGTCCGCAAAATTTCGTTACCGTCGCTTTAGTGATGTCGTCGGCAGTAAGCCCCAAGCCTCCTGTTGTTATTACAAGATCGGAAATTGCCGTAAGCTTTGTTAAACTTTCGACAATATCTTTTTCATAATCGCCGACAACCTCGTGCCTTATGCATTTATGCCCCAAAATATTAAGTTGATTGCATACGTATTGAGCGTTGGTGTTTGCAATTTTACCAATCAACAACTCGTCGCCTATGCTTAAAACAGAATAGTTCATTTTCTTTATTCCTTAAAGAGCGATTTATTCTTAATTACGTAAGATATTCCAGAGATT
>CAZIPL010000078.1:0-3900 GCA_964541255.1 uncultured Clostridia bacterium | reverse complement strand
AAGACGATTACGACGACAGAGCCTAAGTTCGTGCCCGGGAAAGCCGTTTCGCTAAACTTAGACAACAACATAAAGCTCAACGTAAGACTTGTCGATTGCGTCGGCTATTTAGTTGACGGCGTACTCGGAAAAGAGGACGGCGAGAATAAGAGATATATCAAAACGCCTTGGAGCGAAAAAGAAATGCTTTTCGAAGAAGCGGCATCGCTCGGAACGAAAAAAGTAATCGAAGAGCATTCAGTCGTCGGCGTTATGGTTACGTGCGACGGAACGATTGCCGATCTTCCGCGAGAGAGCTATATTGAAAGCGAAGAAAGAATAGTGAAAGACCTCGAAAATTGCGGAAAACCGTTTGTTATAGTCCTAAATTCTAAAAATCCCGACGGCGAAAGCTGTATTGATTTGGCAAAAGAATTGTCTGAAAAATATAACGTCTCCGTTTTGCCGAAAAATCTTGCAAAACTCAACAAACACGGCGCTGAGGAAATATTGACCGCCGTTTTGACGGAATTTCCGATTGAAAGAATTGACGTCGGTCTTCCAAAATGGATGAATGCGCTTCCTTACGATAACGTCATAATACAAGATATTTTGAAGCGGCTTAAAGACAACGTAGACAAAGTTTCGAAAATGGACTCCGCGCACTTTATCGAAGATGTTTTTTCGGATTCCGAATACATAGATTCCGTTCATATTTCCTCAAACCTCGGAGACGGTGTCATATCCGCCGAAATGACGGCGAAAGACGGGCTTTTCTATAAAGTGGTCAGCGATTCTACCGGCGTTGAAATAAAGGACGATTTCGAGCTTATATCGCTTCTTTCGGAATTACTTTCAGCAAAAGAGGCTTACGATAAAATCAAAAACGCTCTCGAAGAAGTAAAGGTGACGGGATACGGAGTCGTTACGCCGACTCTTGATGAAATGACCTTGTTCGAGCCTAAGGTTACGTCGCAAAACGGTCAATACGGAGTTTCGCTCAAAGCCTCCGCACCGTCGATGCATATTATGCGCGTAGACGTCGATACCGAGATAAATCCAATTGTCGCTACGGAACAGCAGGGTGAAGAGCTTGTGAAGAGTTTGCTTTCAGACTTTGAAAACAACCCCGACGGAATTTGGGAGACGAAGATGTTTGGCAAGTCGCTTAACACTTTGGTTAACGACGGTTTGAATAACAAGCTTGCCGCAATGCCGACCGATGTAAAAACAAAGATGCGCAAAACCGTATCGAGAATCGTCAACGAGGGTAAGGGCGGAGTTATTTGCATAATTCTGTGAGTATGGCAAGTATTATAGCTAAATTATCTGTTATAAGAAAAACTTAATCGATTTGTAAAAAACATACGGATTTTGCGATAAAATCGAGGCGGAAAATTATGGCTTGAAAAGGCTGTATTATAAAAAAGATATAAATTTATTAAAACAACGAATAAAAACGCTCTTAATAAGGTATTTGCCTTGCGAAGAGCGTTTATTTATGTTAAAATACATTTATGAATAGATGTCGAATAAGAATCACAAGCGAAGGAGAACCGTCGTTCGAATACGTCGGTTTTTGGGAAAAAGACGGCGAGTGTTATAAGCTCAATTATTATCACGAAGAAGAGGGTGTAAAATCGGAATACGAGCTTATGTTGTCAAAATGCGAGTTGAAAATACGTCGTAGCGGTGATACGGAAATGGCGATTTTGATTCGTCCCGATCGAAAAACCCGTTGTGTGATAAGGCTACCGCAAGGAAAGCTTATGGGTGATATCGAAACGTCTTTGTTTGAATTGTCCGAAGAAGATGATTATTTGCGCATTCATGTTATTTACGATATGATATTCGGAGGAGATAAGAATTGCCGAAAGCTTTTCATGGAAGTGAAAAAGATTTAGCAATAAGAAGACGGCTGTTGTCGTCTTTAAGAAGATATAACGCAACAAATCAAGCATTAGAGCTACTCAATAAAGAGCAGCTCTCGTTTTTATGTGCAATTATAGGAATCAAACGCTCGAAAAAGACCACCCGCGACGAGTTGACCGCAAGCATAATGGCGTTCAAAGAGGGCGTGATGACGGAGAAAATACCTCGCTGTAACATTGTTATAAACGAGGAAGCGGAAGAAATGATTATGCTTTTGGAGCAAGCTTTGAAAGTGTTCAACGATTCTCACGAAATAAAGTATTCTCCGTATAGGTTATCTGTTTTCGACGATTTGCCCTTTGATTTCGATGACGGAGTGTCTTTTTCGGAAAATGGCGAAAGAGAGATAAGCGGAACTGTCGGTGTAACCTATAACAGGTGCTTTATCAAGCGTAGCAAATACGCTCCTTTGCCGTCCGATCCGTTGCTTCCCGATGAACTCTATTTGGGATTGCGATTGAGAGTCGGTGACGAAGTCAACGTCGTCGTTAAAAACGTAGGCGTTTACGACGTCGTTTTCGAAGTAAAAACCGTCAACGGCGAAGCTCCGAATAAAAATCGCAAAAACGAATTTGTTCAGATTGAACGTATTAAGCCTAAAAACGTAGTAAACTTCGACCGCGATAACAATCCTTTAGGCGTACTCTTAAATAAACTAACATCATTCAAGCTCGGTCAAAACTTAGGCTTGATTTCGAAAGACGGTTGCGATTTGACGAACGAAATGAGATATATCGCAGACGTTTTGAAAGATAAATATAAAGTTTTCTATCTCAACTTCAAGAATTGTCTGGAAAATCGTTTTGAACCCGAAACGACCTATTCGCTTTTTGACAAGACGGACGAAATGCGGTTTTCCTCTCTTTGCGACGCAGTAGAGAAAGCTAAGCGCGATTTTATCAACGGAGAAAACGTGGTGTTTGTTATCGATTCGATAAACGACGTAATGAAACTTATAGCAAAGTTTTCCGAGCGTAACACAAGACATATAAAGCTTGAAGCCACGAGCTTTTTGCAAGATATTCTATTGCTGTCCCGTCAATCTATGTGGAGTGGATCGATAAGTATAATCCTTTCGATGCAAGCAAGCGAATTGGAGGATGCTTCGAGAGGTTTGTTTTCGTCAAAAGAGCTTGAAGAATTGATAAGGAAATACCTAAACTCCGCAATACTTTTCGATTCGACGCTTGAAAGCTTCGGCGTATATCCGCCGATAAACTTATTAAAAAGCGGCAACGACAAGGGAAAGGAGAGAGAATATGTCGGTGCGTTTAGAAAAATCATAAGAAGCGGGAACTATCTTGTCGAAACCGAAAAGGCGATTAAGGCTCTAACGCAAAGAGATAGCGAATAAAATTCAGTGCAACAATAATAACGCAGGAAGTAAATGTCAGATAATAAAGTGCGTAAGTTTTGATTCTTACGCACTTTTGTATTTTTGATGAATTATATTAATAAGTAGTTTTTATGATTAATAATTCGCAAATTCGTATAATTTCTAAGGGTAATTATTGGTGTTTTTGATTAAGTCAGCTTTTCTTTTTTCTTACGAACAAAACTATTTTTCTTACCACCATGAAAAGAAGTGCCGCGGCAACCAACGAATCTACGATAATAATCATAGGGGTGAGGGTATTGCCTTTAACTCTTGACCACATTTCGTTTATCACGGAGTTGGCCGAACCGAAGTCTTGCATAACTGCCGCGGAGGTTATTTGCGACACATCGGGATACATAGTGTCTGTAACTACAGCCGGTTCTTTTCCCTCGAAGAAATACGAAACGTCAAGCTCTTTTGTGTCGGTGTCGAACGCTTGCTCTTTTGCGTATTCATAAACCTCGTCGCCGCCCGCACAAGAGGGGTAACCGATATAGTCCATAATTCTAATCGAGTTTTCGGGGAGCATCAAGAACGCGGCGAATTCGTTTGCCGCTTGAATGTTTTTGGCGTATTTCGGAATGATCCAACCGTCGAACCAAACGTTTGTG
>CAZIPL010000077.1:0-4194 GCA_964541255.1 uncultured Clostridia bacterium | reverse complement strand
GGAGAAGTACAGCAAAAATTTGTTAAGAGAGAAAATTCAGAATTATATCAGTTATGTGGCAAACTGAATATTCTAACAGAAAACATCGTAGAAATACGGTGTTTTTGTTCATAGAAAGAATAAGTAGTGAGGAATAATTATGGATAAAAAATCAATTCAAAGATTGTTAAATTGTGAAATTACATGGAATGAGTTGTCTAAGAGAGAAAACTGTAAATCATATTTAATTGAATCGGGTGATGACATTATAAATGTAGATTCAGGTGCTGTAATTGCCGCAATAAATTCTTGCCTAAACAACAAGTATACAAAGCAGGATTTATTGGATTGGGCTAATGTTGTGAGATTTTCCGATGTTTTTTAAATTGAAGAAAGAAATCGAGACAGTATTATTAGTATTTTGGATAGGTTAGAAGAGTCGGATGAAGAAGGACTCCAATTGCATGACGATGATTTGGTTATGATGGTTGAAAAATTAAAAAGCAATCAAGAATGGTAGTAAAATCCACTTTGTTATTACTCATCAATCGAAGTTTATAGATAAAATGCGGTCAAACATGTATTATACTTTACTAATGTATTGTAAAAATGTGCTGATTGGTGTCGAAAAATATCTTTTTTTGTCGAATTTTGTCGAATGGGATCTAAATCGACAAAAATGATGTATAATACATCCGTAATTTGAAAGCATGAGTGCTTTGCTAAGGGAGGATATTATATGGAAACGGAAATTTCGAAATTTTTATTGCAATGCGGTTTTTCGCCGAAGCATTACGGCTATAAGTATTTGAAGAACGCGATCAAGATTTATATCGACAACAAGCTCGACGTTAGAATTTTGGGAAGTAAATTGTATTCGTTATTGAGCGATATGGAGGGCGGTAAGTCGCCAAAGACTATCGAAAAGAACATCACGACTGCGATCGAGTGGGCGTACCTCAAAGGCGACGTGGACTTTTTGGAGAAAAACAATATGTATGGCTTTAACGACCGCGGTCGTCCGACAAACGGCGAGTTTATCGCACTTGCGGCAAACAAGCTTGCGTATATACATTTGCATAAGAAAATTTCGTAAAAGCAATACAAAACTTGTGATTACAAAGATTAAAAAGGAAATATATAATTAGGAATAGCCGAACCGATAAGACGGTAAGTATAAAAGTAAATTGGCAACGGCGGAAAAACAGACGGTTTAAGCTTTGGCTTATTGTCGTCTGTTTTTTTTGTGTAAAAACAAAGCGATTATGAAAAGTCAGTTCGATTGGAGGTTGACTATTTGTTTCATATGCGGGTATATTTATATGTGTAGAGAACAGCTTGATTTTGCAATTTAAAAAAGATGTTAAAGAAAAATCGCAAGTGGTTTTATGCTTATATTGCTAAAGATAAGACCGTTGTTTTATGAAACATTGTTTTATCGCTTGAAAATGGCGGCTGAATCGAGTAAAATGAAAGTATATCGCTTGAAGAATTTCAATTCTTTGAGATTTAAAGCGATTCGGAGGGCTTTATGAAGTATTTGATAGTTGTCGATATGCAAAACGATTTTATTTCGGGAAGTCTCGGAAGCGAGCAGGCAAAGAGTATTGTTCAAAACGTTGTCGAAAAGGTGCGTTCGTTTGACGGGACTGTGATATTCACGCAAGACACGCACGACGAAAAGTATTTGAAAACGCAGGAGGGCAAGAAACTCCCCGTCGAGCATTGCATAAAGGGCAGCGTCGGGCATGAGATTTGCGAAGAACTGAAACCCTTTGTCGAGTTTTCTGTCGAGAAATGTACGTTCGGAAGTTTGGAACTTCCGAATATAATCAAGCGCGGTCGCTCCAAAGTCGAAGAGATAGAGTTATGCGGCTTGTGTACGGATATTTGCGTAATATCTAACGCGATGATATTGAAAGCGGCGTTCCCCGAAACGAGGATAGTCGTCGATTCGTCTTGTTGCGCGGGTGTTACGAAAGAAAGCCACGAAACTGCGCTTAACGCTATGCGTGCTGTTCAGATAGAAATAAAATAGCGGTTGTTTTTACGGAAAAATAGTATAATATTGAAAAATCGAAAATAGCGAAAAATAAACTTTTTTTGCTATTTTTGTTTATTTTCGGATATAATCTTTATATCTTAAGTTTGACAAGAAAAAGCCGAGATACTATAATTGATATAGGGATAAGAAAAAGTCATTTAGAATAATTCTTTATTAAGGAGAGAAAAGATGTACGAATACGAAAAACAAAACCTCGACAAGATAAGAAACGGACTTTCCGAATGTACCGTTCTTTTGAAAAAAGACGGGAAGTTCCCTCTCGAAGCACCTTGCAAGATTGCCGCATACGGTAGCGGCGTTCGCCATACGTTGAAAGGCGGTACGGGCTCTGGAGAAGTCAACTCGCGTTTCTTCGTTACTATCGAAGAGGGGCTTAAAAACGCGGGATTTACCGTTACTACGGGTGAATGGCTCGACGGTTACGACAAGGTTTTGGTAAAAGCACACGATGACTTTATCAAAGAAATCAAGCGTCGCGCGAAAGAAAAGCATACCATGGCTGTTATGGAGGGAATGGGCGCCGTTATGCCCGAACCCGAATATGAGCTTCCTCTAAGCGGAGAGGGCGACGCGGCGATATATGTTGTAAGCCGCGTTTCTGGCGAAGGCAACGACAGAAACGTCGAATCGGGCGATTTCAAGCTTTCCGAAACGGAGAAAAGAGATATTTTGGCATTAAACAAGAAGTTCTCGAAGTTCATGCTTGTTCTTAATGTCGGCGGCGTTGTCGATCTCACGCCCGTAACGGAAGTCGGAAACATTTTGGTGTTGTCTCAGCTTGGCGTTGAAACGGGAAAGGCGCTTGCCGATATATTGCTCGGGAACGCATATCCGTCGGGACGTTTGGCTACGACATGGTCTTGCGCGGAGGATTATCCCAATGTCGGGACCTTTGCGGATATGAACGATACGAGATATAACGAGGGTATATACGTGGGCTACCGCTGGTTTGACGTAAACAACAAAAAGGCGATGTTCCCCTTCGGCTTCGGACTTAACTATACCGAATTCGTCGTTGAAGATGAAGCCGTTACGGTTGATAAGACGGAAGTTAAGGTTTCGGCAAAAATAACGAACGTCGGAAACTATTGCGGAAAGCATACTCTTGAAGTTTATGTTTCTTGCCCGCAAGGCAAGCTCGATAAGCCTTGCAAGCAGCTCGTGGCTTTTGCTAAAACGGCTGAGCTTAAACCGAACGAAAGCGAGGGAGTATCGGCTTCGTTCTTTATGGAGGACGTTGCGTCTTATGATACGGAAAATGCTCGTTACATTCTCGAAAACGGAGATTATGCCGTGTACGTAGGCTCGTCGAGCGTTGACGTTAAGGCTGTTGCTTCGCTTAAGCTTGGCGAAAATGTTACCGTAAAACAGGTTAAGAATTTGCTTGGAACTCCCGATTTCAAGGATTGGACTCCGAATGCTATAAATAGAGAAGAATTGAACGTTCCCGTAATCGAGCTTGATGCGGCGAACTTTGAAACGGAAGCCGTTTCTTATGAAAACAACGACGAAATAGACGATATAATCGATAAGTTGACATTGGATCAGCTTTGCCATATGAATACCGGACGTTTTGCCGAAAAAGGCGGAATGGCGAGCGTTATAGGCTCTGCAAGTCTTTCCGTAGCCGGTGCTGCGGGTGAGTCTTATGCGGGCTTGAAAGATACGGGCATTCCCAATATGGTTATGTCAGACGGTCCTGCGGGACTTCGCATAACGCAGAAATATTACATAGACAAGAAAGGCAATGTTAAAGGCCTCGGCGTTTCGATTCCGTCTACGGTACTCGAATTCTTGCCCGCTCCCTTAAAATGGTTGCAGGGAAGAGAGCCTAAAGCTCCGAAAGGCGCGGTCATCAAAGACCAATATGCAACGGCTATTCCTATCGGAACGGCACTTGCGCAGAGCTGGAACCTCGAATATGCCAAAGTTTGCGGCGAAGTCGTAGGCGACGAAATGGAACGTTTCGGAGTCAACCTTTGGCTTGCTCCCGCACTCAATATTCATCGTACTCCTTTATGCGGAAGAAACTTCGAGTATTATTCCGAAGATCCGTTTGTAACGGGTATGATGGCGGCGGCGGTTACTAAGGGTATTCAGTCTTATAAGGGCTGCGGCGTTACGATTAAGCATTATGCCGCGAACAACCA
>CAZIPL010000076.1:0-4443 GCA_964541255.1 uncultured Clostridia bacterium | reverse complement strand
GTCGTCGGCGCAATTTCTTATGAAGTCCCCGCGGCGCAAAACGCCGCAACGGCGATTTTAGGCGAAAACGCGACGATTGCGGCGGCGGCATCGACGAAAGAGGGATTTTCCGTTATAGCCTATGCGATGACGATAGGCATTATTTGCGGAATCCCGTTCGTTCCGTTTGCGACGAAGAAGATTCAAAACGGGCTTACGACTATCAAGCAAAAGGACGAGAAGTGGTCGAAGATATTCTCCGACGCACTGTTTTTGGGACTTATATCGTCCTTTATCGGCGTAGCTATTTCGGGCGTAACGACGGATAGAACGACAAACGCGTCTATTCCTGCTTCTACAGGATCGATGCTCGTTTCGATATTGACGTTTTTAACGAGCATGTTTATGATGCTTATTATCGGGGCTCTCGTCAAGAAACTGAAATGGAAATGGCTGGAGGCTTATGCTATCCCTATTTGCATGCTTTCGTCTATGGCTCTTGCGATAGTATATAAAACGATTTTGCCCGTCGGGCTTTTTGCGTGAGGTGTGGTATGGATTACATAAAAAGAACTGAAAAATTAGGCGCGATATTCACTTATTGCGGATTCTTGCTTCTTATGGCTGTCCCCGTAGTTATATCGATTGCGTTCGACGTTTGGCCGACATTCGGCGAAATAATGCTCGCCGTCATTCCGACGCTTGCCGTTTACGTTCCCGTTCAGGTTATCGAAATGGTAACGTATATTCCGCTTCTTGGTAGAGGCGGCTCGTACTTGGCGTTTATTACGGGAAATATAACGAACCTCAAAGCACCTGTTGCGATGAATACCCTTAAAACCGCCGAAGTCGAAGCGGGAAGCGAGGAAGGGGAAATAGTTACCACCTTGTCCGTAGCGACAAGCGCGCTCGTAACAAACGTCGTGCTTGCGCTCGGCGTAGTACTTTTCCTTGTTACGGGGCTTGCAGACGTCATATCTGCGCCTGTTTTGGCACCTGCGTTCGACAACCTTCTTGCTGCGCTTTTCGGAGCTATGGGCGTTGTGTTCATCGGAAAGAACTGGAAGATAGCGATAGCGCCTATTGCGGTTATGCTTGCGATATTCTTTATCGTAGGCTCGTCAACTTACACAAAGATAGCTTCGGTACTCGTTCCGGTTGCCGCGCTTGTCGCGATAGGCGTTGCGAGAATTCTTTATAAGAAGAATTTATTGTAATACCTATTGACTTTTATAAAACTTGTGCTATTCTTGAATCATTAAAACAGAAAAAAGGAGATTGTTATGACATATATACTTATCGGAATCGGCATTGCGCTCGTCGCGCTTTTATCTATAATTTTCATTCGTGCGATATGCTTTTTGCCTCCCGTCGTAAAGGCTGAAGAAACGGAAATTCTCGAAATCGACGAAAATAAGGTCGCGGAGCATTTTTCCGAGTTTATTAAGTGCAAAACTTTGACGATAACGGAGCCTGAAAACGCAGATGCCCCCGAGCATGAAAAGTTCATAGAGCTTATCAAAAAGCTCTATCCCAAGACTTTTGCCAAGTGCGAATTTACTCGCATAAGAAAATACGGCTTGGTTTTGAAACTCAAAGGTAAGTCGGACAAAAATCCGACTTGCATAATGAGCCATTACGACGTCGTTCCCGTTACGGAGGAGAATTGGGAAGAAGATCCGTTCGGCGGAGTTATTAAGGACGGAAAGGTTATCGGTCGCGGAACGCTCGATAACAAAGCGACACTTCTTTGCTCGATGGAAGCAATGGAAAAAACTCTAGAAAACGACATTGACTTTACCCCTGAAGACGATATATATTTTACTTTCGGAGGTGACGAGGAGACTGCGGGCTTGTGCCAGCAAATGATCGTTTCGAAGTTCGAAAAAGAGAACAAAAAGTTTAAGCTCGTTCTCGACGAGGGCGGTGCTATCGTCAAGAACGTTTTCCCCGGCGTATCGGAAGAAATCGCAGTTATTGGTCTTGCCGAAAAAGGTATCGCGAATATCGAGCTTTCGGTAGACAGCAACGGCGGACACGCGTCCACGCCGTCGAAAAACGATCCTGCGAACGTTTTGGCAAAGGCTCTCGTTGCACTTGAAAAAAATCCTATGAAATCCGAAATATCGAGTCCCATTTCCGGCATGCTTGATACGCTTGGAAGATATACGACGTTCGGCTTGAAGCTCGTATTTGCGAATATGTGGCTCTTCAAAGGCTTGGTAAAGAAAATCTTCGAAAAGGGTTTGGAAACAAATGCTATGCTTAGAACGACTTTTGCGTATACCGAGCTTAACGGAAGTAACGCCAGAAACGTTTTGCCGACGACTGCGAAGTGCAACCTCAACGTAAGAATAATCAGCGGCGATACAATCGATACGGTCGTTGCGCACATAAAGAAAGTCGTCAACGACGATAGAGTGAAGGTCAACGTCATTATGTATTCGAATCCCGGCCCGGTTGCGGACGTAGCCGATTTCGGATATCAGACCGTTCAGGCGACTATGCACGAGGTTTACCCCGAAGTAATCGTTTCGCCTTACATAATGCTCGCCGCGTCCGATTCGAGATTCTATGGCAAAGTATCGGATAACACCTTGAAGTTTGCGCCACTAAGAATGAGCGCGAAACAGAGAAAATCCGTTCACGGCGATAACGAAATGATAGAAATCGACGCACTCAAAAAAGGAACGGAATTCTATTACGCATTATATAAAAAGCTGTAAGAAAACAAATCGTCAAGATGATATGCGCCCCGAAAGTAAGTTTTTTGGAGGTTCATATCAAACTTTTGAATGCTTTTTGGTATAATAATTCGACGATAACGATATAGAAATATTGTGTTTTTTACGCAAAAAACGGCTTTTTTTAAAAAGAACGACTTAGAAAAGTCGCTGAAAAAGCGAGGATTCAAATCGATTCCAGAAAAAATTGCTAAATATAGTTTAGAAAATAAATCTTATGCAGAATTATGTATTATTAGTCGCATTGTTTTTGATATTGATTGCGACTACTCAAAGGAAAAAGAGAAAAACTGCGGCAATAATAAATCACCGCAAGAATCATAAAAATAAGGAGATATTCAAAATGAAAGAATTGGCACAGAATTTCATCGGCAAAGAATGCTTGGTATATACTATTTCAAGCGACAGCGCCATAAAGGGCGTTATAAAAGAAGTTACGGATAACGGTCTTTTGGTTGAAAACGAAGGCAATTTGCAGGCTGTCAATCTCGAATACGTAGTGCGCATTCGCGAATGGCCGAGAAACGCTAACGGAAAGAAGAAAACCATTATCGATTAATCGTAACCAGATAAATAGCATAACATAAAGCCTAATAAAAAAGTAAAGACAGCAATGAGTTATTTGCATGCAGTTATATTGCCTAGTTATTTGTTTGGAATTGAATGTGACTTTATCGAAAAAAACAAACTGTACTGTTGTCCCTTACAATGAAGGCGATTATTTTGATAAATCAACGCAAGTCAAACTTTCAGTAAATGACAAATCCGGTCCTGCAGGACGCGTAAAATAGTTTTTAGTTGACAAAAAAAGCAATCTCTCAGAATGAAGATGTGATTTATAAGTGGCAAGTTATGATGTCGAGTGCTCACGCTGGCAGTCAAGAAGGAAGAGATAATCATATGTCCATAATTGACAATCATAGTGATTTCGGAAGAACCAGTGTTGCGCTAAAATCTTTTGACACGGAAAAGGAGTCGCTTAATTGTTTCAAAAATATGAAGCTTAAAGATATTCGTTTTTCATTTTTGTTGTCAGACGAGCCTTTATCTTCGTAGTTATAATTTGTGCTTGATTTGAGTGATTATTAAAAAAATTACTCTAGACTTTATTCAAACATTAGAAGTGTTAAAAAAGTAGCATGTCAATTGTTTGCTTTGACAAATGAATAAATCGCCTTCATCGAATCAATGATTAAACCTATGGAGTAAAAAAGGATATGTACTATTTTGATAAAAAATTATGCGAAAAAGCAGAGTTTTTAATCTGTAAGAGCATAGATTTGGCAGATATTGCACAAGACACTCAAAGAATTAACAGGGTTTTAAACCACCCTGAGTACTTTTCTAGTCAATATATGCAGTCATTGGATAATGAAATTAGGGCAAAATATCCAGATATACAAGTTTTTCAAAACATCGCGGATAGTATAAAATGGAAAGTTTCAATTGGGAATTCTAATCAACAACATTTAGTATATGAAATCGAAACGCTAAAATTTGATTTGTACTATTTATATGCAATAGCTCTTGTTCGGGCTAGAGAAATCTCTGAATATATGGATTTTTTCGACAAGGAATATATTGAATAAAACGATAACAATAGTAGATGGCTGTTCTTTGGAGCAATCAGACAGGAAAGACTTGGAGGATTATCAATCAAACAACTTATAAGAATGGGGAGAGAACGCCGAGGTGGTTCTATGGGCGTTGCTGAGGTCAT
>CAZIPL010000075.1:0-5290 GCA_964541255.1 uncultured Clostridia bacterium | reverse complement strand
GCATCAAGAACGCGGCGAATTCGTTTGCATCTCGACGCCCACCGCCCTATGGCAGAAGTTGCGCCCCCCCCAAGGACACTTTTGTGCCCTCTTTCGGGATATAGTAACCGAGATTGACTCCGTTATTTGCTTCGTTCGACTCAATGATAGCCCACCTTGCGTCACCCGACCAAGCGACGTCAAGATATGCCGTTCCGTTTACCATTGCGTTTTTGTCGTTATCTACGTCATACATTGCGTCAACGGTTTCTTTTTGAAGAATAAGCGCTTCTTCGATAAGCGAAACGGTCTCGTCGTCTGTTCTGTTGAAAAGCTCTTGAAGCTTTTCCTGATACTCGGAACGAGACAATTCTCCGTTTTCATAGCTTTCTCTGAGGCTTAGATAGGTGTCGCGGTAAACATAAAGATTTCCGACTGCATAGGAATCTCTTATGGAGTCTTTCATAAATATCTTGCCCGAATATTTTTCGTCCCAAAGTATGCCCCAACCTTTTTCCTCGAGCTCTTCCAAAGGAACCTCGTCTTTGTTATAAATAATGCCGAGCGTTCCCCACATATAGCCCACCGCATAGATTTCGGTGTCGGTATTTCCCGTTACTATTGCGAATTGGTCGCGGATATACTCGGGGACGTAAGTTTTATATACTTCTCCGACGATAGTTTCGTCCATTTGCAAAATCAAACCTTCGTTTTTCATTTTTTCGATGATGTATTCGCTCGGCGCACATAGGTCGTAATCCTCGTGTGCTTTTTCGATTTTGGTATACATCGTTTCGTTCGTGTCGAAAGTTTCGTATGAGATGGTAAGCTTAATGCCGTACTTGTCGTAGTAATAATCTATGAAATCGTCCAAAACGGCGGGATCAATATAATCTTCCCAGTTGTATATGCGTAATACGGTAGATCTGTCTTCGCCGCATCCCGAGAACATCGAAAGCACAAAAACGAGGGATAAAACAACAGCAAAAATTCGAACGAGTTTTTTCATTATTTTGCCTCCTTTGTTTTTGACGAACGCAAATTAACTATGAGAAGAAGGGTTAATACCACGAGGAATATTATCGTCGAAAGCGCACGCAAAGAGGGGGTAAGACCGCCTTTTTTCGCGTCGGCGTAAATAAACGTCGAAAGCGTTTGGAAAGAACCGTTGTTGAAAACGGTGATGACGAAATCGTCGATCGAAAGGGTGAAAGCAAGCATGAAACCCGAAACCATTCCGGGGAATATGTCGGGAATAATAACCTTGAAAAGCGCTTGCATAGGGGTTGCTCCGAGGTCAAGTGCCGCTTCATAGGTGGAATTATCCATTGTTTCGAGTCTTGGCATTACGTTGAGAAGAACGTATGGCGCAGAGAATGCGACGTGGCAAATAAGAACGGTCACGAATCCTCTTTCGATATTGAGGAAAACGAATAAGAGTAAGAGCGAAACACCCGTAACGATATCTGCGTTAAGAATAGGAATTTGGTTTATCGTCGTTATAATTCTTTGTGTTTTGTGCTTGAGGTTGAAAACGCCGATAGCGCCGATTGTTCCGAGTATCGTTGCGATGAGGGAAGAGGAAAGCCCCAAAACGATTGTGTTTTTGAGTGCGTTAAGGATCTTCGCGCTCTCCGCTCCGACGAAAACTTCTTTATATAACTCGAAAGTAAAACCGCTCCAACTTCCGATAACCTTGCTTGTAGTAAAGGAATATACGATGATGAATGCAATCGGAAGATATATGAAAGCCAAGATTATTCCTACGTAAATCCAAGCGAAAGTTTTCTTTACCATAATCCGCCTCCTGCATTTTCTTTTTCTTTTCTGTCGGTAATAAACATCGTAATCGCAATAAGGATAAGCAAAACGAGAGATATCGCCGAACCGTAATTCCAGTTGTTACCGGTCGTGAAGTTAAGGTTTATAAGGTTTCCTAAAAGCTGTATACGTCCGACCGACAAAAGGTCGGAAATAACGAATGTAGAAATTGACGGCATGAAGACCATCAAAACGCCCGACATAATTCCGGGAACGCAAAGAGGAATGGTAACTTTGCAAAGAACGTTGAATGGCGTCGCACCCAAGTCTTCCGCAGCTTCCGAATAGGATTTGTCTATTTTCGTAAGGCTGTTGTAGATAGGCAAAATCATGAATGGGAGGAAGTTATAAATCATTCCCAAGATAGTAGTGAATTCGCCAAGCCTTATGTCGGCAAAGAAAAACATTTCTCTAATGGCAAGCGTTCTTAAAAGGAAGTTCATCCACATGGGAAGAATGAAAAGAACGACTGTGACTTTAGATTTGTTAAGCTTCGGGTTTGAAAGTATCAAAGCGACGGGGAATGCGATAACAAGACAGCAAACCGTAGTTATGACTGCGACGTAAACGGAGTAAAGGAACGCGTTGATAGCTTCGCCGTTTGTGAAAAAAGATACGAAGTTAGAAAGCGTAACGTTGCCGTTTCCGTCGGTGAAAGCGTAAAAAACGATCAAAAGCAGCGGAATGACGATGAAAACTGCAAGGAATATTCCGTACGGAATACTCAAAGTTTTTCTTGAAAAAACTCTCATTATTCTTCCACCTCGCTCAAAAGCTCTAATTTGATGTCTTCGGGACGAACCTTAATACCGACTCTGTCGCCGTCGTCCCATTGATCAAGACTGTCGCAATAGAAGAAATCGTTGGAGTCCGTCTTAACGCCGTATTGATAGTGATTACCCTTGAAAAGTATCGTAATAACGTCAGCTCCGATGATACCGTCTTCTTCGTCGTCCGTCAATTCAACCTTGTCGAAAGGAATCGCAACGCGAACTTTTCTTCCTTTGAGGTCGATAACGTCGCCGTTTTCGTCAAGCGGCTTGCCGTCTTCGTCGATAGAGGAGTAATTCGTAAGCGCATTTGTATCGCACGGGAAATATCCGCCCGAAAGCTCGATTTCGCCGAAATCGGAAATAACTCCCTCGAGGTCGTTTTCGACGTGCATTTTCTTCATGATATGAATGTCGTCGGGATCGATAAACAAAGAAACCTCGCTTCCGACGGGGCGGAATTTTGTGTCTTTGACGAGGAATTCACAGCCCGTTTCGGACTTGACTTCCATTTCGTAATCCATACCCTTGAATACGGAAGAAATGATTGTTCCCGAAATAAGTCCCTTGTCGGTAGGATCGGTGATATAAAAGTCCTCGGGGCGAATAACGACGTCAACTCTTTCGTTTTCGCCGAAGCCCTTGTCGGTACATTTTGCCGTAACGTTATCGAATTCGACCAAGAAGTCTTCTTTCATAACTCCGTCAACGATGTTGGATTCGCCGATAAAGTCTGCTACGAATGCGTTCTTAGGCTCGTTATAAATATCGATAGGAGTTCCGATCTGCTGAATCTCGCCGTCTTTCATAACGACTATCGTGTCGCTCATGGTAAGCGCTTCTTCTTGATCGTGAGTAACGTAAATAAACGTAATGCCGAGCTTTTTATGCATCGCTTTAAGTTCAAGCTGCATGTCCTTTCTCATTTTTAGGTCGAGTGCACCTAAGGGCTCGTCGAGAAGAAGTATCTCCGGTTCGTTTACTATTGCGCGTGCGATAGCGACTCTTTGTTGCTGACCGCCGGAAAGAGAGGATACATCTCTTTCTTCGTAATCCGAAAGTCCTACGATTTTGAGCGCATTCTTAACTTTTTTTGCGATTTCCGCTTTTGATAAGTGTACTTTCTTTGTTTTAGTAACGCCATTTTTGTCGACGTATTCCTTATCGAGTGTTTTGAGTTTAAGCCCGAATGCTATGTTATTAAAAACGTTGTAGTGAGGGAACAGTGCGTATCGTTGGAAAACAGTATTGATGTTGCGCTTATAAGGAGGAATCTCCGAAATGTCCTTTCCGTTGAAAAGAACTTCGCCCTCGTCGGGCATTTCAAACCCCGCTATCATACGAAGCGTAGTGGTCTTGCCACAACCCGACGGCCCTAAAAGCGTGACGAACTCACCCTTTCTTATGTAAAGGTTGAGATTATCGACGGCGGTAAAATCGCCGTAGCGTTTGGTAATGTTTTTAAGCTCGATAATTTTGTTTTCCATAATAATACTCCTTGTTTTGAACGTCGAATTTGAAATAGTATTGATTTTTTATTGACTTTCGATATTCAAAAAGATAGTTAATAATATTGACTTCCGATATTAAATCGGTATTATGTCGTGTCGGTTTTTGTGATTAAAAGTTCGGAGGAGAAGAAACCCAGATAATTTCCGCAACTTCCGTAGATGGGTTTTCGAGGAAGTGATTTGTCGACGACGTTATATAAAACGATTGTCCTTTCTTTACCTTAAAACGCTTACTTCCCGTGTGAAGTATAATTTCTCCCGAAAGAACATAGCCGAATTCCTCGCCTTCGTGAGGATTGTCAATGTCCGTTTTCGCTTTAGGCGAGAGTGTGCACTTAATCGGCTCCATACTGTTGCGTTGACTGTTGGGTACAAGCCAAGTGGTTTTCTCGTCGTCGTACTCCTTGACGAAATAATCGTCTTCGGTGAAAACGACTCTTTCGTCCGATTCGGAAGAAAAGAATTCGCTCAAGTCCGTTCCGAGCGCGGCGAGAAGATCTTCGAGTGTCGAAATGGCGGGGGATGTCAAATCGTTTTCAAGCTGACTTATATATCCTTTCGTCAAATCGCACCTATCCGCAAGCTCTTCCTGCGTTAGTCCTACGGCAAGCCTTAATCCTTTAATTTTACTGCCGATTTCCATATTGCTTATAAGCACCTTCTTTGTATAATAGATTTCAAAAAACTTCGGTTTAGGAAACGTTTCGTTGAAACTAATGCGATTTAGTAATTTGGCAAACGATCTGCAATAGTTTTTCTATGCTAATTCACGATACGCTTTAGTTACTACGTTTGTTTGCCTTGATTGCTAATAGCCAAGGCAATTCTTATGTGTTTACCGAATATAAACCGAAAGTTTAATGAGATTTGTAATAATAAACCAAAAGTTTATTATTACTAAACTTTATTTACACGGTTGATTATAAATATATATCAATATAATGTCAATTGTTTGTAAGCAATTTTTATTACATTTTTCGAACATTTTCGACAAAAAAAGATTCCTTAAGAGCTAATTTCATTAACCGACGTTAAAAATTGAAAAGCAAGTATGCATTGCTTCGAAACCTAAGGCTCCCTTGGTAAGGGAGCTGTCGCTGCAAGGCGACTGAGGGATTGATTAATTGCCATACAATTGTTATTGCATTCAACCCCGTAGGGCGGTGGCTCTTGTCAAGAGTAAGATTGTTAACAACTTGTGCAATGACA
>CAZIPL010000074.1:0-5332 GCA_964541255.1 uncultured Clostridia bacterium | reverse complement strand
TTCTGTCGCGACGAGGATCGAGATTTGAAAAGCTGCCTTGCTTATAAGGAGCAATATGCATATTCTTCAATGTCATTTGACCGTTGCGAACGAAAATAAAGCTTTCTTTCAAGGATACGTTGCCGCTTCTTATCGATTTGACCTCGCACCCCGAAAGTTCTATTCCCGCCTCGAACCTATCGACGACGAAATATTCGAAATTTATGCTTTTGTTTGTTGCAATTACTTTCATATAATACTACTTTATTCCGTTATTGGCAATATATTTACGGACACCTATAAAATTAAAACGTCTTCTTTCAAACTACCATTCAATATCTCTTTGATACTTTTTTATGAGTGAGTTTAACTTTAGATTGTAAATCGATTGGGATAAAACTCAATTAGACTTAATGGATAAATATTCTCTTTAAGCCAAAACAAAGCTTACTCTACGCGATGCGATATCTGCTCCGACGACCTTGATTCTCACCTTTTGTCCGAGCGTGAAACAATGATCGCCCGATGACAAAGTATACATCTTTTCGTTATATACAAGGTTCGGATCATTCAACGTTTCAATACGAATCAATCCCTCGCAAGTGTTTTCAAGTTCAACGAATACGCCGAATTGAGTTACGCCCGAAACTATGCCGTCACACTCTTCACCCAAAAGAGTGTGCATATATTCCGTCTTTTTAAGCTCGTCAACATCTCTCTCCGCCTCATCGGCTTTTCGTTCCGTTTCGGTAGAGTGAGTAGCGACCTCTTCTGCACGAATAAACTCGCCGTTCATAAGTCTATCGTCGAATCTATCGTCGATAAGATATTTAAGCATTCTATGAACAAAAAGATCGGGATAACGACGTATCGGTGAAGTGAAATGACAATAGCACGCACGCGATAAACCGAAATGCTCTTTGCAATAGGACGAATACTTTGCCTTTTGCATAGAGCGAAGCATAACTCTGTTTACAATAGAGTATAGCATATTACCGTCAAGCCTTGTCAATAAATCTGCAAGGTTTTTCGAACGTATTCCGTTTTGAGGAACTCTAAAAGGTATTCCGACAGCGTTTACGAACGCGGCAAACGATTCCAACTTATCTTCCGTAGGCTCTTCGTGGATTCGATATACGCAAGGAAGCTCTAAATAGAACAATCTTTCGGCAACGGTACAGTTTGCCAGAATCATAAACTCCTCTATCATTCTGTTAGATATTCCGCGTTCATACGGCTTGATGTCAACAGCTACCCCGTTTTTATCCAAAATAATCTTTGCCTCTTGCGTATCAAAGTCGATAGAACCCTCTTTTTCGCGTTTTTTGATCAATACGTCCGCAAGCTCGTTCATAAGCATAATATCGCTGTATATGTCGGAATATTCCGCTATAAGAGCCTTATCTCCCTCGATTATTCGCGTGACTTTATTATAAGTCATTCTATGCTTCGAAGAGATTACCCCTTTAACTATTTCGCTATCGACAACGTTGCCGTTTTTATCAATCTGCATAACGCAAGAGAGCGTCAGTCTATCTACACTTTCGTTGAGAGAACATATTCCGTTAGAAAGGCTTTCGGGCAGCATGGGGATTACCCTATCGACAAAATACACGCTCGTGCCGCGAATATACGCTTCGTCGTCTATTGCGCCGCCCTCTTTGACATATTCCGTAACGTCTGCGATATGAACGCCTAAAAGATAGTTACCGTTAGACAATTTCTCTACCGAAACCGCATCGTCGAAATCTTTCGAGTCGTCACCGTCAATAGTGAAAGTGTTTAGCTTCGTAAAATCCGTTCTGCCGTCGCGCTGCTTCTTCGTAACCTCCGACGGAAGCATATTAGCCTCTACCAAGGTTTTCTTTTCAAACTCGCACTTTATATTGTGAGCTCTAATAATCGACATAACGTCAATGCCTGGAGCTCCTACTTTACCCAAAATCTCGACGATCTCGCCCTCGGGATTTTTTTTGCCGTATTTAGTAATCTTAGCAACGACCTTACTACCGTTCTTCGCATTCTTGCTTTTGCCGTCGGAAATATATACGTCGCTGAAAAAGCGTTTGTCGTCAGGCAAAACAAAGCCGCAAAACTTACCCGCTTGATACGTTCCGACCACTTCCTTAACCCCTCGTTCGAGAATTCTGACGACGTAGCCGACATCTCCCGAGTTTTCGGAAAAATCGCGTGCGACAAGTACTTTATCGCCGTGCATGCCGCCGTAAAGATTCTTGTTCGGAATAAAATAGTCGGGAATACTCTCGTCATCGGCGCGAAAAAACGCAAAACCTTTTGCGTTTCCCGCTAACGTTCCTTTCATATACCCTTTATATTCGCTAAGAATATACTTATACTTTACGTCGTTAGTTAGAGTTCCGTCAACAAAAAGCTCGTTCAACGCGTTTTCGACTTCTTGCTTTTCCGCAACAGAAGTTATTCCCAATTTTTCGCATACCTTTTCCGAAGACCAATAATCGGACGGACGGGATTGAATTATTTCTAATACCTTATCTTTGAACATCATAATAAACACAAAAACGGCTATGCAAAAAGTACATAGCCGTCATATACGTTTTTCTTCACTTAGCCGACAACGATAGGACCGACACCGATAAGAATTTCAGAAGCAACAAGGAAGAACAAAATCGAAAATCCGATAATAACGCAGATAGATACGATTGTCAATCTCTTGAGCTTTGCTTCGAGCGAAGTATCGTTTTTGCTGAAGAAAGTTTCAGAACCCGAAATAGCTCCTACACCCTCGCTGTTGCCGGGCTGGAACATAACGACCAAAATTGTAAATACGGAACATACTACCATGCAAACGAAAAGAACAATTTCAATTACGTGATAAGCAGCATTGGATACCGTGAAAAGCGGAGCCAAAATATTATATACTCCATTAATAGCAGAAGACATTACCTTCTCCTCCAAATTCATAAGTCTAAAATATTCTATCACAAACATTCTTGCTTTGGCAAGTTATTTGAGACGAAAATTTATTTTATTATCAAAGATTTTCCCGTCATTTCGCTCGGAACGGGCAATTCCATAAGCTCGAGAAGCGTAGGAGCAAGATCTGAGAGTCTTCCGTCCGAAAGCTTAACGTCCTTTCTGTTGTCGTCAACGAGTATTACGGGAACGAGATTAGTAGTATGCGCCGTGAAAGGTGCACCGTCTTCAACCATCTTGTCACAATTTCCATGGTCAGCAGTGATTAGCAAGCTTCCGCCGACTTTATTAACTTCTTCGGCAATTCTTCCAGCGCATTCGTCAACGGTTGCAACGGCTTTTACCGCAGCTTCCATAACTCCCGTATGTCCGACCATATCGCAGTTTGCAAAATTCAAAATGATGAGATCATATTCGCAAGACTTAATCGCATCGATAACCTTTTCGCAAACTTCGGGAGCGCTCATTTCGGGCTGCAAGTCATAAGTCGCAACCTTGGGAGACGGAACAAGCGTTCTGTCTTCATTCTCGTTAGGAGCCTCTACTCCGCCGTTGAAGAAGAAAGTTACATGCGCGTATTTTTCAGTTTCGGCGATGCGAAGCTGTTTCTTTCCAAGGCTCGCTACATATTCTCCCAACGTATTTTTCAAAGTCTGCGGTCTATATGCAATGTCTACGTTTTCAAACGTTGCGTCATATTGCGTCATGCAGACATAATAAAGATTCATCTTGTTTCTGAAGAATCCGTCAAACTTATTCTGCGTGAAAGCGCGAGTGATTTCTCTTGCTCTGTCGGGACGGAAATTGAAGAAAATAATCGCGTCGCCCGAATTTACGGTTGCAACGGGAGTGCCGTCTTCTTTGACTACGACCTTAGGAATGACGAATTCGTCCGTTACGGAAAGCTCGTAAGACTTTCTTACGGAATCTGCGGCATCGGTTATTTCTTCGCCTATGCCGTTAGCTATAGCCATATATGCCTTTTCTACGCGATCCCAGCGATTGTCTCTGTCCATTGCGTAGTATCTTCCCATTACGGTTGCGATATGACCGAAGTTGATGGAATTCATATATTCCTGAAGCTCGTCGATATATCCAGCACCGCTTGTAGGCGAAACGTCTCTTCCGTCAAGGAAACAATGAACGTATGCGTCGTCAAGTCCGCTGTCTTTGCAAAGCTTCAGAAGAGCGAAAAGATGTTTGATGTGGCTGTGAACGCCGCCGTCGGACAAAAGTCCGTATAAATGAACCTTTCCGCCGTGAGATTTGGCAAAATCGATAGCATTCAAGAATGCGCTGTTATCGAAGAAATCGCCGTCTGATATAGACTTGGTAATTCTCGTAAGCTCTTGATATACGATTCTTCCGGCACCGATGTTGAGGTGACCTACCTCGCTGTTTCCCATCTGACCGTCGGGAAGACCTACGTCCATTCCGCTTGCGCCGAGTTTTGCATGCGGATAGTTCTCGATAAGCTTTCTTATATTAGGAACGCCCTCGACGGTAATTGCGTTATAATCGCTTTCGGGAGCGATTCCGAAGCCGTCGAGAATCATTAACATTGTGAGTTTTTTCATATTTAGCCTCAAAATTAAGCGTTGTAATTAACTACTTTCGCAAAGTCTTCGGCAACCAAAGATGCGCCGCCGATAAGACCGCCGTCGATTTCTTCTTGAGCCATCAAGGATTTAGCGTTAGCGGGTTTCATACTTCCGCCATATTGAATGCGAAGCTCGGAAGCAACCTTTACGCCGAACATATCTTTAACTACGTTTCTGATATATCCGATAGTCTCGTTAGCCTGTTCATCCGTAGCGGTAAGTCCCGTTCCGATTGCCCATACGGGTTCATAAGCGATAACGGTTTCTTTCATCATTTCGGGGGTGAAAGCTTTGAGTGCGCCTCTTACCTGACGAGATACAACCTCTTCGGTAAGTCCGCCGACTCTTTCTTCTTTAAGCTCGCCTACGCAAATGATAGGTTTAAGTCCGCCTGCAAGTGCCGCAGAAGCTCTCAAATTAACAGTTTCGTCCGTTTCGCCGAAATATTGACGACGCTCGGAGTGACCGATGATTACGTATTCAACTCCGATCTCTTTAAGCATATCTACGGAAATTTCGCCCGTATAAGCTCCGCTCTTAGCGAAATGAACGTTTTCGGCACCGACCTTGATGTTTGTTCCGCTTGTAAGCTCAACAGCCTTTGCAAGGTTCGTGTAAGGTACGCAAATTACTACGTCGCACTCAGCGTCTTTGACCAAAGGAATAAGCGAAGTGATAAGAGCTTCGGCTTCCTTCTGCGTTTTGTTCATTTTCCAGTTTCCCGCAATAATAGGTTTTCTCATAGTCGTTTCTCCAATATATTTTATAATATTCGCATTGCAATTATTTTGTATGCG
>CAZIPL010000073.1:0-5434 GCA_964541255.1 uncultured Clostridia bacterium | reverse complement strand
ATGGCTCACAAACTCGGTGCGTTCCACCATCTCCCGCACGGAGTCGCAAACGCACTTATGATCGACGAAGTTATCCGCTTCAACTCCTCCGAAGTTCCCGCCAAGATGGGTACGTTCTCGCAGTACGATCATCCCCACACCCTCTCAAGATACGCGGAGGTTGCCGATTATCTCGGAATCAAGGGCATGACGGACGAGGACAAGGTTGAAAACCTCATCAAAGCTATCGACGAGCTTAAAGCTAAAGTAGGAATCAAGAGCACTATCAAAGAATACGTTCCCGACGAAGCAGACTTCCTCGCACGCCTTGACGATATGGTCGAGCAGGCATTCGACGATCAATGCACGGGAGCTAACCCGAGATATCCTCTCATGAGCGAAATTAAAGATATGTATCTTGCAGCTTATTACGGAAAACCTCTTGCAGAAAATCAGCCTCTGCATTATAATATAGAAGAAGTAAGCGCAAAAGACGAGGTTAAAAACACCTACAAAAAGAACAGCCGCAAGTAATTAGGAGGAGAAGAATATGAACTTAGACAGAATTATTGCCGTTAGAAACAATAAAACGATCTATCGCGACGGCGAAGATTGCATAAAGGTATTTTCCAACGATTTCCCGAAAGCAGACATCTTGAACGAAGCACTCAATCAAGCGCGCGTCGAAGAAACGGAGCTTGACATCCCCAAGATTAAATCCGTTACTTGCATCGACGGAAAGTGGGCTATCGTTTCGGACTACGTCAAAGGCACGACTTTGGACAAGCTTATGCAAGAAGATCCCGACAAAAAGGAAGAGTACCTCAACCTTTTCGTTGATCTTCAGATAAAAATGCATTCGCAAAAATGCCCGCTCCTTTTCAAGCTTAAAGACAAAATGAACAGAAAGATCTCTCAAGCAGATCTCGACGCGACGACAAGATATGATCTTCACACGAGACTCGAAGGAATGCCTAAGCACACAAAGCTTTGCCACGGCGACTTCAACCCGTCCAACATCATCATCGCAGAAGACGGAACGCCTTACATTCTCGACTGGTCTCACGCAACGATCGGTAACGCTTCGGCAGACGTCGCAAGAACATACCTTTTGTTCTGGCTAAACGGCGACATCGACGGCGCAAAGAGATATTTGGAGCTTTTCTGCGAAAAGACCGGTACGGCAAAGCATTACGTTGAAAAATGGATGCCTATCGTTGCCGCATCGCAGTCCGTTAAAGGCAATGCAAAAGAAAGAGAATTCCTCCTTTCTTGGGCAAACGTAGTAGACTACGAATAAAACAAAGGAGACAACTCAATGAAAATCACCGTTTGTATCGGCAGTTCCTGCCATATAAAAGGCTCGAGACAGATAGTCGAGCAGCTTCAATATCTCATCAAGGAAAACGGTCTTGACGACAAGATCGAGCTTGGCGGAACGTTCTGCATGGGTAAATGCGGACAAGGCGTTTGCGTAACGGCAGACGACGAGCTTTACTCCTTAACACCCGACACAGTCAAGGAATTCTTTGAAAACGACGTTCTCCCGAGGGTGAAATAATGATATTCGTTCAGATTTGCGTAGGAAGCTCTTGCCACCTTAAAGGCGCACCCGAAATCGTCGAGCTTATGAAGAAAAACATCGAGGACAATCACCTCGAAGAAGAGGTCGTTCTCTCGGGAAGCTTTTGTATGGGCAAATGCAACCGCATAGGAGTTACCGTCACCGTCAACGACGAGGTCTTCCCCGGCGTTACCAAAGAGACGTTCCCCGCTTTCTGGGAAGAAAAGATTATACCCGCACTCGAAAAGAGCAGGGCTTGACAGCAATTATGGAGCGACGAGCTGCCCTTAGGGCATTTATTCTCGGCGCTCCTAAACATAATATAAACAGCAAACTAATCCATAAAGATTTCCATTGCTAAATTTTCGCAAGCTGTTTTTAAGCAAATAAATCTATTGCTTTTTATCTAAAATGCAATACCCTTTCAATCATAACATACAAAAACCCGCGACATAAGAGGTAACAACCAATGTCAGACTGTTTGACTTTGAAAAAATCCAATTGTAAAAACTGCTATAAATGCATTCGCCACTGCCCCGTAAAGTCCATTCGCTTTTCGGGAAGTCAGGCGCATATCATCGGCAACGAGTGCATTCTTTGCGGACAGTGCTTCGTAGTATGTCCGCAGAACGCTAAAGAAATAAGCAGCGAGACCGAGAAAGTCAAGGTGCTTATTCAATCGGGCGACCCCGTTATCGTCAGCCTTGCACCGTCCTTTATCGCCAACTACGAGGGTATAGGCATAAACGGAATGAGAACCGCGCTTAAAAAGCTCGGCTTTGCCGACGTAGAAGAAACCGCGATAGGCGCAAGCATCGTTAAGAAAGAATATGACAGAATTTTGAACGAAGACAACAGAGACGTTGTGATTTCTTCTTGCTGCCATTCGATAAATCTTCTTATTCAGAAATACTTCCCCAAGGTACTTCCGTGCCTTGCCGACGTAATGTCCCCCATGCAGGCTCACGCCATGGAAATCAAAAAGCATACGCCTAATGCGAAAGTTGTTTTCATAGGTCCTTGCGTTGCGAAGAAAGACGAAGCGGAATATTACGAGGGCATCGTCGATGCGGTTTTGACATACGAAGACCTCACGAAATGGCTCAATAAAGAGAACATCGTTCTTACCCCCGATATGGATAGCGATATTAAAACGAAATCGCGATTCTTCCCGACCAACGGCGGCGTTCTCAAGGCAATGGATAAGACGGCGACGGATTATACTTACATAAGCATAGACGGAACCGCGAACTGCATATCCGCACTTAAAGACATCGAAAACGGACTTGTCCACAAGTGCTTCATCGAAATGTCCGCTTGCGCAGGCAGCTGTATCGGCGGCCCTGTTATGGAAAAATATCACCGCTCGCCCGTTAAAGATTATATGTCCGTATCGTCTTATGCAGGAACCGAGGACTATCCGATTGCTCAACCCGAAACGGAAGCGCTCCAAAAGAGCTTCGTTCCTATCGAAAAGAAAAACGCAATGCCCGCCGAATACGAAATAAGCGCTGTACTTCGCGAAATGGGCAAGTTTAAGCCTGAAGACGAACTTAATTGCGGCTCTTGCGGATACGACACCTGCCGCGAAAAGGCTATTGCGATAATTCAAGGGAAAGCGGAGATCTCTATGTGCTTGCCGTACCTTAAAGAAAAAGCGGAGAGTTTTTCCGACTGCATAGTCAACAACACCCCCAACGGACTTATCGTCGTCAACGAAAAGCTCGAGGTTCAACAAATAAACAACGCCGCATTGAAGCTTATGAATATTCGTTCCGCAGGCGACGTTGCAGGCTCTCCTGTAGTTAGAATACTCGATCCTCTTCCCTTTATCAACGTTATGGACACAAAACGCGCGATAAGAGACAAGAGAGTATATCTTGCAGAGTATAAGAAATATATCGAGCAAACGATTATTTACGACCAGACCTATCACCTTTTGGTATGCATTCTTCGCGATGTAACGGACGAGGAAGCAGAAAAGGAAAAGAAAGAAAATATAAGCAAGCAAACGATCGAAATCGCAGATAAGGTCGTTGATAAGCAAATGCGTATCGTTCAGGAAATCGCTTCGCTCCTCGGCGAAACGGCAGCGGAAACGAAGATCGCGTTAACAAAACTTAAGGAGTCGATCGACAATGAATGATTTTTACGTCGACATCGGCTTTAAGAGCATAAACCACGACGGAGAGCAGCTTTGCGGCGACCACGTCGAAATCGTCGAACAGAACGAAAACTCGACGGTCGTCGTTCTCGCGGACGGTTTGGGAAGCGGCGTTAAGGCAAGCATTCTTTCGACGTTGACGTCGAAAATAATCTCAACCATGATGGCAGAGGGCTTGTCTATCGAAGATTGCGTTCAAACAATCGCCGCCACGCTTCCGATATGCTCCGTCAGAGGAGTTGCGTATTCGACTTTCACTATTATCCACATAATAGAAAATCGAGAAGCCGAAATAATTCAATACGATAATCCCCTTGTTTTCATGCTTCGTGACGGCAAGAACTACGATTATCCCAAAACAGAAATGCATATTGACGGAAAAACCATTTATAAATCGGTCGTCAAGCTTTGCGAGGGAGACTTTTTCGTAGCCATGAGCGACGGTTGCACCCACGCAGGAATAGGAATGAGCTATAATTTCGGCTGGAAACGAGATGATATAATCGACTTTATGTCAACTATCGCGAGCGTTGGCTATACAGCAAAGACCTACGCCACAATTTTGGTCGAGGAGTGCGACAAGCTTTACGGCGGAAAACCCGGCGACGATGCGACGGCTTGTGTCCTTAAAGTCAGAGAGCGCGTTCCGATGAACATTCTTTTCGGGCCGCCGTCAAACAGAGACGACGCCAACAGAATGATGTCGCTATTCTTCTCGAAAGAGGGCAAGCACATCGTTTGCGGCGGAACTACGTCGTCGATTGCGGCTAAATATCTCGGCAAAACGGTCAAAGCAAGCCTTTCGTATATCGGCGGAGACGTACCTCCAATTGCCGAAATAGAGGGCGTAGACCTCGTTACGGAGGGCGTAATCACGATAAACAAAGTGCTTGAATACGCAAAAGACGCACTCGACGAAAACGCACTTTACGAAAAATGGAGCATGGGGCGCGACGGAGCGTGCCTTATTTCAAGACTTCTTTTCGAAGAAGCGACGGACATAAACTTCTATGTAGGAAGAGCCGTCAACCCCGCGCATCAAAACCCCGACCTTCCGATAAACTTCAACATCAAAATGAACCTTGTCGAAGAGTTGTCGGCATGCCTCAAACAAATGGGCAAGCGTATAAAGGTAAGCTATTTCTAAGGAGATAACATGAAAAAATTCGATACCAAAGTACAATACCTGAAATATAAGGTTTTAAGAGAAGTCGCAAAACAAGCTTGGGCGGATAAACTCCCCGAAGCCGCGTTCGATATTCCCAAAACCATAATCCCCGGCAAAGTTCCGACAATGCGTTGCTGCGTATATAAAGAGCGCGCAATACTTTCCGAGAGAGTAAAAATGGCCATGGGCGGAAGCAAAGATCGTCAAAACGTCATCGAAGTTATCGACATAGCTTGCGACGAATGCCCGATGGGCGGTTATGAAGTAACCAACGCATGCAGAGGCTGTCTTGCGCACCGTTGCGAAGACGCGTGCCGCTTCGGCGCGATTACGTTTGATGCAAATCACGTCGCGCATATCGATAAAAGCAAGTGTAAGGAGTGCGGAGCATGCTCCAAGGTATGTCCCTACAGCGCGATTCACAACTATAAGCGTCCTTGCGAAACGGCATGCAAAATCAAAGCAATCTCCATGGGCGAAGACAAGCAAGCCGTCATTGACGACAACAAATGTATCTCTTGCGGCGCGTGCGTTTATCAATGCCCGTTCGGAGCCATCA
>CAZIPL010000072.1:0-5774 GCA_964541255.1 uncultured Clostridia bacterium | reverse complement strand
CATCGAGCTTATCACACCGATCGCTATCGAAGAAGGTTTGAGATTCGCTATTCGTGAAGGCTGCAAGACGGTTGGTTCCGGCGTTGTTTCCAAGATTTTCGAATAAGAATTTAGGATAAACCAAAAACAAAAATTGCAGCGGAGATTTTTCTCCGCTGTTTTTTGTGTGTTTTTTCAATAATAAGCTTGTATTATCTATTTGGTATTATCAATTATGTTTGTTTGGAGAAATAATCAAAAATTAACAAAACATTATTTGCTATCAAATCATTTGTTGAAAATCTTGCAGTGTGGTAAAATATAAGAAAGTAAAATAATATTAGGAAATGCGAAAGCTTGGTGGACTATGAAAAAAATCAAAGAGCTTATAATCAAATATAAAGAAATAATTATATATCTTATTTTCGGCGGTTTGACGACGCTGTTATCTCTTGTCGTGTTCTGGCTTTTGACGGACGTTCTTCCGATAGCCGAAAGCACGCTTCCCGCAAATATAATTTCCAACGCTGCAGGAATTATTTTTGCTTATTGCACGAACAGAAAATGGGTTTTCGAAAGTAAAGAGAAAGGCTTTGTTCCGATAATGAAAGAGCTTGGCAAGTTCGTCGGCGGAAGAGTATTTACGGTTTTATTCGATTTGGCTTTTGTTTATGTCGCTGTTGACGTCTTAAACGGAAACGATATGATTTTTAAGCTCATCTCGACGGTTGTCGTGGTTATTTTGAATTATGTCATAAGCAAGTTTATTGTTTTTGCGAAAAAGAATAAGGCAAAAAAGGAACAAATTTCCGAAAAAGAGGAGAATAACGGCTGAAATTGCCGATGGGACATAGGAAATGATAAGAGAATTAGAAAGAAAAGATATTGCGGAATATAAAAAGATGTGCAAGGAGTTTTATTCCTCCGACGCGGTTTTGAAGAATATTCCCGAAGAAAATATGGATTTGTTTGTCGAAGAGGTTTTGTCGTCAAGTGATTACGCGAAGTGCTATATATTCGAGTATTGCGGCGAGATTGCGGGATATGCCGTCACAGCGAAGACTTATTCTCAAGAAGCGGGCGGATTGGTTTTATGGATCGACGAAGCTTTTGTCAAAAAAGAATTCCGAAGCAAGGGCTTGGGGAAAGAGTTTTTCGATTATATTTTGAAAACGCCTAATATAAAAAGATTCAGGCTCGAAGTAGAAGATTATAACGGCAGAGCCAAAAAGCTTTACGAAAACATGGGATTCTATCCACTCGAATACGAGCAAATGTATTTGGAAAAATGATAGATTATAACGTTTTGGGAATAAACTCGAAGTGCGCGTTATCGGGTATGCCGTATGACGAAAGGTTTTCCCTTTTCAAAGAAAGCGGCTTTGAAAGCATTCTTTTGTGGGGCGGCGAAGAAGAAACTCCGTTAGAAAAAAGAATTGAGGAATCTAACAAATTCGGACTTAAAATAGAAAGCGTGCACGCGCCGTATGTAGGGAATACTTATATATGGCACGGCGACGTAAAAGCCGAAGAATACCTTAATAAGCAAATCGAACTAATTAAGCTTTTGGGCGAAGCGAAAATAAAAACGCTCGTGCTTCATCCCGAGGGGAATGAGGGACTTCCTATCGTTAACGCCGAGGGCTTGAAAAGATATTATCGATTGTTTGAGAATGCCAAAACGAGCGGCGTTGATATTGCGATAGAAAATATACACATAATCGAGCCTGTCAAAGCGTTGGTTCTTCAAAACGAGTTCGACAACGTAGGTTTTTGCTTCGACAGCGGTCATGCGAATATCTGGAGTTGCAACACGGATATGCTTTCGCTTTTCGGCGAAAAACTCAAGGCGATTCATCTTCACGACAACGACAGAATTAAGGATATGCACGATCCGCTTTTTACGGGAACGGTCGATTGGGAAATGACGGCAAAAAAACTTGTCAAAACAAGCTATTGCGGAACGCTCACTCTCGAAACTAAGTTCAAAGGAAAAACGGGAAAAGAGCTTGTCGAAAGATTGAAAGACGCCAAAACGAGCGGCGAAATGTTTGCTACATTACTAAAAAATGAATACGAAAAGCTTGGCTGATATATCGGTTTTCCGTTGATAGTTTGAAGATTTGCTTGCAATAAAAGCTTTATTGTGCTTTCTTATAAAGATAATACGTCGAAAAGCGTATAAGAGAAAGAGAATTTGTATGTGTAATACAAGAAATCGAGTATTGTTTCAATACGTTTCGACATATTTTTCGACATAAAAACGAAACCTCCGTATCTAATGTAAAGAAACGGAGGTTAATTTTTTGTTTGGACTTTGGCGTTATTATACTATAAACAAACACTAAGCTTTTCAAGAGAAATCAATTGCCTTTAATCATATTCCTTATATCGTTTACTTGAACGACGAGCTTTTTGTCTGTTTTGAGTCTATCGGAGATTTTGTCTCTTGCGTGAATAACGGTGGTATAATCTCTTCCGCCGAAAATTTGACCAACCGACATAAGGGGAAGGGAGAGGAATTCGAGAATGAGATACATCGCGATTTGTCGCGGTTCGACGATTTCCTTTGTTTTGCGCTTGCCGGTGAGGTCGTCGCGAGAGATGTTGAAATATTTGCACGTCGCTTCGATAACGGTGTCAGCGGACATCTGTGAGCGGCGATGGTCTGCGTAATCTCTGAGAGCTTCTTTCGCAAGGTCGAGGGAAACCTCTTTATCGACCATTTTCGAATATAGCGCAACTCTTGCAAGGAGAGATTCCATTTCTCTTATGTTGGAATCGACTCGTTCCGCGATGAAATAAAATACGTCGTTCGGAATGATGTAACGTTCTTGCTCGGCTTTCATTTGCAAAATCGCGACTTTGGTTTCTAGCGAGGGCGGCTGTACGTCGGCGATGATTCCCCACTCAAAGCGTGTGCGAAGGCGCTCTTCGAGTGACGGAATTTCGTTGGGTTTTCGGTCTGACGTCAAGATTATTTGCTTGTTTTCGTTATATAAATCGTTGAACGTGTGGAACAACTCCTCTTGCACGGAGGGCTTGTTTTCGAAAAATTGAACGTCGTCGATCATAAGAACGTCCGCCGAACGGTAGTTGTCCTTAAACCGCTGTGTTTCGGTGCGCTTGTCCGAACGCAACGAATCGATAAACTCGTTGGTGAAACGCTCGGATGTCGTATAGATAAGCTTCTTTTCTGGGTTATGCTCCATTATGTAATTGCCGATAGCGTGCATAATGTGAGTTTTTCCAAGTCCGACGCCGCCGTAAATAAAAAGCGGGTTGTGCCTCGTTCCGGGATTTTCCGCAACGACGCGAGCTGCGGCATGAACAAACTTATTGGAATCTCCTACTACAAAAGATTCGAAAGTATATTTCGAATTAAGCGATATACCTCTATCGGGTTTTTTTTCGATAACGGGAGCTTTTATCGGTTCTAACGCTGGGTGGTTTTCTTTTTGCGTTTCTCCGTCTTCGTCGCAAACGAGTTCTATGTCGTTGACGTAAAGGTTCTGTGCGCGAACGGCGTCAATAATAGTTTCGTAATAATTCTGCGTAACGACGTTATATACATATGTCGAAGGCGCGGACAACACAAGCTTGTTTCCGACGATATTGACGGGTCTTAAATTTTTGATCCATACGTCGAAAGAATATACGACGACGGTCGTTTCGAGAGTTTTGAGAGATTTATCCCAAATACTTTGCGGTGTAAGCATAATACTTTATCCTATGATTTGAAAAATGTTTGTGAATGTGATACAATATTTGTAATAAGTCACATTGCCTTGCGAAAGAGGTGGAAAATTCCGCCGAAATCACGCATATTAAGTAAAAAGGCACGCAAGATAACTTGCGTTCACGCTGCCAAAAAACAAAATATGTGCAAAACTCGCGCGAGAGCATTTCTATTCTACTACACTTTTCCACAAAAATAAAGTGTTTTTGCAAAAATAATCGTCATGATAGTAAAAAAACTCGATCTTTACAACTTTAGAAATTATATTAAGGGCACGGCGTACTTTTCCGACGGGCTTAATATCGTGGCGGGCAAAAACGCACAGGGGAAAACCAATCTTATCGAGGGGATATATCTTCTTGCGACGGGAACAAGTCCGAGACTTTCCAACGACAAGGGATTGATAAGAAAAGGCGAGACGTATGCGAGAGTTACCGCGACGGCGGAAAACAACGGCGGCGAATTCGAGGTAGAGATGCTTATGTCGAAAAACGCCAAAAAGTGCGCGACGGTGAACGGCATGGCGATCGCGAAAATAGGCGAGCTTATAGGGAATATAAGGGCGATATATTTTTCTCCCGACGAGATGAGCCTCATAAAAGACTCTCCCGATTTTCGAAGACGTTTTATGGATATAGATTTGTCGCAAGCGGACAGAAGTTATTTTTACGCGTTGAATAAATATAACAAAATCTTAAGACAAAGAAATGCGCTTTTGAAAGACGAATCGACGGAAAAAATCAAAAACACGCTGTCTCTTTGGGATACGCAGCTTGCTCAAGAGGGTGCAAGGTTGATCGTTGCAAGACGTGAATTTTGCAAAGAGCTTTCGGTGGAAGCGGAAAGAATTCATAAAGAAATCGCACCTAATGAGCAATTGAGAATCGAATATGCAACAAGCGTTGAAAATGAAGACGAAGACGGAATCGCGTTTGAGCTTGAAGAAAAGCTCAAAAAAGCCGTCGAGAGAGATACTTACCTTAAGTTCACAAGTGTAGGGCCGCAAAGAGACGACATAAAGATTACTCTTTCGGGTGAAGACGTCAGAACTTTCGGAAGCCAAGGCCAGCAGCGAACGGCGACGTTGTCGCTGAAGCTTGCGGAGATTTCGATCTTCGAGAAATTGACGGGTGAAAAGCCGATATTGCTTCTTGACGACGTTATGTCGGAGCTTGACAAAGAGCGTCGAACGCGCCTATTGAAAGCGTGCGAGGGCGGTCAGACGATAGTCACGACAACCGACGAAGAGGAAATGGGAAGAGGAAACTTAATAAGAATAGAAAACGGTACGATCCGTCAATAAAATCCGCCGATGCGATTCGGCGGATTTTTGTGTGATAAACCGATTAAAACCGATTTTGCCCTTTATTTTTCAAGTGATGTCAAAAAGTCGATTTATACGACAAAAACACAAATTGGGCTATTTAGGGCAAAATTTGGCGTTATTTCGCAAAGTGGGTGTGAAATAGCTTGTTAAAAGAGTGCGAATGTGCTATAATATAAAAAAGCAAAAACTTGCTTGAAAGATTTGCGATTCCGACGTGTTTTATGCGTAAAAGCAAGAAAGAACGGTTTTTCTCAAAGGAGTTATTATTTGCAAAATGTTTTAGAGAAAGAAACGTTTACTTTGTATAACTCATAAATAAAAATGGTTTTGCAATCATCGGCAAGAATTGCTTTTATGCGGCGATTTTGCTTAAAAGCTTTTACGAATACTTTTTGCAAAGTAAATTTTGCTTGTGCGTAAGAAAGTGTGTCGCGCTTAAAAAAGCATTTGCTGCAACTATAAAAAATACGGACGGCAACGCCCGATAAAAGGATGAAAAAATGGAAAAAGTCGAACATTCATACGGCGAACAGGAGATACAAGTATTAGAAGGTCTCGATCCTGTCAGAAAACGTCCCGGAATGTATATCGGATCAACGGACGAAAGAGGCTTGCATCATCTCATTACGGAGATTGTCGATAACAGTATCGACGAAGCGCTCGCAGGCTTTTGTACGGAGATTAACGTTATCATTAACAGCGACGGCTCTTGCACCGTAATAGACAACG
>CAZIPL010000071.1:0-6033 GCA_964541255.1 uncultured Clostridia bacterium | reverse complement strand
GAAGCAGCTCGAGCGGCGGATCTACGACTCCCGAAGAACCCGATGAGAATTACGAAGTAATTGCCGAGGGCGTTAGAAAGCACAAAGAGACAGGCGTATACGAAATCTCCAACGCTAACGGCTTGGTATGGCTTGCAAATAAGGTAAACACCTCGACTGATGTATTTGCTTGTTTCGGAGAAACGTATAAATTGACTGCCGATATCGATATGAAAGGCGTTGCGTTCAGCGGTATCGGTGAATCCGATATCAGCAACTATCCTCATAGTTCGTTTACCGGAGTTTTCGACGGACAGAACCATACTATATCGAACTTAAACATCAACAACGATGGTAGCAATGCTCGTGTTGAGGGTACTGCAACGGCAGGCTTATTCAATTCGCTTGCGTATAATGGTGAGGCGAAAGCTGTCGTTAAAAACGTAATCGTCGATAATGCAACAATTAAGTCCAATCACTATGCGGGCGGTATTGTCGGATATATCGGAGCGAATAATCAATCGATAATTGAGAATTGTAGCGTAACCAATTCGACAATTACTTCCGAGGCTTATCAATATAAGGCAGATGCGCCTAGCAATTTTGTCTGGAAACAAGGCGATTGGGATAACGGCGATAAAGTTGGCGGAATTGTTGGTCTTTGCTCGCATTCAACTGTAACGGGTTGCTCTGTTTCGAACACTACCGTTACGGGGTATAGAGACCTCGGCGGTATAGTCGGATATGGCAATACGGCAACGATAGAAAATTGTACCGTTGACGATAAAGTTGTTGTAAAGGTTGATAACACGCATAATTACAAGAATTATACGGAAGAATCTAACTACGATGCAGGTAGTATCGTCGGTGAGAATAACAATTGCACTTTGAATAATAACAAGGGAACCGCAACGATTCCCCCCCCCCCCCGATACTAATTTAGTAACCAACGCTACGGAGCTTAAAAACCTTCTCAATAACTTCAATAATGGCGTAACTGTCAAAGTAGTTCTCGCTAACGACATCGATATGTCGGGTTGGGTTGCTCTTGACGGCAGCACGAACCACGCTCACATCGAAATCGACGGAAAGAATCATAAGTTGACGAATTTGGCTGCGCCTTTGTTCAGAACGTTCCCTGCAAGAAACTTGACGGTAAAGAACGTTGTTTTCGAAAACGCTAATATTCAAACAACGGATAATGCTCGCTATGCGGGCGTTATCGTCGGAGAGCTTCAAAGCAGCGGTGGCGGAAACTATTTGATTGAAAATTGCCATATTACGAATTCTACGCTTAAGAGCTTTAAGTACGCAGGCGGATTTATCGGTTACGTAGCACAATCTGTCGGCGGAAACACTTTGACTTTGACGTTCACGGGTTGCACGGTAGAGAACACTTCCGTAACGACGGACGATTCTTCTTGCGGCGGATTCGTCGGACACCTTTATGACAGTGCAACGTTCACAAATTGCCAAGTCAAAGGCACAACGACCGTAACTTGCAACGAAGATAGAGCAAACGGTGATGCAAAAGCGGGTGCGTTTGTCGGAACGGTTAATAACGGAACGACAACGTTCACAAAGTGCTCCGTTGAATCGACCGTAACGCTTGGCAACAAAAATGCAAAAGATCCTGTTTTCAACGGCTTTGTCGGAAGAAATTACGGTACGGTAACCGTTCAGAATAACTAATATACGCATAGAATAAGACTAAAAACAAACCAAAAGGTGAGAGCAATCTCACCTTTTTTTGATTGCTGCATAAAAATAGTATTGATTTTTACTCAAAATTCTCCCATGAATGTCAATAATTTGACAAAAATTGCAGAAATTTACAATACATTGCGAAAATCGTAATAATATAATATCAAAAAAGAACAAGGGAGAAGAATATTGGAAAACGTTACTAACAAAAAGTGGTGGCTCGAAGAGCCGTGGCGACTTATTCAAACGAACATGCGAGAGATCGACATGGAAGATATTAAAGCCGAACAATACGTAGAAGAGCTTAAAAAGTTCAACGCGACTGTCGTTATGATTAATGTCGGCGGAATACTTGCAAGCTATGACACGAAAGTCGAAGATCACACGAAAAGCGAATTTTTGCACGGGGACAGCCTCGATAAAGTCATTGCAGAGTGCAAAAAAGCGGGAATAAGGGTTATCGCTCGTATGGACTTTTCTAAGATTCGAAGAGAGGTCTACGAAAGGCACAACGACTGGGCGTATAGAACGGTCAAAGGTGACATCGTTGATTATAACGGCAACGTTCATGCGTGCGTATGCGGCGATTTCCAGCAAAAGAAAGCTTTCGAAATAATCGAAGAGGTGCTCAATCGCTTCCCCGTCGACGGCGTATTTTTCAATATGGGCGGCTTCACGGTACTCGATTATAGCTATAACTTCCACGGCGTATGCCATTGCGAGAATTGCAAAAAGCGTTTCAAAGAAATGTACGGAATGGAGCTTCCCGAAAAGGACGATATAAGAATTCCCTCTTACGGCAAGTACATTCTTTTCAAAAACAGAATTTTATCCGACTATAAAGACAGAATGGAAAAGTTCATTCATTCCATTCGTCCCGACGTTGCGATTTACGGATTCGATTATAACAGAAAAGAATCCAACACCGAGTATAAAAGGCAGAACCAGCCTTGGATATACAGCGCTTCGAGCAACGTTCGTTTGTCAAGCAGCGTAGACGGCGGCATTCCTTGCTCGAGCTCGACGGTAGACTTTGTCGGTTTTTATTATCGCCACATTGCGGTAAGTCCCAAGCTTCAGGCGATGAGATTGTGGCAAACGTTGGCAAACTGCGGACTTTTAGATTATTATATCATCGGACGACTTGACAATCACGAAGATAAAACGGGCTATCCCGAGGTTAAAAAAGTGTTCAACTTCCACAAAGCGCACGAAGAGCTTTTCATGGGAATGAAACTCGATGCGAAAGCGTTGATAGTCAAAACGTCGGGTCTTTCGACGTCTGTAGAAATCAACGGTTGGGTAAGAGCTTTGACGGAAGCGCATATCCCGATGCACGAATGCGACGATTCGCTTATTAAAAACGCCGACGATTTAGCTAAGTATAAAGCGATTATTCTCGCCGACGATTTGATGATGGCGGAAGAAAAAGCCGAGATTTTGGATAAATACGTCGAAAACGGAGGAACGCTCGTTGTCGTAGGAACAAGCGGTATGATGACGACTGACGCTAAAATGCGCGGAGTCATTCCCTTTAAGTCTTTAGGCACACCGAAAGTAATTAACGCAAGGCGCGATATGCTTTCCGCAATGCTAAAGCTTGACGAAAAGGATCACGAAAAATTCCCGCTCGCTAAGGGAACGGATTTGTTTTTCTTCGGAGAAGAATTCGTCTATGCTGAGTATGATAAGTCATGCGAAAAATCGCTTAACCTCATTCCGCCTCATAGATTCGGACCTCCCGAGATGTGTTACTACACCGAAATATCCGACGTTCCGGGGCTTGTCGAAAGAAGGTACGGAAAGGGCAAAGCCGTTTATATCCCTTGGAAACCGGGTACGCTGTATATGGTCGACGGTACGGAAAATACCTACGCTTTCATGCACGGAATAATAACAAAGCTCGCCGAGCTTGAAACGGTTGAGGACGAGCCTTTCACAAGAATGACCGAAGTAACCGTTTCGAAAAAAGAGGGAACGACCCTCGTTCAGCTCGTAAATAACTCGGGCTCATTTACGAAATCTTTCTTCGATCCGCTTCCGATTTTCGGAATAAAGCTTAAAATCGAGGTCGAGAACGAACCTACGAGCGTAAGAACGCTTGTAGGAAACGAGGAATTGCCGTATGAGTTTGACGGAAAATACGTTCACTTCGAAGTAAAACGCCTCGACGAATATGAGGGAGTCGTAATAAAATAACAGTATTATTCGAGCAAGCTTTTATAGTAATTATATTTGATGTGTTTGATATATGTCGATATAATCTTTTTGAAAAGCGTAGGCGAATAAATAGAAAATTAAAAAACAAAAAATAGGAGATAAATAAATTATGAAGATCGGATTTATAGGACTTGGAATTATGGGTAAGCCAATGGCTAAGAACCTTTTGAAAAAGGGTTATACGCTTATGGTCAATAACTTAACTCCCGACCCTTACGCGGAGCTTGAAGAAGTCGGCGCAACGGTTGCAACGCAGGAAGAAATAGGGAAAAACTGCGACGTCGTCATGACGATGCTTCCGAACAGCCCCGAGGTTAAGGCAGTTATGCTCGGTGAGACGGGTGTAGCTTCGTTTATGAAAGAGGGTAGCGTGTTTATCGATATGAGCTCGATAAACCCCGTTGCAAGCAAAGAAATATATGCGGAGCTTGAAAAGAAAGGAATCGATATGCTCGACGCTCCCGTATCCGGCGGCGAACCTAAAGCTATCGACGGAACGCTTAGCTTTATGGTAGGCGGAAAGCAAGAGGTATTCGACAAATACAAAGAGCTTTTACTTTGCATGGGTGCGTCTGCCGTTCGTTGCGGCGACGTAGGAGCGGGCAATACGACAAAGCTTGCAAACCAAATTATCGTTGCTTGCAACATTCAGGCGCTTGCAGAGGCATTGACCTTGGCTCAAAAGGCGGGCGTTGAACCGTCTCTTGTTCTCGACGCGATAAAGGGCGGATTGGCAGGCTCTACCGTTATGAATGCAAAAGGCCCTATGATGATAGAGGGTAACGACAAGCCGGGCTTTAAGATCGCTCTTCACATCAAAGACCTCAACAACGCTCTCGATTGCGCGCACGAGGTAGGCGCATATACGCCGATGACTGCATCCGTTCAGGAAATTATGCAGATTTTGAGAAAGAAAGGCTTCGGCGGAAGCGACCACAGCGCGATAGCGAAATATTACGAAGAAATCACAGGAATCGAAATCGGAAGATAATCGATAAAAAAGATAGAAATTTGAAAATCAAAAAAATCGGTTAAAAATTCAACACTCGTACAAAATATCGTACGGGTGTTTTTCGTTTGTTTTTCCGATACTAAAAAAAATAAACCAATCGAAGAAAAACCACAAGATATTGTGTTTAAGTGGTTGACAACACAACAATATAGTGATAATATATTATGCGAAAGCGCGTGAATGAGATAGGGGAAATCTGCGGTTTTTCCGCATAAAACCTAAGCATTCTCGCTAAAAACAGGTATTTTCTAATAACATAAATTGAGGAGGAAAATTATGCTTAAAGTAAAAAAACGCGACGGTCAGCTCGTCGAATTCAACATCAACAAAATCGAAGTTGCGATAGAAAAAGCGTTTAACGCAAAAGGAATTGCTCATACCGAGGACGTAATCTCCATGCTCGCGTTGAAAGTTGCCGCGAACTTTGCCGCAAAGGTAAAAGACGGCGAAATTTCCGTCGAGGGCATTCAAGACAGCGTCGAAGTAGTTCTCATTCAGTCGGGATTCGTTGACGTCGCAAGAGCATACATGATGTATAGAAAGCAACACGAGAATATCCGTAACATCAAGGATACCGTGCTTGACTATAAAAAGACCGTCGATAACTATCTCGACATCGCTGACTGGAGAGTAAAGGAGAACTCCACCGTAACTTATTCCGTAGGCGGACTTATTCTTTCAAACTCGGGAGCTATCACGGCTAACTATTGGCTTTCCGAAATTTACGACAGCGAGATCGAGCAAGCTCACAGAAACGCGGATATTCATATCCACGACCTTTCGATGCTTACGGGTTATTGCGCGGGTTGGTCGTTAAAGCAGCTAATATTAGAGGGCTTAGGCGGAATTCCCGGAAAGATCACGTCTTCTCCCGCGTCTCACCTTTCGACTCTTTGCAACCAGATGGTCAACTTCCTCGGAATCATGCAGAACGAATGGGCTGGCGCTCAGGCATTCTCGTCGTTCGATACCTACTTGGCGCCTTTCGTCAAAGTAGACCACTTGACCTACAAAGAGGTTAAGCAGTGCATTCAGTCCTTTATTTACGGCGTAAACACTCCCTCTCGTTGGGGTACGCAGGCACCGTTTACCAACATAACGCTTGACTGGACTGTTCC
>CAZIPL010000070.1:0-6212 GCA_964541255.1 uncultured Clostridia bacterium | reverse complement strand
CGTCTTTGCCAAGACCGTTGAGGATAACGCGGAGAGGAGTTTTTCTAACCTTGTTAGCCGTCTTAACGATACCGATAGCGCCTTCTGCAGCAGCGAAGGATTCGTGTCCTGCGAGGAAGCAGAAGCAGTCTGTCGTTTCGGAAAGGAGCATTGCGCCCAAGTTTCCGTGACCGAGACCTACGCGGCGTTGGTCAGCAACGGAACCGGGAACGCAGAAGCCCTGCAAACCTTCGCCGATAGCGGCAGCTGCGTCGGAAGCTTTAACGCAATTCTTCTTGATTGCGATAGCCGTGCCCAATGTATATGCCCAAACAGCGTTTTCGAAGCAAATGGGCTGAATGGATTTGATAATCTGCTCTACGTTGATACCTTTCTCGGTGCAAATATTTCTTGCTTCTTCGAGATCTTTGATACCGTATTCAGCGCAAACTGCGTTGATTTTGTCTATACGTCTTTCGTAACCTTCAAATGTGATAGCCATAATTTACACCCTCCTTATTCGTTTCTCGGATCGATATATTTTGCGGCTGTCGCAAATCTACCGTAAGAGCCGGTAGCTTTTTTCAAAGCTTCGTCGGCGGTTTCGCCTTTCTTGATCATATCCATCATTCTGCCGAGGTTGACGAATTCATAACCGATAACTTCGCCTTCTTCGTCAAGACCGATTCTCGTAACATAGCCTTCTGCCATTTCGAGGTATCTTACGCCCTTAGCGTTGGTAGAATACATCGTACCTACCTGCGAACGAAGACCCTTTCCGAGGTCGTCCATACCTGCGCCGATAGGAAGTCCGTTCTCGGAGAATGCGGACTGCGTTCTTCCGTAAACGATCTGCAAGAAAAGCTCTCTCATAGCGGTGTTGATAGCATCGCAAACGAGGTCTGTGTTGAGTGCTTCCAAAATGGTCTTGCCGGTAAGAATTTCGGCAGCCATAGCTGCGGAGTGCGTCATACCGGAGCAACCGATGGTTTCTACGAGTGCCTCTTCGATAACACCGTTTTTAACGTTGAGCGTGAGTTTGCATGCGCCCTGCTGAGGTGCACACCAGCCGATACCGTGAGTCAAGCCGGAAATGTCTTTGATTTCCTTGCTCTGAACCCACAAACCCTCTTCGGGAATGGGAGCGGGACCGTGGTTGGGACCTTTCTTAACGCAAGTCATATTCTCTACTTTTTCAGAATACTGAAGCATTATATTCCTCCTTGAAGTTATATAAATATTATTTTGTGCTTTTTGAGGCAAAACTTTTGCCTTCTTCCATAGCATTGTAACATAAAAAAATCCGAAAAGTAAATAAATATTGCTCGAAAAAAACGAAATAGGAAGAATAAAACTTGAAAAGAATTCGCCGAAATGATATTATATAGTCAAAGTTTGTCCTATTGCTCCCCGAAAGTTGTTTTTGCGGTTATCCATAGATTGCAAATTGATTGAGTTAAAACTCAATTGCGAGACTATCGATGGATAAGAAAACAAACGCTAAAAGAAAACGAATTAAGACAAGTTGTAATAATTCCAAGGTTATTGCCGTTGAAATCAATTGCCTTAAAATTGCTTTTTATGCTGTTTTATCAAAGCTTTGAAAAATTTTGTAAGATTATCCCTTGAATAATCGGAGCAATCGGCACGCCTTTCAATGGATAAACAGGCTTAAATTTCGTCAAAACAATTTGAACAATATTTGATTATCAATTATGTATAAGCTCATTAAGTGCGAAAAAAGAGAAGAGATAGTTATCAACAAATCCCGCTTTATCGGAACGGGCTTTTCTTGCATGAACGAAGAGGAAGCCAAAGAAAAGGTTGCGAAAATAAAGAAAGAGTTTTCCGACGCGACGCATAATTGTTACGCATATATTTTCGACGAGCTGGGGAACAGCCTGAAGTTTTCCGACGACGGAGAACCGCAAGGCACTGCGGGTATGCCTATTTTAGAGGTTTTACGAAACAAAAAGCTTGTTCTAAGCGGTGTCGTCGTAACGCGGTATTTCGGCGGAATCAAGCTCGGTGCGGGAGGACTTGTCAGAGCGTATACCGAATGCGCCGTCAAAACGCTCGATTCGTGCGGAGTTAAGGTTATGACGGAGGCGATAAGCTATTCCCTTTCGGTCGATTATCCTTTGGTTAAGCCGACAGAGCGTTTCTTGAAAGATTTTGTTCTAAAAAATACGTCTTTCGGCGAAAAGGTGACCTTTGACGTTGTATGCAAAAAAGCCGAGGCCGGCATTCTCGAAAGCGGATTTATCGAGCTTACGCTTGGTAAGGGTATTATCGAAAAAGTCGGCGAGATTTTTTATCCTTTTGAGGAGTAGCTTATGGTTATAACGGAAATATCTGTGCAAAAACGAAACAAAAAACGCTGTAATCTTTATCTTGACGGCAACTTTTCTTGCTCGCTCGACAGCTTCACGGTATTGAAATATAACTTGAAAGTCGGGCAAGAGATGACTTCTGAAAGGCTCGAAGAGCTTACATTCGAGTCGGAAAAAGACAAGGCGCTTTCTTATGCGTTCGATTATATAAGCAAATACTTCAAAACGGAGAAACAGCTCAAAGACAAGCTGTACGAAAAAGGGTATATGCGCCCTATTGTCGATTACGTAATGGAAAAGGTTAAGGATTACGGCTACGTAGACGACGAGCGGTTCGCAAAAGCGTATATTCAGACAAACAGCAAGAAAAAGGGAACGAAGCTTTTGAAATACGAACTTAAAAGCAAGGGGGTTTCGGAAAGCGTACTAAGCGAAATCGAAACGGACGAAGATACCGAAAAAGCTGCGTGCAAGGCCTATGCCGAAAAGTTTTTCTCTAAGAACGAAATGTCGAAAGAAAACGTGAGAAAGCTTTATCAAAGGCTGTATTCGAGAGGGTTTTCTTATGACATCGTGTCGGACATTCTCGATAAAATAAGAAACGAGGTTGACGATGACGAAGAAGTTTAAGGTTATAAAAAGGTTTTCCGTTCCGTCAACGCAGAGCGAGATCGAAAAATACGCGAAAAAGTACCCCGACGTCGTTCTTATCGCAAAGCGTCAAACGCAAGGCAGAGGTAGAAACGGAAGAGCTTTTTCAAGCAATTTAGGCGGGCTTTATATGTCGATTCGACTAAAATGTTATCGCGAAGCTTCCGATTCGACGCTTTTTGTTCTTTACGCGGGGCTTGCCGTAAGCGAAGCGCTCAAAAACCAAGGTATCGAAACGACGCTTAAATTCCCCAACGACGTCAAATATAACGGCAAAAAGCTTTGCGGAATAATCTGTTCGTCGAAAATCGAAGGAAAGTATGTTTCGAGCGTAACTGCCGGGATAGGCATTAACCTAAAAAACAAACTGCCCGACGAATTATGCGACATAGCGACGAATCTTTCGGGAAAGATGATAGACAAAAACAAGCTTGTTTCGGATATTGCCGAAAGGTTTTCGACATATGTCGAAACGGACGACAAAAAAGGCGATTTGCTAACAAAATATAAATCGTTGAGCGAAACGATCGGATATTTCGTTACGGTGGACAGCGTTCCTAAAATCACGGGTAAAGCGATAGATATCGACGAAAAGGGCTTTTTGCTCGTCGAATCTTGCGGTATAATAAAAAAAGTCTCTTACGGAGACGTAACAAGGAGTTAGAATCTTATGAAAACAGGTTGCGATATTGTTAAAGTAGAAAGAATAGCAAGATGCGGAGAGGATTTCTTCGAAAAGTATTATGCGGAGGAAGAGCTTGAATACGCCGCAAAAAAAGCAAAACCTTATGAAACGCTCGCCGGAATGTTTGCGGCGAAAGAGGCGTTTGCCAAAGCTACAGGAAAAGGCTTCGGTAACGGATTCCCCGTATCCGACGTAGTCGTTCTTCACGAAGAATCGGGCGCGCCTTATTATTCTTTACGAGGCGCGGCGCTTAAAGAGCTTAAGTGTATAGAAAAAGCACACCTTTCTATAAGCCATACTTCGACGGACGCTATGGCGTTTTGCGTAATATCTTATGAGGACTGAAACCTTAATAAAAAGTCAAATACTCGAGCTTTTCCCTAAACGTGACAAAAACAGCCACAAAGGGACTTTCGGTAAAAACGTCGTGTTTGCTTCGTGTGACGAATATGTCGGAGCCGTAAAGCTTGCCGCGCTCGGTAGTTCTTCCATGCGTATGGGCTCGGGATATACTTGCCTTGCCGTTACGGAGTCCGTTGCAAAAAGTATATCGCCCGAGGTTTTCGAATGTACCCTTTCATTGCAAGCGCAAAAGGACGGCAGTTTTTTCTTCGATGAGACTAATGTTGAAAAAGCGCTTTCGAAAGCTTCTGCCGTGGCAGTCGGAATGGGAATGAAAAAGACGGAGGAAACGACAAAGCTCGTCAAATATCTTCTTCAAAAAGATATTGCGCTTGTTATTGACGCCGACGGAATAAATTCCATAAAAAAAGAAGACCTTAAAAACGCAAAGTGTAGAGTGATTTTGACTCCTCATATAGCCGAATTTTCGAGATTGTCGGGCAATTCAATAGAAAAAATCCAAAGGGACAGTCTTAATATAGTGGCGGAGTTTGCGAAAGAGTATAACGTCGTTTTGCACCTTAAAGGAGCGGAAAGCATAACGACAGACGGTGGGCGTGCTTTTATTACAAAAAACAGTTCGCCGTCCCTTGCAAAGGCGGGAAGCGGCGATTTTCTTTCGGGGTGCGTTGCGGCGCTACTTGCTCGCGGAATATATCCCGTTTTGGCAACGGCGGCGGCATCGCAAATCATTGCCGACGTTGCAACGACGCTTGCGGAAAAATATAACGACAACGTGATTTTGGCAAGAGATTTCCACGTCGGAATAAGAGACTATTTCGAAAAAGTTTGAAAAAAAAGAACAATTTAGGGCTTTGAAAAAAAGCCCTTTTTTTATTTATAGTATCGATTTATCGGTGAAATATTGCAAAATCCGTGAACAATTTTTAATAATAAATGAGTAGGTTTTGCTTTGTTTTTAGCATAAAAAAAGAACATCTTAAAGCGATGTTCTCGTGTTTTTCTATGTATTTTTACTTGGAAATACTTGCCAATCTAAAACTCTGTACCCCGACGAGCAATAAAAACAGCTGTCGTTAATTCGTTGAATGCGGTCTCCGTGCTCGCAATCGATATATATCTTAAGCTCTTGACCGTCTTTCAAAAACAATGTCACGCGAATGTTTCCGTTTTCTAAATAGTCGTCTCCCATAAATAGGCATTGAATGCTTCTAAGCCAATTTCGTTGAAGCTTGACGCTTGAAATTTTTTCGTAAATAGGCTTAATCTCTTCGCCGCTATAACTACTAACGAATCTTTCTCCCCAAGCGTTTGTTACGGAAACGCACTCGATGCGGTCGATTTCCTCTATATCTACGTTGTATTCGGGGAAAACTTCGAAAAAATCCTTTCGAAAAGGCAATAATGCCGACCAAGGGGTCATAATAGTTATAGCTATATATACTGCAAAAAAGAACGAAAGTATTATTACAAGTAGTTTTCTATCCGTCATAATAAGTTCTTCCTTATATTTTCTTCGAAACCGATTTTTTGCTAAATACGCTCCTTAATTCCAACAAAAACTTGGTTGACTTCTAACTATCAAAAAAATTCTTAACTAAACGTTTTTCGGACTCACCGTCTTAACTTGAATATTTGCATACATTTTGCCCAATAAACCAAACAGATTTATTCTGTTTGTATGGATATACTATCATAGGACATACTCTATGTCAATATGTAAAACTCAAAAACTACACCGTGTTAGCAATCCGACAGACTGTCGGTTCTTTTACAATCGTATTGAGATTTTACACAAAACTCATTTGCGATTACAAAATTATTGATGTTAGTATGTTTTGATTTCTTTAATCTTGTCGCTGACTGAAAGTCGTCTTATTTGCATTTTTTCTTATAAAAGCTTTCTTCCACATAATAAACACTTATGCGCCATAACTTAGTATTGTATTTTAAGTATATTTCTTTCTATCGTGTCAATAATAATAACAAGCGATAAGTTCTAACACAAGAAGTTAAAAACTTGCTTGCAAGGGTTTGGAACTTCGCGGTTTTTCAAGCTAAGAAGCGAAACGACAATTTTGTGGCAAAAGCGAAGCGTTTGCAAAATGGTTTGGCGTTAGACAAAGCATTTACTTCTTATAGGTTATAATGCAAGAAGTTTCTGTTTTGCGTGCAAAGAACAGAAACGCCGCAGTATTTCA
>CAZIPL010000069.1:0-6834 GCA_964541255.1 uncultured Clostridia bacterium | reverse complement strand
TTCAAGAAGAGCAATGCTCTTCGCTTCGTCGTTCTCCATAAGGTGGGCGTATGTCATCAAAGTTTCGTTGATTGACGAATGACCTAACCGTTTTGAAACGGTAACAATGATTATCTAAATTGTTGAACATCAATCTTTATGAATTCGAATAATTTGCATCGGTTTTGAGAGCTAATATTTATAAATATCGATTTTGAGCGTTTTACCATACTGTTTTTTATAAATATAGCGATGTTTTTATTGGATATTGCTAAATTGTTGTTTGCAAAATTTGATTATTGTGATAAAATATACACAAAAGCTCGTGACAAAGCGATTTGTTTTCGAGCAAAAGGAGCTAATGATATGGAAAACGCAATAAGAATTCAAGACGATCTTTATATGCATGTTAACAAAGAATGGTTAGATAATGCCGTTATCCCTGCAGATAAGCCTGCAACGGGCGGTTTTATCAATCTCGATGCCGATGTCGAAAAGCTTATGATAAGCGATTTCAACAAAATGGCAAGAGGTAAAATTGAAATTCCCGATGAAAACGTACAAAAAGCGGTTAAGCTTTTTAAGCTTGCAAAAAACGTAAAAAGACGTAATGCCGAGGGCTTAAAACCCGTTCAAAAGGATTTGGATAAAATATATAATTTGAAAAGTATTTCCGACTTAAACAGAAGAATTAAAGATTTTGTTGTAGGACAAATCAGCTTGCCTTTCTATGTTGGTGTAGACGACGATATGAAAGATACTTCTCGTCATGCTTTTGTTTTGCGCGGTCCTTCGACAATTCTTCCCGATACGACTTATTACAAAGAAGAAATGAAAGCGCAACACGATGCTCTTATCGGAGTTTGGTCTCAAATGACCGCAGAGGTATTGAAACGCACTACGCTTACCGAAGAAGAACAGAAGACATACCTTGAAAACGCATTGAAATTCGACGCAATCATTGCAACGCTCGTTAAAAGCAGTGAAGAGTGGTCTGAATACGTAAAATCGTATAATCCCATGCCGACTCGCCGCGTTTGCACGTTGCTTCGTCCTATAAAATTCAAAAAGCTGCTTACAAGTCTTTACGGAGAAAAGATTCCTGAGAATATCATCGTTTTCGAACCGCGCTTCCTTAAAGGTTTTGCTTCCCTTTTCAACGAAGAAACGTTTGAACTTTATAAATCTTGGGCGTATATCGATACGTTGCTTTCCGCATGCAGCTATTTGAGTGAAGAAATTCGCGAACTTGCTTCGTCTTACAGTAAAGTTTTGACGGGCGTTAACGAACTTTCGAGCATTGAAAAGCAAGCATATCATACTGCATCGGGCTTGTTCTCAGAACCGGTTGGTTTATATTACGGAAGAAAGTATTTCGGTGAAGAGGCAAAGAAAGACGTTGTCGAAATGGTTCACGAAATTATCGATACATATAAAATCCGTTTGGAACGCAACAACTTCCTTTCTGAAGAAACCAAGCAAAAGGCTATTTTGAAGCTTAATAAAATCGTTGTCAAAATGGGTTATCCCGACGAATGCAATAAGCTTTATGACAAGATTACTTTCGGAGCTCGTGCTTCGTTCTACGGTGCGGTTAAAGAAATCCGTATTGCTCGTGCTATAGATAACTTCGAAAAACTTTGGTTGCCTGTAGACCGTTCCGAGTGGGTTATGGCTGGTCACGTAGTAAACGCTTGCTACAATCCTACTTCGAACGATATAACGTTCCCTGCTGCGATTTTGCAAAAGCCGTTCTATTCAATCAACCAGTCGAGAAGTGAAAACTTGGGCGGTATAGGCGCTGTCATCGGTCATGAGATTTCTCACGCTTTCGATAATAATGGCGCGAAATGTGACGAAAACGGCAATTTGAATAATTGGTGGACAAAAGAAGATAACAAAAAGTTTGTCCAAAAGACAAAAGCTATGATAAAAGAATTCGAGGGTATCGAGCTTGAATGGGGTAAAGTAAACTCTACTTTTATCGTAAGTGAAAATATCGCCGACAACGGAGGTATGGCAGTAACTCTTGAAATTATGTCTAATATGGAAGATGCAAATTACGAAGAGTATTTCTGCAACTGGGCACGTGTTTGGTGCTTGAAAGGTCGTCCCGAATACTTGAAGTTATTGCTTCAGATAGACGTTCACGCACCTTGCTATTTGCGTGCAAACATGCAACCCAGAAACTTCGATGCTTGGTATATGACATTCGATGTAAAACCCACCGATAAGATGTATCTTGCACCTAAGAACCGCGTTGTCATTTGGTAACATATAAATATTGAATTATTTTATTACAGTCCGTAGCGAAAAGCGTTACGGACTGTTTTTATTTCTTGCGTTTACACATAGTTTACTAAATCGCTTTATGCAAATACATTTCGAGATATATGTATATTTATATCGCTTTTCTTTTTCTTATATATTTGCTTTATCCAAAAACTTTTACATAGCTAATTCTTTATATATAATGATTTTGCCGTAATATTTTTATATACTCCGCAATATTTATTTTGAGAATTTATTCTTTTGTGTTAGAATGTCAATGTAGACGGAGATTTGAGGCGGGATAGAAATGAATAACTATTATATGAATTGTAGAAAATAAATAATCCTAAAGCCGATAAAGCTTTTTCGATTTTGTAAATAATATATTTTTGTGTTTTCGGCATTGGTTGTATTGTGTAAATCGATAACAACTTGTTTTAACGTTGTCTTGTTTTAACGTTGTTATTCTTAGAGAGAACACATATCATTTTTTGAATTATTTGCGACTTCTTTTATTGTAATTTAGTTGTCGCTTTTTACCTTTTGTCGAAATTTGCTTTGATGGTTTTAAAGTTGCTAATAATTAATCGCTAACATCAAAAACTACTATTTTATATATATGAAAGTAATACTTGAAACAATGAAAAAATATAGGTGGAGATTCGTTTTGATGGCATTTTTATATGTTGTTCAAACGCTCTTTGCCTTATATCTGTCATATGAAGTAGGTAATATCGTTAACTACGGTATTGCCGAAGGTAATATGAGCTATATACTTGAAAAAGGTATGCTTATGGCTCTTGCGACGTTGCTGTCGTTTTTAACCGGAATTTGCGTTTCGAAAGTAAATTCCGAAAATCAGACGAGGTTTATTTGCGATCTTCAAAAAAAGATGTTCTCGAAAATAAACTCTCTAACTAACGCCGAGTTCAATTCGATCGGAGCAGGCGGATTGATAACCCGTTCGACCGACGATATTTTTTATTTGCAATGGATGGTATCGAGTCTTATTTATTCCGTGGTATCTATCCCTGTAATGTTCATCGGCGGAATGGTTTTGACGATCATCAAAGACTGGCTTTTGGGAATAACTATGCTTGTTGCGGCACCTATTGTTCTTGTCATCGTTATTTTGGTTTCGAAGAACATGAACAGCCTTTGGGATTTGTCTGATAAATATACCGATATGCAGAATAGCACCGTAAGAGAAAGGCTTTCGGGCATAAGAGTTATTCGAAGCTTCGATACCGAAGAACGTGAACACGGAAAGATTGCGAAAGCAACCGATCTTATGGCTAGATATATAATAAAAGCAAACGTAAGAAGCGGATCTATTTCGAGCGTTTGCACGTTTATGCTCGATATCGTTACGCTATCAATCATTGCGCTTAGTTTCAATAGAGTGGGACAAGGCATAACGAAAGCGGGAGACGTAGTTTCTGCGTTGCAATATGTATCGTTAGCCGCAAACGGACTTTTGACTTTAAGCTGGACTATCATGGGACTTCCGCATATTATGGTTTGCATTAAACGTATTCAAGAAGTCATCGACTTCAAGGGCGAACCTTATGAAACGCTTGATAATCCTATCACAAAAGGAGATCTTTCTTTAAGCGACGTTACATATTATTATCCTGACGCACACGCTCCTGCATTAGAGCATATCGATATGGATATCAAAGAGGGCGAGATAGTAGGAATAATTGGCGCAACGGGAAGCGGTAAATCGACGATAGTTAAGCTTCTTCTTCGTTTTGTAAGTCCGACAAGCGGAGAAATAACCGTCGGCGGGAGGAAGTATTCTCAATGCGGAATAAAAGAGGGTAGATCCGCCTTTTCGACCGCTCTTCAAAAAAGTATGATATTTGAAGGTACCGTTCAGGAAAACGTTGGATTCGGCAATTCGGAGGCTACGTTAGAGGATATCAAAGAAGCTTGCGATATAGCTATGATTTCTGATTTTATCGAATCACAGCCCGAAAAGTACGCTTATAGACTTGCAAAGCTCGGAACGAACGTCTCGGGCGGGCAAAAGCAAAGAATCGCAATAGCGAGAGCACTTATTAAAAACGCGCCGATATATATTTTCGATGACAGTTTTTCTGCGCTTGACTATCTGACTGAAAGCAAGCTTAGAAGTAAGCTTAATTCAAAGCTCAAAGGCAAAACTCAAATTATCGTTACTCAGCGTTCCGCGACGGCTATGCATTGCGATAAGATTTACGTTATCGAAAAAGGCAGAATCGTCGGAAGCGGAAAGCATGACGAGCTTATGAAGAATTGCGAAATATATAAAGAAATATATATTTCTCAGCACGGAGGTGACGCTTATGAAGAAAAATAACTGCGCAAAAAGCGGTTTCTCCGTAATAATCAGATTGCTTAAAGACGCGAAAAACATCCGTTTGTGGCTTGTTTTGAGCTTGATAATAAGTATAATCGGCGTTTTGGCAAAGGTTGCGTCTCCGTATATTCTCGGAGATTTAACCGATATGCTATACGACATATGGAAAGACGGAACGGGATTCAACTTTGAAAAAGTAGTTTCGCTGTGTTTGCTTCTAGGCGGTATATATTTCCTTTCCGCATTGTGTTCGTGGCTTACGATGTTTATTATGAATAACGTCGTATCGCGTTTTTACACTTGCAGAATGAGAATAAGAATAAGCGAAAAGCTCAAAAAGCTCCCGATAAGCTATATCGATAAAACTCCTAACGGAGAGATTATCTCTCGAATGATGCACGATGTGTCGAATTTGGGCAACACGCTTCATACGATTTTCGATATGGTGGTTAACGGCGTCGTCAAGTTCGTACTCGTAACGGTCGTCCTTTTTGCGATAAATCCGATTATGGCAACTATCGTCGTTGCTCTCGTTCCGGTATCTCTTGTTCTTTCTGCCGTTATTGCTTCTAAGAGCGAGAAAAAATATACCGAAGCAAGCACGCTTAACGGCAAGTTATATTCTGTCACGGAAGAAAACTTCAGCGGTTTCGATACGGTAAAATCTTACGGGCTTGAAGAGGTGCAATCTGTTAGGTATTCAAAGATAAGCGAAGAAAGAAGGGATGTCGAAGCTAAAGCTATGTTCCTTTCCGATATAGTCAATCCGATAATCGTTTTGATAAACAATCTTGTTTATGTTGCGCTTTGCATCGTAGGCGGATATTTGGCTGCTGAAGAAGTGATTGAAATAAGCGTTCTTGTAAGCTTTGTTTTCTATGCGAAGATGTTTTCCGGTCCCCTTGAAAGTATTGCAAACGGTCTTAGCATAATGCAAAACACCATTGCCGCGGGAAGACGCGTTTACGAGATACTCGACGAAAAAGAAATGGACGAGACTTTTGAGAATAATGTTTTCCCGAGCTTTGAGGCAGGGGAAGTTGTTTTTGAAAACGTAAGCTTTTCTTACGATCCCGAAAAACCTTTGATAAAAGATTTGTCGTTTACCGCAAAGAAAGGACAAAAGATTGCTATTGTAGGGCCGACTGGTGGAGGAAAGACCACTATCGTAAACTTGTTAATGAGATTCTATGACCCCGATAGCGGTCGAATTCTCGTTGACGGGAAGGATATATCGAAGTATTCGAGAGCCTCTATCAGAAACTTATACGGCATGGTTTTGCAAGATACGTGGCTTTTTTCCGGCACCGTTGCCGAAAATATCTCCTACGGTCGTCAAGATGCGACAATAGAGGAGATAAAGCAAGCTGCGCGTAATGCCCATATCGATCGCTTTATCGAAAGCTTACCGAAAGGATATGACACCATTCTTAACGAAGATACCGCAAACGTATCGGGCGGACAAAAGCAGCTAATAACAATTGCAAGAGTATATCTTGCGAATAAAGGTATGCTTATCCTTGACGAAGCGTCGAGTAACGTCGATACGCGAACGGAGCTTTTGATTCAAAAAACCATGGACGAGCTTATGCGCGACAGAACGAGTTTCGTCATAGCTCATCGTCTTTCGACAATTGTCAATTCCGATCTTATACTTGTGGTTAATAACGGAGAAATTGTCGAAAAAGGTTCTCACGAAGAGCTTTTGAAAGCAAACGGTCTTTATACCGAAATATATAACAGCCAATATAAGCAAATCGCTTAAATGATAATGCCGACTTTCTGATGTCTTTAGATAGAGTTATCTGTAAGTCGGCATTTTTATATTAAGATAATTCGCCTTAATAGAGGAGAATTGTTATCGATTTAATACTTATCCTCAATCGTATTCGTTTTGGTATTCTTCGAAAAGCTGCATTTTTTTGTTTTATTTTTTAATACCATATATTGGATGATCTGTTTTGCGATTAATAAGCTTGGTTTTATTGCATTTAATTATAAAACGAATATAATTTCGATAATGTTTGAAAAATCTTTGTAAATACTTTTGACAATCTACCTCTTTTTGTGTTAAGATACATAAGCGGTTTGGAGAAATACCCAAGAGGCCGAAGGGGCTCCCCTGCTAAGGGAGTAGTACGGGTTAAACTGTAGCGAGGGTTCAAATCCCTCTTTCTCCGCCATTCAAAACCTAAATCGAACCCATAAAGTTTGGTTTAGGTTTTTTGTTTACAAAAAGC
>CAZIPL010000068.1:0-6854 GCA_964541255.1 uncultured Clostridia bacterium | reverse complement strand
TCATCGAACCCGTTACGAGAAGTAGCAACGGAAACGTAAGGCACTTAAGAACAGATGAAAGTATACCCAAAACAAACCTTACGGGAGCGGCTTTCACCATAGATGATGAGCATTACATAAAACCCGTTCAGACGAGAGCAACATTTCCAGATAGTCCCGATCCTAATAAGACAACGCAAGGCGCATATGGCTTTACGCTAATCAAAGAATACTTAAGCTTAGCACTATTGACGGATTTCCCAACTAACACAAACAGCACTTGCGGTGTCGTTTCGATTTGTATTCTATTAGGATTTTATGACAAGCTTATTGATGACGACATAATAACACGTTCTGAATTTGTAGTCGTTGACAGCAACGGCAAAACAATAGGGACAACTCAAACTTTCCACGATTATCTATTTCTTGCTTACCCGCATACATTAATAGGAATAACAGTACCTAACTTTAATCCAATGTCTGCATATGAAATTAATTCTACTATAATCGACTATATAAGCAATGATTGTACATCAGCCGTCGGAACAAGGGTGAGACATAAACTTGGGAATACAAATTGTGCATCTGAGACAAAGAAAATTATTAATGGCGGAAATCCCGTAATACTTACACTAAAAACTTTTAATTATACTATTGGCAACAATACGACGGAAGAGAGTTTTCATAATGTAGTTGCATATGGATATGATAGCAATGACAGATATTATGTGCACTTGGGGTGGCATAATAACAACCCATACGCATATGCATCTGCAATTGTATCAAGCGCAAGCATATATTCATACTACGCAATAAATCACGATTGGGCATAAAGGAGAAAAGCGATGACGGCAAAAGCGAAAAAGATCAGAAATATTCTCATTTGGATAGTGGTGATTCTAATTCTTTTAACGCTCTTTTTGACGTTTTTCTATCATGTACCCCAAGCGGCATTTTTGCCGAGGAGAAAATTCTTCAAAGCTTTCCCCGAATATAATATTCCCGTAGACGAGATTGATTATATTGAGTTTGGCGAATATGGAAGCTTGGGGGAATATAAAACATATAGCAAGATAAGCGGAGAAAAGGCAACCCAATATATGGAAAAGCTCGAAAACAGCACGGTTAATCTGAATTGGATGGTTGCAATAGAGTTAGGAATAATTAACGAGATTCATAATTTCGGAACGGGGTTTTTATATAGAGTTGATTTCGTCAAAAAGAACGGAGAACGCGTAAGTATGTATCTCACATATGGAGATCCCGGCTATCAACGGATTAACGGCACTGCTTTTTATGGGCTTTTTAACTATATAGGTTATGTATAAATTCATAATATAAAATTGAACGCAAAAAGCTCTTCTCTTACGGGCGAGGAAACTCGCCCGTAAGGAAGAAATGATAATCATTAACGAGGTAAAATATGACAAAAACGAAAAAGATTATTCTTATAGTGATTATTGCTATACTTGCTTTAATTATTACCTTTAGTGTTTGGTTTGTTATATTTACTTGGCCATGGCAAAAGCTAGGTTCGAAACCGCTCGGTTGGCTGTTACCTGCGTTTGAGGAGCCGATCGACCCAAGTAACGTAGAATATATTGAGTATACGGAGTTTAACGCAAGCGGTGAAGTGATAAGAACCGCAAGAACAACCCGTGCGGAAGCAATAGAGCATCAAATAAACCGATTAAACAACGCTCGAATAAAACACGGTGCACGTAGAGGTGGGATTGATTATTATAGAACAATCGAAATCGTCATGAAAGATGGTCCTTCCAAAAAAATATGGATAGAATTAGGCGATGTGAAATATATAATAGTCAAAGACACGGATTTCTATTTCAGAAGTATGGGAATAGATTATTGGGCAGAAGACTAATAACATACCCCTTACGGGCGAGTTCCCTCGCCCGTAAGAGGAAGATATTGAAGTTGCGACACTACGATAACGCATACCACACAATTTAGCATGAGGAGATATATTATGGATAAAAGCTTGAAAACTGCGCGGATTATAATGATAATCCTTCTCGTTATAGCTGGAATATTGCTATTATTTGCGATATTGAGAGCCGTTCCCGTGTTTTATTCAATATTGAGCGAACGATTAGAGTATAACCTCAAGGAAGAATTTATCGAAGTATTTCCCGAATATGACATATCGTTTGAAGAAATCGACAGAATCGAAGTGGGTGCAGGAGATCGAGGTGAGGATAACTATAATATGCGAACGCTTTCCGACGAAGATGCAAAAGCGTATTTAGAAAGGCTTCATTCCTCTTACGTTCAGCTTAACCGCAGAGAAAAAAAGAAAGGCGAAAAACTCGAGAAAATAGGCGATTACAAAGCTGTATTCTATTTGAAAAACGGCGAAACGAGAGAGTTGATACTTACATTCAGAGGGAATCCGTCCGTAAGACAGCAGATAAACGACACCTATTATTACAATGCTTTTGGAAATGGTAATGGCGGGTTATGGTGGCCATAATCTAAATAAACTTTTCTCTTACGGGCGAGTTTTTTCGCCCGTATGGGAAAAGTAATAACTTTACAAATCTAGTATACAAATATAATAAACACTACTCATTAAATCACGATTGGGCATAAAGGAGGAAATATGAATGAAAAAGTAAAAAACAGGCTTAAAATCGGAGCAATAGTTCTTATTGCGGGGTCTGTCGTTATTTGGTTCCTATGCCAATTTGCAGTCCTCTTCGGGTAGCTTTTCGATGCGGCGTTCCAATATTTCCCGTCGAGGTCGTTTTATAAAGTATTTCCCGAATATGCGATCGAGAGTTTAGAGCTTGACCATATCGAAGTGGGAGATTTTAACGAGAAAACGGGCGAATATGTCATGAAAGTTATGGAAAGCGAGGACGCTGAAATATATTTGGAAAAGCTCTCTAATGAAAGAGTGCGTCGTTGCTGGGTTGACGAATTGAAAGGTGAAGAGCGCGAAAACGGCGAGTACTTGGTGGTTTTTTATAAAACCGACGGCACGAAAGCGGAGCTTTATCTCTCGTTAGGCGGAAATTACATAATGGATCAACGAATTAACGATACCAATTTTTATTGCAAGCCGGGGAGCTTCGGGCTTATTCCCGAAACGAGTGACTGGAAAGCAAAATTTGAATAAAAAATATAAAATCCGTCGAGTGCTTTCGACGGATTTTTTGTAGATAATTAAATGGTTTTATATTATTTGATAGATATTTTAACAATCAATCGAATGGCTTTCCAAAAGCTCGCCGCCAAGGGACTTTCTTTCAAAAACGCCATTTTCAAAAAGGATATAACCTCTTTCGCTGTCGTTTTTAGGAAGAGATACGGAGCCGGGGTTCACATACGTTATTTCGTCGATTGTAGAAAAGTCGGGAACGTGGGTATGACCGTATAGAACGACCGAGCCTTTCGGAAGCGGCAGCGGAGTTTCTTTATTGAAAATATGCCCGTGCGTCAAATATAGCGCAGTGCCGTTGTCGAAAACGGCGGAAAAGCCCTTAATCAATGGGAAGTTCAGCACCATTTGGTCAACTTCGCCGTCGCAGTTGCCGTTTATACAAATGATCTTGTCAGAAAGCGGATTCAAAAGCTCACAAACGCCTTTCGGGTTATATCCGTCGGGAAGAGGATTTCTCGGCCCGTGATATAGTATGTCGCCGAGAAGCACCAAGCGGTCGGCTTTTTCGGCATAAAAGCGTTCAATAAGCTCTTTGCAATATTTTTCCGAGCCGTGAATATCGGAAGCGATGACGAATCTCATAAATTATTCCTACCTTTTATTAGTTTTGCTGCGTTGCCGTTTCGGCGGTTTGTTCACATTCCTTTTCGAGCTTTTTCATCTTTTTTGTGAAGCGTATCGAGAAAAGAATCACGGTGAACGATATTGCGATAAAGTCGGCTACGGGCTCAGCCAAGTAAACCGCAAATACCTTGTCGGAGAAAATTGCGGGCAAGATATAAATAAGGGGCAAAAGCAAGACGAATTTCCTTACTACCGCGACGACAAACGATTCGAGAGCGCAGTCGATCGCGATAAAAGTCAACTGGCATGCGAGCTGTACGCCCATAAGGAGGCTTACCGCCATATATACTCTCAGCATTTTGCCTGCAAAGACTATTAAGTCTGCGTCGTTATTGAAAATCTTTACCACAGTTTCCGGGAAAAGCATAACGAGCGTCCACACGATCGCGGAGTAAATTACGCTTACGATAAGCATAATGGAAAATGTTTTTTTGACCCTCGAAACGTTCTTCGCGCCGTAGTTATATGCCGCGACGGGCTGTGCTCCCGAGCAAAAGCCGGAAAGAGGGATTATCGTCATTTGCATAACGCTCGACATAACCGTCAATGCGCCGACAGCAAGATCGCCCCCGTACTTAAGAAGCGATCTGTTGAAGCAGATCATGATAATAGATTCCGACGCTTGCATAATAAATGGCGAAACGCCGAGCGCAAGGCAGGGAAGTATTATTTTAAGGTCGGGTTTTAGGTTTTTGAGGCGGATTTTTACGCCTGTCTTTTTGCCCGAAAGGAAGAGCAAAACCCAAATGGCAGAAACGGCTTGTGAAATAATCGTTGCAAGCGCCGCGCCCTTTACGCCCATATTGAACGTGAAAATGAAGAGCGGATCAAGCGCGATATTGCAAACCGCGCCGATAGAAATCGTCAACATCGAGAAAAGCGCGAAGCCTTGCGCGGTGATAAATGTGTTCATACCGAGTGCGATTTGAACGAAAACCGTGCCAAGAGAATATATCGAAAGATAGTCGGTGGCATAATCGATAGTGTTTTCGCTTGCACCGAAAAGCCAAAGCAAAGGTTCTTTGAAAACAAGAAGTGCCGCTGTCAAAACTACGGCGATAGCAACCAAAAACGTCAGGCTGTTGCCGAGAATTTTCTCGGCTTTATCGTAGTTTTTTTCTCCGAGCGCCATAGAAACTTTCGGCGCGCTACCCGACGAGACGAGTGCGGCAAAAGCCGAAACGATAATAATGATCGGATTGCATACTCCAAGCGCCGTCAAAGCCGTTTGTCCGACTCCCTCCATATGCCCGATATAAATTCGGTCAACGAGATTATATAAAAGATTGATGACTTGCGCAACAACGACGGGCATAGCCACTTTCATGACGAGCTTGCCTATCGGCTCCGTCCCCATAAATTCGTTCTTCGATTGTGTCTTTTCCATTACTTCACCTTATTTAGAGCGTTTTTCGCCGCAAAAGCAAATAAGCTATGCGGTTTGTTTTTTGAAAACAATATATTTATCATATCATATTGCAACCGCCGTGTAAAACGAAATGTCGAAAAAATCACATACTTGAAGTTTTCTATAGGCGATATGTTTGAAAGCTTTTGCTGTTTTACGCGACGTTAAATATCGATTTAGGGAATTTCCATAAAGAAAAATCCGACTTTTCGTCGGATTTTTGAAATAATATTCGCAATTAGTTTTTGTAACACAATTGAAGCTTTGCGAAAAGGTCTTCCATTGTCATGCGATTGTCTATCGTGTCGTATACGCGAATCTCTTTGCCGTCGGGGTTTTCGGTATATGACATATCGTCGTTTATCTTCGGCGCTTTTTCGATATGGAAGCCGAAATCGCTCGATGTCTCCAAAAGAACCGATACGGTAGGCTGATCCCCTATGCTCCACGTTTCGCCGTGAGGGAAAGGAATTCTTTGAGGTACGCGACCATACCAATCGTTGACGGCAAACATTCCGTCAACCAACAGCTTGCCGATTTCGCCGCAAGGCTTGACTTTTGTGACAAGTTCTGCAAAGCTTATAAACGTTCTGCTATAAGTATTGACGGGAACTTGCCATATCTTCATCGGGGAATCGAAAAGAACTTGAGCGGCATAAATATCTTGCTGGAGGTTTGACTCTCTTCCGCCGCTTGGATAGCTTCCGCCGCCTATCCAAATCGCAGCCTCTATGCGATCGGCTATCCTCGGCTCTTGAAGGTATGCAACTGCCAAATCGGTGAGGCTTCCTTGTAAGGCGATATATAGCGGTTCGTCACTTTCTTTCATCGACTCTTCGACGATAAAGCGCGAACCCTCGCTTGTCGGAAGATTGTTTCTATCTTCGATGTAATCGACAGCGCCTTTATATAACGGAACGTCGTCGATATCCATAATTTTCAGAAGCTTTTCGCCTAATTCGTAGCTTTTTTCCATGCTTTGAAGTCTTTGGCTTTGAAGCGCGGGGATAGTTCTGAATCTCCACTCAAAATTGCCCGCAACTATTCCTACGACGTTTTCGGTAGGCGTAAGCAAGTGTTGTGCGATCGCAAACGGGTCGTCCGCTTCTGCGGCGATATCGGAACAGATAATTACGCGTTTCACTTTGTTTGCGGGAACGGGGTAGCCAAGTCTTTTCAAAATCTCTTCTCTTTTCATTATTTATCTCCTTAACGACTTAAAAGCATTTAAGTCTTTTATCGCGGTTATTATGTTTACTTTTTGCGTTTTTTGTTTTTTGCAAAGCATTATATGCGGCTTTGCGATTGCATGTCGAAAGCCTTAATATTTTAATTATACAATAATAAATGCTTAATTTCAATAAATAATTAAGTATATCGCAACTTAATTTACTTAAATAATGCTATGCGCTTTTCATTCAAAGCCTTTTTATAAATAAAGCTTGTTGCAATCAAATATAGCGATTGTCGCAGAATAAAGCGGTGCTTTTATTGATTTAAGGCTGTTTTTTCGGTGCTACTAATAGCAAAAGCTATTTTCGCAACAAAAAAAGTCGCTTTACCAAAAGCGACTTTTCGATTAAGCTGATTTATTATTTCAATGCTTCTTCAACCGCAACTGCGCAAGCAACGGTCATACCGACCATCGGGCTGTTGCCG
>CAZIPL010000067.1:0-7706 GCA_964541255.1 uncultured Clostridia bacterium | reverse complement strand
CCCGCTCCTCAAGTAGCTCCAAAAGAGGAAAGACCTGTCGAACAGCCTAAGCCTGCAGACGTAATTCCTAACACGACAATTCTCGACGACGATGAGGATTCGAGCATTCCTCCGTTCCTTCGTAGATTGAAAAGAAATAAATAATTCTTAAAAAATTGAATTTTAACGAGCCTTTTCGGTTTGCTTTTTAGCTATGCCGAAAAGGCTTTTTTTGTATTTGAGAAAAGTAAAATAAAAATCATTTCGAGAAGAAACCATGTAAAAAAGATTATTTGATTCATATCCAAAACTAAATTCTTGCTATAGACTTTATAATTGTTTGCATTATATTTTTCGACATTTGCTGAAATAATAAATAGAAAAAACGCGATATAATCTTTAGGTGGAAATATACATCGAAGACGTTTTTATAACAAACTTTGTGGCTGATTTTGCTATTTTGTTTTGTATGCTTAGACTTTCGGGAATAAAGACCGATGTAAAAAGAATTGCGTTTTCTTCGATAATCGGAGCTGTTTTTTCTCTTATTCCGACAAAAGAATACTTCGTCGGTTTTTCGCTATTAATAAAATTTTTTGAGGGATTAATAATGCTTATTCCTCTAAAGATTAAGCGTAAAAAGCTTTTTGTATGTTGGTTGACGCTTTTCATTGTCTCTTTTTCTATGTTGGGAATATTGCTCGGCATTTCGCTTTTGATAAAAGAAAGCGGATTAATAAAAAGTACGGACATATATTTTCTATACGATTTATATCCGTTTTTCTCGCTTGCTTTTTCGGGAGTATCGATGCTTTTATTGACTTCGCTTACGGTAAGAAAAGTCAAAAGAATGAAAATAATCAAAAATTGGATGTGCGAGGTTAATGTGCAATTCGAGGACGGAAAGAGTTTAAGCTTAAATGCGTTTATTGACAGCGGTAATTTGATTTATGACGATAAAAACGCAATCGCTATGCCTGTTTTTAACTATTTTGCAATCGCAAGCTATCTTAAAAATCCGTCCTTTGAAAAGCTCCCCGAAATCGATGTTAAAATCGCAGGCGGAATGTCGAAACTAAAAAGAATAAAAATCGAAAAGCTTGTGATTAAAAAAGACCGTTTGGAGTATAAATATACCGATATTCCCGCTTGTGTTTCTCTTACGGGCTTTTCGGAAGACTTCGACGTTTTGCTTTCGCCAGAACTATTGACAAATGTCTGTTGAAAATCTTCCCGATTGATCGTAAACGGTATCTTTTTTAATTGTTTTGATAAATCTTTACTTGTTGATTTAGATAAGGAGACGTGACAATGAAAATACTAAAAAAACTAAAACTATTTTTAAGGCGAATTTTCAATAAAAACGCGCTGTATTATATTTGCGGCAACGGCGCGCTTCCGACGCCCCTTTCAAAAGACGAGGAGAATATCGCGCTCGAAATGATAAGAAAGGGCGATGAAAAGTATAAATCGATTTTGATTGAGCATAATTTGAGGCTTGTCGTATATATAGCGAAGAAATTTGAAAATACGGGTTGCGATACGGAAGATCTCGTGTCGGTGGGAAGTGTCGGGCTTATTAAGGCGGTCAATTCTTTCAACCCCGAAAAGAACATAAAGCTTGCTACATATGCTTCGAGGTGTATCGAAAACGAGATTTTGATGCACCTAAGAAAGACCGTCAAGCGAAAAGTCGAGCTATCCTTAGAAGAGCCTTTGAATACCGACAGCGAAGGCAACGAGCTGTTATTATCCGACGTATTGGGAACTTCACCCGAAGAAGTATATGACAATATCGAATCGCAAGTCGAAACGAAGCTTTTATACGATGCCTACGAAAAGCTTTCGCAAAAAGAGAAATACATAATGAAAATGCGTTTCGGATTGTTCGGTATTAAGGAAATGACGCAAAAAGAGGTTGCCGATACTTTGGGAATATCGCAAAGCTACATCTCCCGACTTGAAAAGAAGATTTTATCTAAAATGAAAAGAGAACTCGATAAGCTTGCATAAAGATATTTATCGATAAACTAAACTTGATAAAGAAACGAAATATCGGTTGCTGAAATAAAAATGCGACTTCAAAAAGTCGAGAGATTTTTTAATAAAGGCGTATATAAGAATAGAAGAGTATAATTATCCCCTTAAAAAGGCAAAATATTATGGCGCGACAAATGCGTAGTTTTGCTAATAGGGGTGATGGTTTGAAAAGAAAGGTTGAAATATGCGGACTTGATACGTCTTCTTTGCCAAAGCTTTCGGCAAAGGAAAGCGAAATGCTTTTGGTGAAAATAAAAAGCGGCGAACAAAACGCACGAGATATGTTTATCGTTGGCAATATGCGTCTTGTTTTGAGCATAATTCAACGCTTCAATAAGAACTCCGCAAGTGCCGACGACCTTTTCCAAGTGGGCTGTGTGGGGCTTATTAAGGCGATAGATAACTTCGATATAACGCTTAACGTCAAGTTTTCTACCTACGCCGTTCCTATGATAACGGGTGAAATAAGGCGATTTTTGCGAGACTCGACCTCCGTCAAAGTTACAAGGTCGATAAGAGACGTCGCATATAAGGCACTTTGCGCGAAAGAAGAGTTTGAACGAACCAACTCGAAAGAGTGCAGCGTAGAAGATATTGCGAGCATTTGCGAATTGCCTGTATCGCAAATAGTGTCTGCCCTTGACGCAATATCCGAGCCTATTTCAATTTACGATTCCGTATATAACAAAAACGGCGACAGCCTTTTGCTTATGGATCAGCTTTCCGATAAAACCGCGACTCCCGAGAAGTGGACTAACGACGTGGCGCTTTCCGACTCTTTGAAGTCTCTTGACGAAAAAGAACGCGAGATTTTATATCTTCGCTATTATGCGGGCAAAACGCAAATGGAGGTGTCGCGCGCCGTCGGAATATCGCAAGCACAGGTTTCAAGACTTGAAAAGTGCGCGTTGAAGCATATGAAAGAAAACATAATGTCGTGATTTTTAATATGTATTTGATTGAATATTGTGTCAATGAAAGAGTGTGTTGCATATAATTTATAAAAAAGGTATGCAATGAATATAGAATATTCCGATTTCAAATCAAAGGATGTCGTCAACGTGTCTGACGGCAAGAAGCTCGGCAAAACGACGGATCTTATTATCGATACCGTCGTCGGCAAAATTCGTGGCATAGTCGTCCCCGGCGATAAAGGCTTTTCTCTTTTCAAAACGACGGACGATTTATATATTCCGTGGAATAACATAAAGCGCATCGGAAGCGATGTAATTTTGGTCGAGGTGTGCGGAGAGGGGAAAGTCGAGGCTTTGCAAGGCAAAATAAGCGAAGAAAATAAGTCCGACGAATAAAAGCGCCGCTTAATAAGAATAGTTATTTTACATATTACGCAACGAATAATCCGTTTCTTGAAATAAGAAGAACGATAAGTGAAATGTAAACAGCGGATATTACCGGAAGCCCTACCATAAAAAGCATATTTTTCAATCTATACCGTAAAACTATAAGAGAAATAAACATTCCTAAGCTTCCGCCGAAGATTGCGGCGATTGCAAGCTGAAAATCCGTTACGGTATTTTTTGAAGAAAATATTGCGGATTTTTCTTTTTTCGGCTTTTCGGATGGCTTCTTTTTGTCCGTTTTTGCATTTTCGTTTTGAGTTTTTTCGACAAAATTATGCTTGATTTTCGAATCGTTTTCTTCGCATTTGCCCTCTATTAGTATGACGGAACCTTTTTCTGTGTGGCTTTCGAGTATTGAATTATCTTCTTTTTCGGGATAAATAGAGTCGTTTTTCTGTGTTTCGTCGCAGCTTTTAGTTGCGGCGTTTTCATTTTCTTTTTTCTGCATTGCGATCATCATCGCGCCGTATGCGTTTATTGCAACGTAATATGAAAGCAACGCGATAATAAGTATTATCATAATTACCTCGTTGTACTTATTATTGAAAATAAGCACGGCAATTATTCGAATTCAAATATAGAAAGAATTTTTTCAAGGGAAAAAACTATCGACCACAAAATATTGTGTCAAAACACGCAAAAGTAACAAAATGGGTTGCGTTTTGGCTGTTTTTATTGTAAAATTAAACATAATGCGTTCTTAGCTTAAAAGGAGAAAAGCCATGAAGTGTTGTTTTTGCGGATATGATGATACAAAGGTAATAGATTCCCGTCCGTCGGAAGACGGAACGAGTATACGTCGCCGTCGCGAATGCATAGCATGCGGAAGGCGTTTTACGACTTACGAGAGCGTTGAAACAGCGCCCGTTCTTGTCGTTAAGCGTGACGGAAGACGAGAGCAGTTCGACCAGACCAAACTCAAAATGGGTATTGTCAAGTCTTGCGAAAAATGCCCTGTATCGATGTCCGACATTGACGGCGTAGTAAGTCGAATCAAGAAAAAAATATCCAACACTTTGGAATCTGAAATCACGTCCGAGCAGATTGGCGAGCTTGTTATGGACGAGCTTAAAAACCTAAACGAAGTCGCGTATGTGCGTTTTGCTTCCGTTTATCGCGAATTTAAGGACATTTCTTCATTTATGAAAGAGCTTGAAAAAATGCTTAAAGAAAAGAAATAATGCTGACGATAAAGAGTGTTGACGAAAACTCAATAGCGTGGGAGCTCGGAATAGAGGCGGGCGATGTACTTTCGACAATAAACGGCAAGGACGTTGTGGATGTTCTCGATTATTTATATTTAGAGGGCGAAACGGAATTTACTCTCGAGGTGCTTTCAAACGGCGAAACATATACGTTGGAAGTGCAAAGAGACCTTGACGAGGAGATAGGGCTTTCTTTCGAGGACGACTTGAAGATAAGAACCTGTCAGAATAAGTGCGTTTTTTGCTTCGTAGACCAAATGCCGAAAGGCTTACGCGATACGCTTTACGTTAAAGACGACGATTACAGGTTGTCTTTCATTTCGGGAAGCTATGTAACTTTGACCAACGATTCAGATGCCGAAATAGACAGAATCATCTCTTTGCATTTGTCTCCGCTATACGTTTCCGTGCACGCGACGGAAGAAAGCGCGAGATGTAAGCTTTTGCATAACCGTTTCGCTGGTAAGCTTATGTCGCAGCTTAAAAAGCTTACGTCAAACGGCATAGAGGTGCATACGCAGGTCGTTTTGTGTAAAGGCTTGAACGACGGAGATATTCTGCATAAGACAATTTCCGATTTATATTCTCTTTATCCGATGGTAAAAACTCTCGCGATAGTTCCCGTCGGCACGACGAAATTCCGCGACGGTTTGGAAAAATTGCAGCTTTTCGATAAAGAAAGCGCGTCAAACGTCATTGACGAAGTGGAACCTTATTCGAGATATTTTTTTAGCGTTCACGGCGAGCCGTTCGTCTATCTTTCAGACGAGTTCTATTGTTTGGCGGAAAGAGAAATGCCCTCTGCTGAGCATTACGGAGCTTTTGATCAAATAGAAAACGGCGTAGGATTGGTTCGAAAGTTTATCGACGAGTTTGACGAAGCGATAGAGAATAATAAGCGCTTTTCCGAGAAAAAGACCCTTCTTGTGACGGGCGTATCATTCTATCCGACGCTTAAAAAGCTTATCGAAAAGGTGGGCTGTCCGCACGAAATTCTTTGCGTAAAGAACGACTTTTTCGGGCGTACTGTTACGGTGGCGGGGCTTTTGACTCCTACCGATATAATCAAGCAAATGAACGGCAAAAAGTATGACAGAATTATTTTGCCGTCTAATATATTAAAGGAGTTCGGCGACGTTTTCCTTGACGGAACGACCCTTTCGGAGTTTTCCGAAAAAGTGAGTTGCGAAGTCGTCATATCTCCGAGAAGCGGCGGAGAGCTGTATAGAATTTTATAGAAAAAGTACGAGGTTAAATATGAAACCGACAATAGCAATAGTAGGAAGACCGAACGTAGGAAAATCCACTTTTTTCAATCGGGTCGCAGGCGAAAGATTGTCTATAGTAGACGATAGACCGGGCGTTACGCGCGATAGAGTGTATTGCGACGCAGAATGGGGCGGAAAGAAGTTTACTCTTGCCGATACGGGCGGACTTGAAGTTAAGTCAACGGACGAGATGTTCGTTCACATCAAAGAACAGGCAATGACTGCAGTCGATTTGGCTGACGTAATTATATTTATGGTGGACGGCAAGCAAGGCCTTTTGCATGACGATTACGAAGTTGCCGCGCTACTTAGAAAGAGCAAAAAGCCCATTGTTTTGGCGGTAAACAAGATCGATAACTACGACGCCGCAAAAGTATTCGAGTTCTATTCTTTGGGACTTGGTGAGCCTATCGCCATGACGGCGGAGCAAGGTCAAGGTACGGGCGACGTTTTGGACGAAGCTGTGTCGTACTTGGAAAACGTCGAAACAGAGGAAGAGCCCGACAGAATAAAGATTGCGATCGTAGGAAAGCCGAATGTAGGCAAATCCAGTCTTACGAATAAGCTTTTGGGCTATGACAGAAGCATAGTATCGAACATCTCGGGAACAACGCGTGACGCAATCGATACGAAGTTCGAATATAACGGAAAGAAATATTCAATTATCGATACGGCGGGCATTCGCAGAAAGCGCAGCATAGACGACGATGTCGAGCATTATTCCGTACTTCGAGCCATGGCGGCGATAAGAAAAGCCGACGTTGTTCTGATAGTTATGGACGCGTCGGAAGAGATATCCGAGCAAGACGTAAGAATAGCGGGCTACGTTCACAGAATGGGCAAGCCGTCTGTCGTCGTTATGAACAAGTGGGATTCTATCGATAAAGATACCAATACGGTCAATAAATATAACGAAAATCTCCATACATCGCTTGCGTTTATGGACTATTTCGTTCCCGTATATATATCTGCAAAAACGGGGCAGAGAGTTGAAAAGATTATGACGCTCGTCGACGAGGTGTACGCTCATTCGTCTTTCCGTCCGTCCACGGGAGTTTTGAACGATATAATTCAAGACGCATTCGCCGTCAACGAACCGCCGTCGTTCAAGGGCAGACGTCTCAAAATATACTTTGTTTCGGCAACGGCAGTCAATCCGCCCGTAATAGTATTTTCCGTCAATGACAGTGAGCTTGTGCATTTTTCATATAGGCGCTATCTCGAAAACCAGCTTAGAAAAGCCTTTGATTTCTCGGGGACGCCGATAAAACTCGTCTTCTCGAACAAAAACGACGATTAAAAGAAGACAATTAAAATAAATATCGATACGAAAAGCAGATTCCTAAAAAGGAGTCTGTTTTTTTATTTTTTGTAAAGAAAATCGATCTCTGATCGGTTCTTATATTGATTTTGTCAAAAATGTGTGCTATAATCGAAAATGACCAAGCTAATTTAATAATGAGAGAACTATATTATTTGCGAGAATAATATACTCTTTTGCTATTCTCTTTTGTATTTGTTAAAAACGCAAATTCCATTTGAGAATGGCAAAAATATAGTTATCTCAAATTAGCTTGGTCGCTATCGGAGTTTGCGTTTTTAGTGCGTTGACTTCGGTTGGCGCACTTTTTTATTTTTAAGGGTGCGACTTATTTTATTGGAGAATAATAAGATATGTCCGGGAATAAGAGCTTAGCGACCGCAAAAAGGCAAAAGAACGACGAGTTTTATACTCAACTTGCCGATATCGAAAAAGAATTGATACATTATAAAAACGATTTTTTCGGGAAAACCGTGTTAGCACAACTTGTAGAGAATAATAAAAAATTCATTATTATAGGAAATCAAAATGC
>CAZIPL010000066.1:0-7873 GCA_964541255.1 uncultured Clostridia bacterium | reverse complement strand
TGATGCGTAGCCGCCCTATCCAACGGGCAACCGTCGGGCGCGCGAAGAGCCGTCACTATATCGAGAAGATCCTCGACCATAAATATCTTTTTATGTAAAAAATCTTTGTTCTCGAATAAAACGCCTGTGTTATAGTCGTATTTTTTCTGTCCGTCAAGCTCATATAAAGGCATCTCCAAAGGAGTTTTTCCGTCGAAAAACAAAACCGTTTCTTCGTCGTCGATAATCTTTGAAAGCGCAAGCTTGACGTCAGACGCGATGAGCTTGTTATCGACGTCGCAAATATAGCAAAAGTTCGTCAATATTCCGCCGATATTTGTTTTCGACAAGAAATCGTACGCGCTCATAACGGAATAGTCCGTTCCTTTGACTATTCGGGCGCACTTTTCCGCCGCAGGGAAAAGCTCGACGTCGCAGGAAAGATATGTTCTTACTTTATCCGAAACACCGCTGCCGTCGGTTAGATAGCATACATCACCGCTTTCGTTTTCGATGCGTTTTGCAATCTCCCCGTAAACCTCGTCGAAGCTGTCGTATTTTTCGAAAAGCTCGTCGAAGCTTTCAAAGGGAATCTTTTCCGTCTTCAAAAATTTTGCAGCAGAAAGCTTAACGCTTCGAACGAACACTTTGTCGCACGCTTTGATTTTTTTATATCCCGAAAGCGAAAGATCGCCGCTTCTAAGTCCCAATCCGATAATGCTAACAGACATTGTTTTCCCGTCCTTTTTTGGTTTTTATCCCGATTTTCATAATCGCGCAAAACGCCAGAAGCTCCGTTCCTAAAAGCGCAACGCTAAGAAAAAGCGATCCGATGCCGTCGATATATCGCTTTAAGAAAAACGCGGAAAGCGAAACGATAAACGTATACGCAAGAACGAAAGCAAGCTTTTTTGCCGAAAAATCAAGTTCTTTTCTTCTTATAATATATACCAAATTGACCGCCGCCGCAACTAAAAACGACGAAGTTGCCGCTATCGGGGCGGTTTTTATTCCAAAACCCAAAGCTCCGCCGACAATAAGTATCGCAATTTTTATCACTCCTCCTAAGACAAGAGCAATAAGCGCGCCCTTTTCCTCTCTTTTTCCGTATAAGCTCGCAGTCGTTATCAATTGAACGCCTTGACATACGGGAATTGCGGAGCATAGCTTAATAAGATTTGCCGCGATATCGCGCCCCTCTTCGATTCGAGGAAAAAGAAGCGACAATATTTCGTTTTGATATAGCAAAAGACCGAAGACAAACGGAACGGTGATTAAAAGCGTTGCCGTCAAGGCGTCCGATATTGTCTTTTTTCGAATGCTTTTTTCCGCAACTTTCGGAATTATGCTCGTCGAAAGTGCCGAGATTGCCGTTATCGGCACCGAGCAAACGACAAGCGCGACACCCGAATACACCCCGTATTCAGAAACGGAGCAAAGCATTTTCATCGCGATTATCGTTTCTATCACAGAGCATAGCGGAAAAATCGCAAAGGAAATCGAATGAAGAGCTAAGCCTTTCACCCCAACGCTTTTTTTATCGACAGCTTTTATCGCGACTTTCTTTTTCAAAAAAAGTACGGTTATAAATTCCGCGATAGTAATTGCAAAAACAGCCGACAACAGCGCAAGGTATTTATCTTTCACGATAAAGATAAGCGGAAGCGAAATCGCTATCTTCACACCTTGCTCGATAAGTTCAGAAACGGCAGTCGGCGAAAAATCGAGCATACCTTGCGAAACGCCTTTGAAATATACATTCCTTGCGACAAAATATATCGACGGCGAAATTAGAATAAAGCAAAGCGCAACTCTGATTTCCCCTAAAAAATAGGCGAGCGGATAGGCAATTATCATAAGAACCGCTGTTCCTATAAGTCCGCTTACAGTCAAAATCTTCGAAAAGCCCGACGTATCGCCATGAAGCTCTTTGAAGCGACCGGAGATTGCCGAGCAAAAGGACGATGACGTTATCGTCAAAAAGAGCGAATAGGTCGGAAATATAAGCTGGTATATCCCCAGCATCTCTTCTCCGAGAACGTTAGCCAACGGAAGCTTATAGAAAAAGCCCATGATTTTTATCGCGACGGAAGAAAAAAGAAGTATTTTGAAGCCGCACTTTTTTTTCACTTCAATTTCCCTAAAACGTTCGCCAAAAGCTTGACGACGGAAACATCTAAATCCGCATTCCCGTTTTCTCCGAATATCGCGACAATTCCGAGTTTCAATCCGTTTTCCGCTATGGGACAAACTGCGCGGATTGGCAAATCCACGCTTAAAGAAAAAAGATCTCTTTCGCCGCCCTTTTCGGCACGCATATTTTCCAAAATATCCAAGGCGCTGTTTGTCAATTCGCTGCCGATAAGGTATCGCATTCGTCCGTTCGACACGGCGACAACCTTGCTTAAATCCGAAATTACGCAAACTCCGCCAAGCTCTTCTTCAAAAGCTCTTGCTATTTCTTCCGCTACTTTTTCCATTCCGAAAAGCTCAGAAGTCTTTACGACGGAGATATAATCTCCGCACGCCGATATATCGACGAAATCTCCGACTTTGAGATTCATCGCGCTTCTTATGTCTTTCGGTATAACGATTCTTCCGAGTTCGTCAATTTTTCTCATATACTTCTCCCGTTTTTATCTTCTCCGAAAAACAAGCTTATTATTCCGCAAAAAAAGAACAACCTCTTTTGAGGTTGCCCTATTTTTATAAGTAATATTATTCGTTTTCTTTGCGGCGTTTTTCTTTAAGCTCGTCGGAATAGTTTTCTATCTTATGCTTTGCGGACATTATCTTCGATTCCTTTTGCGGAGCGGAGCGTTTCTTCATCTTCTTGACTTCTTTGAAAATGCCGTTTATCGCCTTGAAAAACGCAAGTATCGAGGAAATAAGAAGAATTATCGAAATAAACCTAAACGCCGCGCCGTCGTTCCAAGTTTCAATAGCAAGCATAATCGAAATGCCGACGGAGATTATTTTCATAACCTTTTTGACGATTACGGAAATGCTTTTATAGTTCTTGACGGTGTTTTTCTTAGCGTCATACGACATCTTTTCGGAGCGCATACTCTTTATCGTATACGCCGTCATAACGATAAACGCGCCGACGTAAAGAACCAAAAGGCAAGACATCAAAAGGGGATTGTTTGCTTCCGACCACTTCGTGAAAACCGAAACGACCGTCAAAACGGTGTAGGCAACCATCATGACGATTTCGTATACCATAGACCAGAACGCGAGCTTTTTTGATATCTCCTTTTCTTTATCGACGGCAGTCGTGAAGGTATCCACCGCTTTGTTTTTGACGTCCGTCACCGTATAGCTCTTTATCGGTTTTTTATCCGACACCTCGACAACGTATACCTCGTTATCGCCGGTTTTTGCAATTGCGTTACTCTTTTCTTTCGTATCTTTTTTCTTGAAAATACCCATTCTACGTCTCCTTATTTATTCTCGTAATAGTTTTGCCACTTTCCGCCGTTTAGCCTATGAATCTCTTCGGTAGCCAAAAGCCATTTTGCGGTGTGGCGATATTTAGGTCTGAATTCGAAATATTCGCCGTCTACGAACGTATAGAAGAAGTTTACGTCGGTGCACATTCCGTAAGTCGGAAGGTTCTTCGAATCGACGAAAAAGCTAAACGGCTTACCGTCTCGGGTTCCGTCGAACGAAAGTCCTTTTCGCGTCAACTTGAGAATGCCCCTTCCCGTAACGATACCCGTATCTTGATTTTTTATCATAGAATGCTTAGGAAGCTCGGCAAGCTCGATTTCTTCTTCCAGAACAAAGTTCTCGTTTTCGACTTCTTTTTTGACTATCGCTCTTTCTTCGTCAAACCAAACTTTCGGAGTTTTGGGAATAACGCATTTTTCGTCGAAAGGAATAAGGTCGTAATATTCGTTGACCGTCGCGCCGTTTCCGCACTCTTCGCAATAAATTCTATCGCCCTTTCCTTTCATAGAAAACTCTTTGCCGCAACGCGGGCAACGGAAAAGCAAGTCCTCCATGTTGTTGGCTATTCCCTCTTTCGACTTAAACTTCACTCTCGCGGTCTTATTCCACTCGTAGTCGTCGTGATATAACGCCTCGTTGAGCTTGTCGTCTATTTCGTCGGGCGTCATTGCTTTAAGATCTTCGGGCGAAAAGAGCTTGTCTATCGTAACGTCGACACGCCCGGGACGCTCTTCGAGATTATACTTTGTGTTGGTGAGGTATCCTCCCGAAATCTTGCAATAATATACCGGAAGATTGAAATGCTTGATAAACTTTCCGCTTCCGAGCGCGACAGGCTGATTGGAACCCGAAATGCTACTCATTCCCTCGGGGAAAATCATAACGTTTCCGCCGTTTCTAAGGACGCGCGAAACCTCTTTGACTGTGTATATATCCGCCGTGAAGTTCTTTTTTGGGATAACTTGCAAAAAGCGCAAAATCCCCGCCAAGTGCGATCTGAAAAACTCGTTATAGCCGCTGACGAAGTTAAGCGTATGCGGCAAGAACGGTATTCCGACATAAATATAGTCAAGTCTCGAAGCGTGGTTCGAAACGACAATGAAGTTGTCTTTTATGTCTTTTATTCCGATATTGTCCGTAACGTGGACGTTAAGCCTTTTGTTATATAAAATCGCCCAAACTCTTCCCAAAACGTTATATATAAACTTCGGTGGGCTTTTGAGCTTTCTTTCGTGAAGCTTTTTGTCGATTGTGTCTTTTCCCATATATATTTCCTCTTTCTTTATTTTATCAAATCCTTGAAAAACTCTGTCGAAACTTTCCTTACCTCTATAGCTTCGGGGAAAATCTTTCCCTCGTCGCTTATATGCCTATAATTGAACACATGTCCCAAAGGCTCGTGAGATTTGTCGTATATCATAGCGACGTTTTTTATGTTAAGCTTTTGAAGCGCGTCTTTCATTCGCAGATTATCGACATACATAAAATCATCCGAGCAAGAAGTTAAAAACGTCGGCGGAAAATCGGAAGTTAAGCTATCGTATATCTCATACATTTTCCTTTCGGGATAATGCCTTTTTCTCTTTTGAAAATATAGCGGACGAAGATCGATAGGCATTTCGCTGTCCTTTTGGCTTTCGAACGAATAGCAGCCGCAAGAAAGATATACCCCTTTCATTCTCTCCGAAAGGCACAGATTCATAAGCTTCGAATACTCGAAATTGGTCGCGATAAGCCCCATCGTCGCAGTTAAATTCGCACCTGCCGAGTCACCCATAACGAAGTAATCGTCCGTCATTTGGTATTTATCCTTATGTTTAAGGCAATAATTTATTGCGGCGACGCAATCGTGTATAGCGGTAGGAAACGGATATTTAGGCGCAAGCGAATAATTTATGTTGATAACGACAAAGCCCTCAGACGCCATACGCCTTGCGTAATTGTCGTATATATCCTTATCGCAAGCGCAAAAGCCGCCGCCGTGTATGTTAATTATGCAAGGAAGTTTTTCTTTTTCCCCTTTTGGAATCAATACGTCGAAATTATGCCTTTCTTCGCCGTCTTCGAAATAATTCTCGTTTTGAAAAAGATATTCTGCAAAGTCTGGAACAACGTCTTTCGAAAGACGCTTCAAATCTCCTTTTCGGAAAATCGTTTTCATAATAAAGCATTCTAAGTTTTTCATATTTTCCTTTCCCCGTCTATTAAACGCAAAAACGCTTATTAAATTCATAATCATTATCTAACAAAACCGTGCTTTTTGTCAACCCGACGACATAAACAGAAACTATTTATTGCCCTTCTTTTTTATTATTAAAAAAGTATCATAGCGTTTATAAGGCTTTTGACGGTTTCTGAGAATTTTCCCGCTATATTTCCCTTTGAATATTGATATATATTATTTATAATTTTTTTGATACTTAAAATGCTTCGGCGTTGTTTATTATTCGATAGGTTGGAAAAAGCAAGGCTTTTTCGAGGTAGAAAAAATGGAATATTTTTTATCGATTCTTCTAATAGCTCTCGTTTTTGCAGAGTTAGTTTTTCTCATCGATAAAACATTCAAAAAAGATGTTGTCTTACTACAAAGCAAGGTCTCGTCTCGCTTTGTAGAATGTTCTAAAGCAAGCTCTACTAAGCCCGAAAAACAAGCGTTTAGCTCTTTGCGGGCTATTTTGTTTTGCTGCGTTTCAGTTCTTATTCTTAAAGCAATCCAGCTTTTGATATGCTTTATCGTAACGGGAAGCAATCCCTTTTTGCAAAGCACTTGGCAGGAAACGACGGATATTCCGCACTACATCGACATAGCAAAAGACGGATACGTAACGACGGGCGAAAACTCGAAATGGATTGTGTTCTTTCCGCTATATCCTTATATTCTGAAAGTATTTGCACTTATAACGAAAGAATATTATCATACGGGTTGCGCTCTTTCGATGATATTTTTTGCTGCCGCGCTTTTTGTTTTCTATAAAGACACCTATTCGCGCTTTGACGAAACCACCGCAAAACGTTCCGTGATTTTTTGTTGTCTTTGCCCGACTTCTTTTTTCGCGATGCTTCCTATGAGCGAAGGACTTTTTATCCTTTTATGCGCGTGCTTTTTATATTTTCTTCATAAAAAGTACTTTCTCGTTTCGTCCCTTTTCGGTCTTTTGGCGGCGCTTACGCGAAGCGCGGGCTTTGTTCTTGCACTTCCTCTTGTCATCGCGCTATTCAAAGACTATCGCTTTTCGGCAAAGTTTTTCTACAAAGCGATTTTATATTCTTTAATCGTTGCAACGGGAACGATTATATATTTATTCATAAACTATCACCTTTTCGGGAATCCTTTCTATTTTTCTTACGTACAAAAAAGCTATTGGCACCAGTCGCTCGGATTTTTCGGAAACACGATGAAAACGCTTACTCATTATGCGTTGACCGCCTCTTTCCCGCAAAACATCGTTTTATGGGTTCCGCAAATAATAACTTGCTTTTTCACTCTCGCAATAATCTTTTTCACGACAAAACGAGACGCGACGGACGGCGGATTTTCCTTTGCGCTTTTCATATACTCTTTCTCCGCAACTTGGCTTTTGTCCGCTCCGCGATATATGCTCCCGATACTTCCTTGCTATAACGACGTTGCGATAATCTCCCGAAAAAGCAAAGCGGCGTATTTTGCGCTTATCGCTATATACGCAATTTGCTCTATCTATCTTCTCGTCGGGTTTTTGCTTACGGGATACGTATATTAAAAAACGTTCGAAAGGATAAATTACTACGAGAAAAGATTTGATAAATTACGCAAAAAAGACGACTTTTAGGCTTAATCGCGAGACTATCAATTGATAACAATAACACAAATACCAAGCTTTGGTTTCGCGATTACTCTCGAACAAAGCTTTTTTTATCGACAAAAAACGTTTCCCTTTTGACACAAAAATATTGTTTTGTGCTTCTTAAGTCGAAATGCGGCGAAGTCGTAAATACTTACAAAAAAAAGCATACGACTTCTTGCATTATGAGATGTTACTCATAAATTTTACAAATCGATTGAGATAAAACTCAATTGCTTTGACGTAGATTAGCAGACTATAAAAACGAACACAAGTCCGACATTGTTCGATTTTGGAAAAACGCTTTACTATCTTTTGTTTTTATGATAGATTGGTATCATAAAGGAAATAATAGGGTGGATTACGCCCGTAAAACAGGAAGGAAATATTATTATGTTCAAAAGACGTCCCGACGGATATTACATCGACAACATCAACCCCTATCACAAGCTGATGCCGCATATTATGCCGCATAGAGCCGACGCCATGAATATGACGTTCGTGGATATCGATTGCGATCCCATAGACGCGTTCATAAAAGAAATGGCAGATAAGGGGGTTACCTATTCTTACATCGACGTTATCCTCGCGGCAATGACGAGGCTTTTCGCTCGCCGTCC
>CAZIPL010000065.1:0-7922 GCA_964541255.1 uncultured Clostridia bacterium | reverse complement strand
TATATTTTACTAAAAGATTGCTTAAAAAGCAAGAGATTTTAAGTCGAATTGTCAAAAATCTGCGATTTTTATTTAATATTGTGAAATATCATAAAAAAGAATATTTTTGAGTTGACTTTTTGTTTTGTTTAAATTAAAATCAAAAATCATTTAAAGAAGAGGTTTATATGATTTTATATCACGCGTCAAAAATTCCTAACATAAAATATCTTGACCCGATGAAAAGTGTAGACGGAAACGGACTTTTATATTTTTCTTTGAAAAGAGAAAATGTTTTAATTTATCTTGTTAATGCCGTTGAAAAATGCTGGCTCGAACATGGGAATTTACCACTTAACAATTATTCGATATGGGCGCCGTACGGATTTACAAAAGACGGGATATTCTATTTTGACGAATACTATCAAAATGCGCTTGAGCTTGTATATAAAAATCAAAAGGGATATATATACAAAGTAGAAATCGACGATAGTTTGGTGACGCCGTTTTCGAAAATACCAAATGCATATATTTTTGACAAAAAAGTTGAAGTCAAAAGCGTCGAAACAATCGACGATTCTTACGAAGAGTTTATGAAAGCGATAAATTGCGGAAAATAAAGTATACTAAATTTGAAAAAATTACCGAAAAATCGCTTGAATGGATACGTAAGACGATTATAAACGAATATAAAAACGATAGTATAAAGGAGGATTATAAACTCTTTTTGAAGACGAACTTTGGCTTTCTTGAAAATATTGAATCTACCGAGGAAAACATATGAGTGGCAACGAATTGATTGTTACAATTAGCGGAATAAGCTTTATCTTTTTAATGACGTCTTTAGGAGCGTCGTTTGTCTTGTTCTTAAAAAAAGACATATCGGATAAGGCAAATTCCGCAATATTGGGCTTTGCTGCGGGAATTATGATTGCCGCGTCCGTTTGGTCGTTACTTTTGCCGTCGATAGAAAGCTCTTCGAATTTAGGAAAGCTGTCATTTTTGCCTGCAAGTATAGGTTTTATCGCAGGCGGCTTGTTTTTGGTTTTGATAGATAGGCTTGTTCCTCACATTCATAACGGCACAAAGAAAGAAGAGGGAATAAAGTCTGGACTTAAAAAATCGTCGAAGATGTTTCTTGCCGTTACTATCCATAATATCCCCGAAGGTCTTGCGGTCGGATTTGCTTACGGCGCGGCGATTTCTCAATCGGATTATTCTTTGTTTCTTGCGGCGTTAGGTCTATCTGTCGGAATCGGGATTCAAAATATTCCCGAGGGTTTTGCGGTGGCATTACCGTTAAGAAGAGAAAAGGGACGCTTTAAGGCGTTTTTATTCGGTATGGGAAGCGGTGCAGTGGAACCCATTTCTGCAATAATAGGACTATTATTAGCATCGGTTTTATCTACATTTCAGCCTTATTTACTTAGCTTTGCCGCGGGTGCTATGATTTTTGTCGTAGTAGAGGACTTGATTCCTGAAGCAAAACTTTCCGAATACTCACACACGGGCACTTGGGGCGTAATAGCTGGTTTTGTTGTTATGATGATACTCGACGTTGCACTTGGATGATAACTATTAGCTATAATATATTAAAACCGACTTCGGGACTAACCCAAAGTCGGTTATTGTTATGTTTTGTTTTTTAATTATTACTTAGATGCTTTAAAGCTTGTTCCAAGGCCTAAGATAGCCGCCGCCAAGTTGCCGATCAAGCTTGCCCATTGTACGGTTGCGCCTGCGGAAATGATTCCGCCGAAGTCCGAAGTAGAGCAGTTATTTGAAATAACAATCATTGCTGCAATCGTTGCTCCTACAAGAGCGAGCGAGCAAAGAACAGAAGCGAAGCCCAAGAATTTGGATGCAGATTTCGATTTAAGGAAGCCTGCATCGAAAACCAATTTGCATAAGCTTGAAAAAGCCGCGATTCCGGCAAAGATTACCATCAAAAGGATAACCGTTGCAACGCCAGAGTTAGCTTCGAAATCTAAAAGGCTGTATCCGCTTGCGGTCGCAGATGTAGACCATCCGAGAACAGAAGCTTCCGATTTAACGAAAGGAAGAGCCAAAAGTCCGAAAATACCGCCGGTAAAGATAACCGTTGCGAAATCAAACAATGCTTTTTTTGAGTTTTTTTTTGCCATATAATACCGTCTCCTAAAAATTTTGTTAATCATAATTTCCTTTATGATTAAAATAATAATACTATATTTGGCTTTTCTTGTCAATACTAAAAAAGATATTTTTATTTGCGATAATCAAACGAATTATCAATATAATTTACCAACATATACTTAATTTTGAAATATTGCTTATTAAAGAATCGATTGATGAAAAGACAAAAAGGCTGCTTTAAAAGTATATGCCATTTTTATTTGACAAAAATATAATTTGGGTATATATTTATAATAAATATTACGGGTTGACGAAAGACAAGTAGTTTTCGAATTCGGTTTACAGAGAGTCTGCGACGGTGAGATGTAGATAATGCGAGCGAAAAACGAAACCGCTTTTTGACTGTAACGTGAAGTCTTACGAAAAAGACATTTGAGGTCATTTTAATGACGAAAAAAGGTGGAACCACGGTTATAATCGTCCTTTGTGCAGACAAAGGGCGTTTTTATTTTGAATATTATAAAGGAGATTGAAATATGGAAGAAGTAAACGAAATGTTGCAGTTGAAAAGACATAGCATGGCTCACGTACTTGCAAAGGCTTTGAAGCAGATATACGGAGATGCTTTGAAGCTTACGATTGGACCCGCAATCGACAACGGCTTTTATTACGACATCGATATGGAAAAATCGATTGTTCCCGAAGACTTCAAGCAGATTGAAAAGAAAATGGACGAAATTCTCAGAAAGAACGAGGATTTCACGAGAAAGGTAGTATCAAAGGAAGAGGCTTTGGAGGTATTCAAAGACAATCAATATAAAGTCGAGCTTATATCCGAGCTTCCCGAAAACGAAGAAATATCCTTGTATTATCTCGGCGATGACTTTGTCGATCTTTGTAGAGGTCCTCACGTAGAAAATACTAAGTATTTGAGAAGCTTTGCGTTCAAATTAAATAAAGTTGCGGGCGCATATTGGAGAGGCGACGTAAAGAATAAAATGCTTCAGCGCGTTTATGTTTACGGCTTTGAAGATAAGCAGACGTTGAAAGACTATCTCAATATGCTCGAAGAAGCTAAAAAGCGCGACCATAGAAAAATTGGAAAAGAAATGGAGCTTTTCTTCTTCGATGAAACCGCTCCCGGAATGGCGTATTGGCTTCCTAACGGTTTCACTATGATGAATATTCTTATCGACGACTGGAGAAAGCTTCACAGAAGTTGCGGATATCAGGAATTCTCCGCTCCACAAGTAAATAACAGCATTTTGTGGAGAACTTCGGGACACTGGGATCATTACAAAGAGGATATGTACGTTCTCAAAGATGCCGACGGAACGGAACAAGCGTTGAAACCTATGAGCTGCCCTAACTCAATCAAAGTTTATCAGTTCAAAATGAGGAGCTATAAGGATCTTCCGCTTCGTTTCAACGACGTAGACGTCATTCACAGAAACGAAAAGTCTGGTCAGCTTAACGGATTGTTCAGAGTAAGAATGTTCCGTCAGGATGACTCCCATAACTTCGTAACCGAAAATCAGATCAAGAGCGAGGTAAAGGAGATTGTTTCAATCGCAAGCAAGTTATACGGCGATTTCGGACTTCCTTATGCGCTTACTCTTTCTACAAGACCGAATGATTATATGGGAGATATTTCCCTTTGGAATAAGGCTGAAAGCGAGCTTAAAGAGGTTTTGAACGAGCTTTGCGGAGAGAATAACTATAGAATCAACGAGGGAGACGGTGCGTTCTACGGTCCGAAGATCGACATTAAGATGAAAGATTGCCTCGGAAGAGAATGGCAGATGGGTACAATTCAGCTCGACTTCCAGTTGCCGCTCAGATTCGAACTCGAATATACCGACGAACATGGCGACAAGAAACGTCCGATTATGATTCACCGTGCGCTTTACGGCTCGTTTGAAAGATTCATAGGCATTTTGACAGAGCATTTCGCCGGCGCGTTCCCCGCATGGATTGCTCCTATGCAGGTCAGAATTCTTGCGATTTCCGACAAGTTCAACGACTATGCCAATAACGTTAAGGAAACGCTCGAAAAACAAGGCTTCAGAGTCGAATTCGACGACAGAAGCGAAACTATCGGTAAGAAGATTAGAGAAGCTCAGCTGATGAAACTTCCGTATACTCTTATTGTCGGAGAGAACGAAGTTAACGCCGGTACGGTTTCTGTAAGAAAGCGTAAAGAGGGCGATATCGGTGCGATGACTGTTGAGGAATTTGCCGCAAAACTTAAGTCGGATGTCGATAACAAATCGATAAACTAATAAGTATATGATATTTAAAGCCGAGTTGGACGATTAATAAAAGTATATCGTCACTCGGCTTTTTTGTTTGCTTTTTCGGTAAAGATACCGTAGTATATCTATTATGAAGTAATTATTTACTAAATCATATGTAAAACGTTTTTTTACTTTTAAGTCAACGGTATATTGTTATTTTCAAAAATTCTGATTTATCGCAGATTTAGTCTTTTTTATTATGAAATTTTTAATAAAATACTTGGTTTTTTACTCAGATTCTCGCTTTGCGAGAGTGATTCATGGTTTGCGACCTTGTTTTTTATCTCTTAGAAATGTAGAATTTCGGTGTCGATAGGATTTGTCGATGAATATTTGTTAGATGCGGAGGTATTTATGGAAAAGAAAACAATCGGTGCGTTTATCGCAACACTTAGAAAAGCAAACGGATATACGCAAGAAAAACTTGCTGAAATGTTGAACGTGTCAAATAAGGCTGTTAGTCGCTGGGAAAGAGACGAATGCGCCCCCGATATATCTTTAATTCCAGTCATAGCCGAAATATTCGGTGTTACTTGTGATGAATTGCTAAAAGGAGAGAGAATAGCTCAAACCGAAAACGTCGAAATGCGTTCTCAACCTAAAGTCGAAAAACAAATGAAGATGCTTTTTGGTAGAGCTTTTTCAAGCTACAAAATGTTTATGATCGCATCTCTTTTGATGGCGATACTAGGATTTTTCTTATGCTTAGGGATTTCTTACGGTTTTTATCGACCTGTTATTGGCTTTGTCGTTTTGGTCGTTTTTAGTATTGCTGCTGTTTTTGCGGCGGTATTCGGAATAACGCAGTTTAAGACGTCGGTAGATAAAAACGACATGCTTGAAAGCGTTGACTTCGATATTAAAAAATCGGTTTTGAACGGATATGCGACGATACAATTTAATTGCTTTTTCTTGATATTTTGTTGCGTTTTGATGTCGATTCCGCTTGTTACTGTAAAATCGAATTATGTAAATAGCGTTCTTTCGTTTGATAGCTATATAATGTTCGCTTTAATGATAGCGTTTGTTCTGGTTTTGCTTTATTTTGCGCTTATAGACGTTTATAGGCTAAAGATTACCGAAAGCTATAATATATCAAACATCGAGAAAGAAAAGCCTATATACCATATGAGTTTTTGCCAGCTGATTTTATTGATATTTACTTGTATTGCGTCTGTATTATTGATAACGTCATTATCGTCGCAAGAAAATTATAGTGTCTATGTCTTTTCTGAGCTTGCTATATATATTGCGGTAATTATTGCGAATGTGATTATATATTTGGTGTTGTCAAACAAGAATAATACTAATAAAAACGCGTATAAACCTTTTGCGATAAGAAACATTCTTCAAGCAATTCCTGTTTTTGTTTTTATGGCAAGTGCAAGAGTGTCGTATCATGAGATTACGCCTCCAAGCGGCGTTTTCGTGCTTGACGACGTTGTTATTCCTGCAAGCGGAGATTCTGCGGTTATGCAAACTGTTGTATCTTGGAATTTATGGCTTGTTTTTCTTGCGATAGTTTTGGCTGTTGCAATATTTATTATATTTTCAAAGTCTATAAAAAAAGTCAAGAATAGTCTTGTTTGACAACAACCGAAATACTGTTTAGAAAAGTTTTGGACATTTTTATTAAAAAATGCTATAATTCTTTAAAAATAAAGTATATTTTGTTTCGATAATTTTTATTTCTTAATAAAGGTGTGCTATGGTAATAGGTGTTTTCGGAGAAAACTGCGTAGGGAAGTCTACGATTGCTGAAAAGTTTAAAGGTAGAATTGGCGCAGAGGTTTATGTCGGAAAAGATTATCTTCGATTTTCTAAAAACGAAAGCAATGCCAAAAGTATGTTTTGCGAAATGCTTTGTAATTCAAAGCCAAACGAGAATATAATATATGTTATTTCGGATGAAGAACAATTATCGCTTCTTCCCGAGAATGCTTTGAGCGTTCTCGTAACTTGCGAATTAGATTTGATTAAAGAGCGTTTTGCAAAGCGTTTTAAAGGGAATCTTCCTAAACCCGTTGAAGATATGCTTGAAAGAAATCACGGGCGTTTCGATAACGAAAGATGCGATTTTCATATTGTTTCAAGCGGCATAGAAGTAGAGCGTGAGATAACTCAAATTGTCGAGCACATAAAGTCTGTATAAGCTTTTGTATATTAAATGCACGGAAATTACATATTTTGTGTTTCAAAAAAGCAAATACATATACTAATATGAATAATATATCCGTTAGGCTATTTTTGAAAGGAAATACTAATAGGTTGGGAAAACATAGATAAGGTATATAAATATAAACAAAGGATATAAACATGAATTACTTAGTACTTTTCAATCCGTATTCTGACAATGGTCGCGGCAAGACAAATGCCGAACAACTCTCTGCGGTTTTCGCTAAAGACGAATTGCAATATGTCGATATAACGACAATAGCCGATTACAAAAATTTTTTTGACGAAACGCCGATTGATACACAAGTTGTAATTTGCGGAGGAGACGGAACGTTAAATCGCTTTATAAACGATACGGACGGAATTTCGTTGAAGTATAACTTGTTTTATTGGCGTTGCGGAAGCGGAAACGATTTTGCACGCGATGTAGGGGACGACGGGACATTAATTCCACTAGATAACTACATAAAAGATTTGCCGATAGTTTGCGTCAACGGAAAACAATATCGTTTTATTAACGGAATCGGGTTTGGAATCGACGGATATTGTTGCGAAAAAGGCGATGAGATACGCGCTAATAAAACCAAGCAAAAAATAAACTATACAACGATTGCGATAAAAGGATTGCTGTTTTATTATAAACCGACAACGGCTACTATTACGGTAGACGGCAAGACTTTTTGTTATAAAAAAGTATGGCTTGCGCCTACTATGTTCGGGAGATATTACGGCGGCGGAATGATACCAGCACCCAAGCAAACAAGGAAAAATCCGAATAAGAGCGTGTCTGTTATGGTTTTCCACGGCAGAGGTAAACTTAAAACGCTATGTATATTCCCTTCGATATTCAAAGGAGAGCACGTTAAGCATTCGAAAAACGTATCCGTTATATCGGGGAATAAGATTACCGTTAGCTTTGACGAACCGCGTCCTTTGCAGATAGACGGAGAAACAATCAAAAACGTTACCGAATATACCGTTATGTGCGCAAAATAACGTTATAGAATAATAACTTTCTAAATATTTTTAATAATTAATAATACAAAAGCGAAAACATATCACGATAAAATTTTAGAGCACGGTTGCAATCTTTTACAACGATAAGCGTTCCTTTGTATTTCATATATACGATCCTCCAAATTTCGATTTTATGACTGCTTCTTTTGTGTAGGAAGTTCATCATACATAAGACAAAAATAAATCGAGTGTCCTCTTCCAACTCTCAGGTTGGTTATGAACACTCGATATGGTGCGGAGGACTCGAATATGTACGAACCTTTTGTGGAAGAAAAAGCCGATTCTTCGGCTCTTTCTATCTCTTTTTCGGTAGTTATAATGTGTTCTTTCGTAAATTTA
>CAZIPL010000064.1:0-8208 GCA_964541255.1 uncultured Clostridia bacterium | reverse complement strand
ACTGCGTTGCCGTTAAGGCTCCCGGCTTTGGTGACAGAAGAAAAGCAATGCTCGAAGACATCGCTATTTTGACCGGCGGTCAGGTTGTTTCCAACGATTTGGGAATCGAGCTTAAAGACGTAACGCTCGATATGTTAGGCCACGCAAGAACGGTCAGAGTCGATAAAGACAATACGACTATCGTCGAGGGTGCGGGAGATTCGGACGAAATCGCCGCAAGAGTTAAGCAGATAAAAGCGCAGATCGCCGAAACGACAAGCGATTACGACAGAGAAAAGCTTCAGGAACGTTTGGCTAAGCTTGCAGGCGGCGTTGCGGTCGTCAACGTAGGTGCTGCGACGGAAGTAGAAATGAAAGAGAAAAAGCTTCGTATCGAAGATGCCCTTTCCGCTACGAAAGCAGCCGTCGAAGAGGGTATTGTCCCGGGCGGCGGAGTCGCTCTTTTGACTGCCGTCCCCGTACTTGAGAAATTGGCATCGACGCTTGAGGGCGAAGAGAGAACGGGTGTACAAATTGTCAGACGCGCAATCGAGGAGCCTATCAGACAGATCGCTAAAAACGCAGGTCTTGACGGTGCGGTAATCATAAACAACATCATTTCGAAAAACAGCGCGACTTACGGCTTCGACGCTCTTACGAATAACTACGTAGATATGGTCGAAGAGGGTATTATTGACCCGACAAAGGTTACGAGATCGGCTCTTCAGAACGCCGCTTCCGTTGCCGCTACGCTTCTTACGACGGAATCCATCGTTGCCGACATTAAGGAGCCTCAGCCTCCTATGCCGCAGGGCGGAAATCCCGATATGATGTATTAAAATAAAAACGATTAAAGAGGGCAAAGAGATTTGCTCTCTTTTTGATTTTATCGCGAGATAAAACATCAATATTCGGCGAAAAAATGCGTCAATCTATTTACAAGGCAAAAGAAAATAATGTATAATACCGATATAAGCTCGATATAATTCGAGAAATATTTATAGGAGAAAACCGATATGGCATGGTTTCGTAATCAGTTTTTGAAAGTCGTCGAATATAAAGACGATGCAAAAGACTTGCTTGTATACCGCTATCCGATGCCCGAAAAGGCAGAGTTCATGAAAGGCAGCAAAATCGTTGTCAGAGAGTCTCAGAATGCGGTCTTTGTATATCAAGGTCAGATAGCCGACCTCTTTACGCCCGGAACGTATACGCTCGATACGGGCAATATTCCTATCATAACGTCGTTGCTATCGTGGAAATATCTCTTCGAAACGCCTCTTAAAGCGGACGTATATTATGTTAATATGCGCCAATTCACGGACGAGAAATGGGGAACCGTCAATCCCGTGATAATAAGAGACAAGGATTTCGGCGTTGTCAGAGTCAGAGGCTTCGGCAAATATTCGTTCAGAGTTTCCGACCCGAAGGTATTCTTGAAAGAGCTTTTCGGAACGAGCAGCTCTTATACGAGAGAGGATATTTCTTCGTATCTTAGAAGTATATTGATAAGCATAATTACGGATACTATTGCCGAGAGCCAGATTCCCGTTCTCGACCTTGCGGCAAACACGTTGGAATTCGGCGATGCGATAAAAAATATTATCGGCGATCGTTTTGCCAAAATGGGACTTGCCTTGGTAGATTTCGTTATCGAGAATATTTCCGTTCCCGAAGAGGTCGAAAAGGCTATGGATACTCGTTCGTCTATGGGCGTTATGGGCGACAAGATGAAAGAGTTCATTCAATATCAAACTGCAATGAGCATGCGCGACGCGGCTAACAACCAAAGCGGCGGAATCGCAGGCGCGGGAGTGGGGCTCGGCGCAGGCATGGGTATGGGTTCTGTTTTTGCTGACACATTCAAGAGCGGCACCACCGAAGAAAAGGTTGTTTGCACAAAATGCAACGCTAAAAACTCTGCAAACGCGAAGTTCTGCGCAAATTGCGGAAGTAAGCTCGGCGCCGAAGAAGCACTTTGCCCTAAGTGCGGCGAAAAAATAAACGCAAACGCAAAATTCTGCGCTAATTGCGGTGCAAAGCTCGGTGATACGGTATGCGCTAATTGCGGCGAAACCGTAAAGGCAGGCGCGAAATTCTGCGCTAATTGCGGAACAAAAATCGAAGAATAAAATAAAGGAGAGATAAATTATGTCAAGAGGAATAACAAAGGATATGACGATTGCGGACGTTGTTGAACTCAACGAAAACGCAGGCAGCATTTTGATGAGCATCGGTATGCATTGCATAGGATGCGCTATGGCTCACGGCGAGACTGTCGAAGAGGCTGCTCAGGTTCACGGCGTAGACGTTAACGAACTCGTAAGACTTCTTAACGAATGAGATAGTCAAATCGTATTGCATTCGGCTTGCAAAAGAAATTTTGTGAGCCGTTTTTGTTTTTTTAAGTGTTAATTGATAAAAACGAGGAGATCGGAAAGATATGAAAACGCTTAGACTTGCAATAAATTCAATATCGCACTTGGTCGTTGACGCGGCATGCTTTTTTGTGCTTTATTCGTGCGTCAAAAACATCACGCCTTTTGGGGGTATGGAACAAAGCGTTCTTGTCTGGGGATTGTTTTTGATATATAACTTCATAGCGTTCGGCTTGCAGTTTGTTTTCGGATATATCTACGACTTATTCCCGAAAATAAAAATGGCTGTTATTGGGGTTACTTTTGTTGCCGTAGGAGTATTGCTCGATTTTTCGCCCGTTCTTTCGATGATATTTGTCGCGCTTGGCAACGCGCTTTTCCATGTAGGCGGCGGAGCGGATACTTTGAACGAAAGTAACGGCATGAAAGAAAGCGGAGTGTTTGTTTCTTTCGGAGCGATAGGGGTATATTTAGGAACGAGAATAGGCACAATCGGCGCAAATAAATTTATAGTGTTTGCCGTTTTGCTTGTTTTTTGCGCGGCGGAATATATCGTTTCGCGTATAAAAATCGAAAAGAAAGAAGCAAAACCGTGCTTGAACGAAAAGCTAAACTTTTCTCTTTCGTTTGCGATTTTATTTGTCGCGATTGTGATACGCGCGTTCTCTGGCGGTGCGCTTCCTAAGCCTATCGACAATCAAAGCTTTACTCTCATATCCGTTATGTGTGTTTTTGTCGGTAAGCTCATCGGCGGCTTTATCGCAGATTATGTTTCGCCTAAAAAAGCGATTTTCGTCGCGTTGATATTATCTGCTTTTATTTCGCTTTTTGAAAATGCGTATACATATTGCATTGCGATTCTTCTTTTCAACGTCGCTATGCCGATAACGCTATACGGCTTATATTTAGAAATGCCGAATAACGCGGGCTTGGCGTTCGGATTATCGACGCTTGCGCTGCTTCTCGGGACGATTCCGTTGTTTTTTATGTCATTCCAAAGTGCGGGAAGAATTGTTTTTGTTATATCGACCGCGCTTGTTGCGATAGCTTTGCCGATAGTATTTAGGGGAGAAAAGAAAGATGCCACAATTTCTTGACTCTTTTGATAACTTTATCCCGGTGTTACGCATCGTCGGGTGTCTTGTTTTGACGATTATCGTTGAGGGGATTGACGCGGCGATTGCAACCTCGTCAAAAGCCGTAGTCAAGGCCTCCGTTTTATGTAATCTTTTGACAAATCCGCTTCTCAACGTGCTTTTGATGATAGGCACATATTTTTTCAAGTGGACGGCGACGAGCGTTTTATATTACGTTGTTCTATTGGTTTTGGAAATAATTGTCGTGTTTGTCGAGGGAGAGGTGTATTTTTACCTCGAGCTATTCAAAAACAGAAAAAGCTCTTATTTATTTAGCTTGTTATTCAATTTTTCGTCATTTGCGGTTGGTGCAATTTTATCTTTTATTGTTGCAATGGCTTGACCGTTATGATAAAATATATCTGTAGGTATTTGTTTTTCGGATTTATTCCGAAAAAAGTATAATTTTAGGAGGATAGATTATGTTACTCGATGTTGCTCCCGCCCCAATGATTTTGGCTGGCGTAGGTATGATTGTTGCTATTGTCGCTGCGGTCGCTTTGGCTGTCGTTGCGGTTGTTCTTATCGTTAGAGCTAAAAAGAAGAAAAACCAACAGAACGTCGCTTCGAATAACGATGAGAAAACAAAGAACTGATTTTATTTAGCATTGTTGCCGAAAGGGCTTTGAAATTGCTAAGATCGATAAGCCCTCGAACAACTATGCTAAAAGCTTGTTTTTAATCCGCGCGGATGATATTATAAAAATGAAAATACTTCTTCACGTGTGTTGCGCTCCTTGCTCTCTCGGCGTTATCGACAGAGTTTTGGAGGAGGGAGACGTAACGTTATATTTTTACAATCCGAATATTTATCCCGAAAGCGAATACTCCAAAAGACTTGACTCTCTGAAAGAGGTCGTTTCTCGAAGATACCCTGAGATTGAAATTCTCGAATACGGCTATGACGAAATGGAGTTTTTGTCTTGTATCGACGAAAAGCTCGAAAGCGAGCCCGAGGGCGGAAAGCGATGCGACGTATGCATAGGGCTTCGTATGAGAAAGGCGGCGGAATTGGCAAAGAGATTGAAGTTCGACGCTTTCACGACGACACTTTCGGTATCTCCGCATAAGAGTTATCCGCTCATTGGCAAAATAGGGAAAGAACTTGAAGAAGAATTTGAAATAAAGTTTTTGGACATCGACTTTAAGAAAAAAGATGGCTTTTTGAAATCGACGAGGCTGTCGAAAGAAATGGGGATTTATCGCCAAAATTATTGCGGTTGCAGGTATTCGAAATATGATGAACGAAATTAAAAACAAAACGAAGTTATTTGAAAACGGTTTGCCGACCGCGTTCGGCTATGCGCTCGACGGGAAGATCGATTATAACATCGAAGACGCAAAGCTTAGGTTTATGCGGTTGAAAGAGTGGGATTATTATCAAATAACCTCGCCCGAGTTTTGTATGCAGCTTACTATCGGCCACGTTTCTTATGCAACGAGCATAAGCTGCAACGTGTTCGAGTTTATGTCGGGACACAGAATCGAGATCGCAAAAACTTTGCCTTTCAAAAAAGTTGTGCTTGACAAAAACGCAGACGAGCCGTCGGAGGTTACTTTCAAGGACGACGACTTCGAAATGACCTTTAGAGTGAAAAATAAATTCCGCCAGCTCACCTTGCGTGCGAAAGACAAGGTTTACGGTGACGTTCATATCGACGTTTCGATGTTGACGCAAACACAATCGAGCGTTCTTGTTTGCACGCCTTTTGAAAAGCCCGACGAGTTTTATCTCAACGAGAAGATAAATCTTATGCCGACAAGCGGCTTTGCGAGGTTCGGCAATCTCGACTTCAACTTCAATACGAAGCAAAACTTCGCGCTTCTTGACTGGGGAAGAGGAGTTCTTCCTTTCAAGCACGAATGGATTTGGGGCTCGGGAAGCGGACTTGTTGACGGCAAGACGTTCGGCTTTAATATCGGTATTTTCGGGAACAACGAAAAAGGCACGGAAAATATCTTCTATTACGACGATAAGTCGTATAAGCTCGGTAAGGTCGATATATATTTCGACAAAACGAATTATATGGGCAATTGGAAGTTCCAGTCTGACGACGGACGATTCGACTTCGAAATGACTCCGACGTATGACAACTATACCGAGACGAAGCTGCTTTTTGTCGATAACAATTGCCATCAGGTTTTCGGCAAATGGAACGGAAGTATAACGCTCCCGGACGGAGAAAGAATCGAAATCAGAGACTTCTTCGCTTTTTGCGAAAACGCTCACAATAAGTGGTGATAGGACTGTTTGTGTAGTATAAAAAATCGTAAATAACAAGCAAAGATTTGATTAAATAGTCTAATAATACGACTTTGAGCGCAAAGTGTTTTCCGAGATTATAGTAAATCAAGTTAAACGAACGAAAAACTTGAAAGCAAAAGGAAAGCTTAACGATAGTTTGCAATTTTATTGCGCTTATTGCTCAATCGATAAGCTTTCAAGGATTGGTAAAGCTTTATATAAAAACAAATAAAAATACAAGAAACTCGTTTTCGATTGCGAAAGCGAGTTTTTATTTATTGAAAGGTATCCATTGAAAGTTGCTTGATTGAGCCTAAAAAGCCGTCTTTTTTGCGGAATTATTAAATCCTTGCTAATATAACTTCACAATGCTTTGCTTTAAAGACTTGAAAAAATTCGACTTTAAGGTGCCTTGTATTTTAACCCGATATATTAAGGGAATACATAAACGAAGAGATGAAAAACGTATTGAGTTGCTTGAAATTTTAGGGATTGATTGTCTCAAAAACTCAATCGCTTTGGCTTTTATAGATGTTCGAAAATAATAAATTGAAAAATATGAAGTTTTTTTCACAAAATCAGTTGACATAATAATTTATAAGTGGTATTATGTGCACGAAAGTTGAAATAAATTTCATATTACTAAGGAGATATGCATATGCCTATAGTACTTGCACCGACAAATACTCAACTAAGAATAGTCAGAATCGCCGCCGACGAGAAGCTCAAAAAGCATCTCGAGAGTCTCGGAATCACGATCAACGGTGAGATCACGGTTCTAAGCTCAAGCGGAGGATCGGTAGTTTGCAGAATAAAAGACGGAAGAGTCGCGCTTGACAGCAATCTGTCTACGAAGATTTTCGTTGCATAATTTGTATACATAATAAGGAGTTTATATATGGAAAAATCTTTGGATAAGTACGTTATCGGAGAAAAAGGCATCGTCAAGAAAGTTCTTGGCGAGGGTAAGATCAAAAGACGTTTGTTCGACATGGGAATAACGCCGGGTGCTGATGTTTATATGAGAAAGAAAGCACCTCTCGGCGATCCTATCGAGATCACTATCAGGGGATATGAGTTGACACTCCGCAAAACAGAAGCGGAATGCGTTATCACGGAGGTAATAGGATAATGAAAAGATTTGCATTGGCAGGAAACCCTAACTGCGGAAAAACGACGTTGTTTAACAGCCTCACGGGTTCTACCGCTCACGTTGGCAACTGGCCGGGCGTTACGGTAGATAAAAAAGAGGGCGTATACAAAAAGTGCGCAGAGCCTATCGCTATCATAGACTTGCCGGGAATTTATTCTCTTTCGCCGTATACTCCGGAAGAAGTCATCGCAAGAAACTATATTCTCGACGAAAAGCCCGACTGTATAATCAATATCGTAGACGGAACGAACCTCGAGAGAAACCTTTATTTGACGACTCAGATTATGGAGATTGACGTTCCTATGGTCGTTGCGCTCAACATGATCGACGCTGTCGAAAAGGCAGGCGATAAGATCGACGCCAAAGAGCTAGAAAAACGCTTGGGTGTTCCAGTAGTATCCGTTTCGGCATTGAGAGAAAAGGGACTTGACGAGCTTATGGATAAGGCGTATAACGAGTCTTTGAAAGTAAGAAAGGGCGTTACCGTTCTCGAGAACTCTCCGCTTTCGCACCTTATCAGCGACGTTACGATAGCTCTTAAAGGGCAAAAGGTAGACAATCCTTTGTTCCACGCGGTTAAGCTTGTCGAAGAGGACGCTATCGAAGTCGAAATGCACAGCACGACCGTCGAAATGGTCGAAGAATTCAAAAAGACATTCTCGGACGAGATTTTCGGAACGGATTTCGAAGCGCTCGTTGCGGACGCAAGATATAAGTATATTTCGAAGAATTTCGCTCCCACGATAAAGCGCGGAAAGAGCGAAAAGGTCAAGATGTCAAGCTCGGATAAGGCGGATAAGGTTTTGACTCACAGAATTTGGGGTATTCCTATTTTCCTTGTAGTGTTGTTCCTTATTTTCCACTGCACGTTCAGCGAAAACTTCTTGTATTTGGGCTCGATATTCTCGCTCCCGTCTCTTGAAGATATAGGTCTTGTCGTTGACGGCGAACCGATAAACTATGCCGTAAGATGGCTTGCGACGGTTTATGACGGAACGATTTATTCGCCCGGCGTAATAGTCAATAACATCTGGAACGATATGCTTGTCGGCGAATTGTTCGGTTGGTTGCAAGGACTTGTCGAAGGCTCGGGAATGTCCGACTGGGCTGTCGGCTTAATCAACAACGGTATCATCGACGGCGTTGGCGCGGTGCTTTCGTTCTTGCCTCCGATTCTCGTGCTTTTCTTGTTCTTCTCCATTTTGGAAGATTCCGGATATATGGCGCGTATCGCATTTATCCTCGACAGAATGTTCAGAAAGTTCGGACTTTCGGGTAGAGCGTTTATGCCTATGATTATGGGCTTCGGCTGCTCGG
>CAZIPL010000063.1:0-8300 GCA_964541255.1 uncultured Clostridia bacterium | reverse complement strand
TCGCTCCATAACAATAGGCACACTTTTAAGTGTGCCTATTGTTATACGGCGAAGCCTGTAAATCGAATTGGACTTCAGTTCCTTCGATGAAAAACGAGAATCGTTTTTCCGACGAGCCGAAAGGCGAGTATTCCCGTCTACTTTTTTATGATTTACCTTTATCGATAATTATAAAAACAATCAAATATGCCAAAATATATAATATTTCCTAAAATTATGCAATATTTACTTTTATTTTAATGGTATATTGAGGTAAATCGTGTTTTGATAAAAATAGACTTATCGTTTCGCGATATGCTTTTGGTTTACTATATTTTGGGGGATTTAATATGTTAAAAACAGGTGAAAGAATTAAAGACGGCGAAGCTCCGACAATGGCTTTTTTCGGGGATAGCATAACGCAAGGACAGTTTGAATTCAAAAACGGCTTCAAAGAAAGCGTTTCTCGTCCGGAACTGGCATATCACAACATTTTGAAAGGTATGATTAAAGAAAAATTCGGCGTTGACGTTACGGTTGTTAATGCTGGTGTCGGCGGAAATTTTACCGACGACGGATTGATGAGGATTCAAACGGACGTTCTTGACAAAAAGCCTGATTTTTGCTGCGTTATGTTCGGTACGAACGACGTTACTAATTCGAGAAAAGGAAAGTTGGCGTTAGAAAAATACGAGCAAAACCTGAGAGAAATCATAAGTCGGTTGCGCGGAGCGGATATAGAAGTCGTTCTTATGACTCCGAGTATGCTATGCTCTAAGGGCGTTAAAGGATTCACCGGTGGTTGGTGGTTCGTTCATAAGTATTATGAAATGCTTCAAAAGAGCGGCAAAATGGATTCGTATGTAGACTGCATGAGAAAGGTCGCTAACGATATGAACGTACCGCTTGCGGATGTTTATGCCGAATGGAAAACTTTGGCTCAAAACGGAGTCGATACGACGGCAATGCTTGTTAACGGAATGAATCACCCTGCGGCGGAACATCATAAGATTTTTGCCGATAAGCTTTTTGATTTGCTCTTCAACTAAAGCTTTTTCGATAATTTGTGCTCTTCGACTGCATTATTTGTAATAATTCGTAAAAATTTGCAATACATAAGAGCTTTATTGTGATAAAATAACGATAATATAATTTAGGTTTAAGGAGAAAAAAATTATGCCTTGGTGGGGAATCGTGCTTATCGTTATCGGAAGCATAATCGTATTTTTGTTTTTGTTGAGCTTTTTGACTTTTGCGTATTTCAAAATTAAGGGCTCGGGTTTTTTCAAAAAAGGAAACGCAGAGGAATATTCGGTTGAGAAAACCGAAAGCGTAAAATCGTCGCTTACCGGGAAGACGTTTTATTTCCTGGGATCTTCCGTAACCTACGGCGCCGCTTCGAAAGGGGAGGCAATGGCTGAATTTATCGCCCAAAAACACGGTGCGATATGCGTCAAGGAAGCTATCAGCGGAACGACCTTTTCGAGAGAAAAGAAAAACTCCTATATAGAAAGAGTTCACAATTTCGACACGGCCAAAAAGCCCGACGCATTTATTTGCCAGCTTTCGACAAACGATGCGACAATGGCATCGCTTTCCGAAAGCAACAAGCATCATATAACGCTCGGAGAAATTACAGATAAACGCGACGGCTTTGACGAATATACGACTTTCGGCGCGATGGAAGCTATCATTAAGTATGTTAAGGATACTTGGGATTGCCCGATATATTTCTATACGGGAAGCTATTACCCGTCTAAAACTTACGAAATAATGAACGAGGGTTTGAAAAAGCTTCGCGATAAATGGGGCATCAATATCATCGATTTGTATTACGACAAAGAATTCAACGACATCGATAAAGATCTTTATAAGTTCTATATGAACGATAAGATTCATCCGACGCGTGCGGGATATAAGCTTTGGTGGCTCAAAAAGTTCGAAGACGCGTTAAAGTAAACGATATTATTCAAAGCTTAAATTATTATATGACAGTTAAAGTCGGCGGTTTTGCCGACTTTTTGTTTTGAAAGTGATTGTAAGTATAGATTATTTTGTGATATTATAGCTTTGAAAGGAAATTCTGCGGTTTTTCTTGGATAACGTATAAAGGAAATGCGTTTTGTTTTGAGAAAGGAAAAGCCGCAATGGCAAAAGGTTATTGCTAAAGGAAATATAGGTATGAAATATGAAGTTAAAAATTCGGAAAAGACCGAAAGGAATGCCTTGTTCGCAAGGATATTCTCTTTGGTGACGATTGTCGGCTCGTTTTGTTTGGGCGCGGCGATTTTGATGTCGGAATTGGTCTATCCAGAGATAGAGGAGCTGTCGTTATGCCCGCTGTGGTATCGCATATTCTTGCTTGCGTCGTTTGTTTTGTCTATCGTCGGTGCGGTGGGTTGCGCGATATTCAAAAAAACCGACGATTACGAGCTTATAACGATATATAAAAAAGAGCAAAGAAGATCTTTTTCTTTGCTTGTCATAGGTTTTGTCTTTATGTGCGCGGCGTTTCTCGACGAAGAAAGCGAAAAGCTTGATTTTATCATAACGCTTGGCGGAGCTGTTGCAAGCCTTGGTTTTTTCTCGTGGTTGGGCGTTGCGATAGGTCTTGACAGAAGCCGCAGAAAAGAGCTTTATGCAGACCTTATTACGGAATTTTCAAAACAAAAGCCTTTTATGTCTATCGAGAAAAAAGCTCCTGCGAGCCTTACGGACATAATCGAGCTCGAAGCGTATTTGGGTGAGGCGATTCCGACGGAGCTATTGAAGTTTTATAAGGAAACAAACGGCGACGGAGAGCTTATGTTGTCGGTCGAAGAGTCGTTAACGACAACGAAGTATATTCGCGAGAATTATTCGGAAACCGTGCCCTCCGTCAACGACATTTTTTGCTTTGCCAAAGGTCTCAACGGCGATTATTTTTGCTACATAAAAGACGGCGGATATTATAAGTTCGACGTGATATTCGTTTTCGAGACGGAAACGCTTCGGATATATCCCGTAGCAAGAACTCTTTTGGATTTGATAGGCGGATATTACAGCTGTTTTTAATCAAAAAAAACGAAAGCTATTGCTAATATTTTATATGGAACGAACTTTCCTGAAAAAGCTTAGATTTTGAGTTATGACAAGAGCTTTAGAATTGAAATATGCCTAGATAAAAGAGATTAAGCATTATTAGTTGGGAAAGGCTTGTGTATAAAAAATCGGCAAAAATCCATCGAAATAAGTATGTTTTCGAAATAAAAAGTAGGTAGACGAGCGTCGTACCTACTTTCTTTTATTATATGGTGTTTTAGTTAAATATTTCGACCCGAATTTACGCTTCGAGCTTAGAAAGCTCTACCGCAATGCGACTTGCAAGTCTTGCGTTGTTATAGACAAGCTCGATATTGGAATGTAAGCTTTCTCCGCCTGTAAGCTTCTGAATTTTGTCGAGGAGGAAAGGCGTGATGTTTTTGCCCTTGATGCCCTTTTCTTCGGCTTCCTTGACTGCCTCTTCGATGTTTTTGTCGATATAATCCTTATCCATAGAATACTCTTCGGGGATAGGATTGGTTACGAGCATGCCCGTTTTCAAGCCGATTTTGTCTTTGCAATAGAACGCAGCTGCGATTTCTTCGGGGGTGTCGAGGCGATAATCGACCTTGAAATCGCTGTGTCTTGTGTAGAATGCGGGAAGCTCGCTTGTTCCGTAACCTACAACCGCAACGCCTCTCGTTTCGAGGCACTCGAGGGTTAAGCCTAAGTCGAGAATGGATTTTGCGCCTGCGCATACTACCATAACGGGTGTTTCGGAAAGCTCGTCAAGGTCTGCGGAGATGTCCATAGTCTTTTCCGCGCCTCTGTGAACGCCGCCGATTCCGCCCGTTGCAAATACCTTTACGCCGGCAAGAGCGGAGATGTACATAGTGGCTGCAACCGTTGTCGCACCGTCGGCTTTTTTAGCGACGATGAAAGGAATGTCGCGTCTCGATACTTTCGCAACGTTAAGTCCGCCTTTTCCGAGACGTTCGATTTCTTCGCGAGAGCAACCTACCGTAAGCATTCCGCCGATAATGGCTATCGTTGCTGGGATTGCTCCGCAGCTTCTTACAACCTCTTCGACCTTAAGCGCGGTCTCTACGTTTTGCGGATAGGGCATTCCGTGAGAGATGATCGTCGATTCGAGTGCGACGACGGGTTTATTTTCTTTAAGTGCCTGAGCTACTTCATCCGATACTTTCAAAAATTTATTCATAAACATTCTCCTTTAAGAATTTTTTCTACGTTTTGTTTCGTCACTTTGTCCGAAACGGTCTTTTCGTCGCTGACGGTGATTGCGGCGACCGCTGCTGCGAATTTTGCTCGTTCTTTGACGGGAAGCCCGTCGCAATAGCTTGCAATAAGCCCTGCCAAGAAAGAATCTCCCGCGCCCGTAGTACTGACGGGCGTTGTCGGGTATGCGTCTATTTTGCCGAATTCTTTGGCGCTTAAGTAATATGCGCCTTTGTCTCCGAGCGTCAGGAATATTTCGTCAACACCTTTTTCGTGTATTATGTCAAGCGCGGCTTTGATGTCTTCCTCCGTTTCGATTTTTCTTCCCGAAAGAATTTCCGCTTCGTAAACGTTTGGTTTAAGACACTTTATGTTGTGGAGCTTGTCCGCGATAAGCTCTGTCTTTTTTGCCGAAACGGTGTCGATAAAAAGAGGTACGGTTACGTTGTCTTGCAAATAATCGAGACACCCGGGGATATTCGTGTCGGCAATGACGCATGTCGCGTTATTGATTACATCGAGTTTTGTTTCGAGATATTCGGGAGTCAGCTTGTCGAGTATGTCCATATCGGAAAGCCCGATGAACATATCGTTCGATATGTCGTTGAGACACATATATACCGACGAGCGTTCGTTTTCAAGCGTAAGCGAATGAGAAATATCGATTCCGAGCTTTGTAAGGGAGCGCTTGAGACTGTCGGCGAAATCGTCGCCGCCGAACGTCGTGATAAAAACAACGTCGCATCCCAAGCGTTTGAGGTTTTCCGCGATGTTTCTCGCAACCCCGCCGAACGTAATGTTGAGGTGTCCCGGATTGCTGTCGAACGTCGAGAGCTTCGTTTTCGGCGTGCCGATCATATCTATGTTCGCTCCGCCAATAACGCATACATAACCCATCAGGAATTCTCCTTATATATTATAAGGATAGTATAGCAGATTTTAAGCTGCTTTGCAATGTAATATCTTGCGAAATCGGTTTTCTTTGTAATAGGTGCTTGAACAATTTGGATAAGGCGGTATATTGGATAAATATTACCTAAATACGAGTAGAGAAATTAAACGTATTCTAATAATTACAATATCGCGCATGCGATAAAGCCCGCCAAAAAGCCTACGGAGGTATAAAGAAGATTGTTTGCGCTTTTAGCCGTAAGGCTTCCCGTTGGAAGAATTTCCGAAAAAGTAACAAAAGTCATACTGCCGGCGGCAAGAGATAAGCAAGAACAAATGAAAATCGGCGACGAAACGGAAAGAATTCGCCCTACCATTCCGCCTATTGCGGTGGGAAGCCCTGCCAAGGCTGAAAGAGCTATCGCGAACGCTTTGCTTTTTCCCGATTTCAAAACGGGAAGAGACAAAGCCAAGCCCTCTGGAATATTGTGTAATGCGATTAAAAGGGCAACCGATATACCGATCGATGCGACTTCGCCTCCGCCGATCGCAAGCCCCTCGGGGAAATTGTGAATGGCGATTGCGAGAAAAACGAGAAACGAAGACGAATCGGTTGTTGTGCTTCCGAATATTTTGTTGGCGATTATTACTAAAAGTATCCCTACAACGAAAGACAATATCACGTTTTGTAGGCTTCCCGTCGTAACGGCTTCGGGGATAAGCTCGAAAGATACTATTGCGAGCATAAATCCGCCCGCAAAAAGTGAAGCGGATGCGGATATGTTTGCGGATTTTTTGATAAACGAAGCAATGATTCCGCCGAGCATCGTTCCGACAACGCCGGCAAGAGTAGATATTACAAGAACTTTCAACATACTAAAATATACTTTCAAAACTATATAAATAGAAGTTATAAGGGTGATTTCTAAAAGCGTCTTTCTAAGGATAAGGATTGAAATTCAATAAACGCAAAAAGCGTGGCTGAGAGGACAAAAGGTAAAACAAGGTTTTTTGCGATATAAACGCGTAATGCGATATGCAAAGTCGAAAATATTTATATAAGGTTTTAATAAAAGGAAAATAGCCGTAAAAATAGATAAAAAATTATCAAAAATTCTTGACATATTTGCTTTTCTTTGTTAAAATACTTAGGCACTCTCAGAGGAGGGTGTTCTTTTTACGATGCAAAAAATGTAAAAATGTCAACTTGGAGGATATATTTATGAGAACAAAAATTACGCTTGCATGCACGGAGTGCAAACAGAGAAACTACGACACGACGAAGAATAAGAAAAACACTCCCGACAGAATCGAAATCAGCAAATATTGCAGATTCTGCAAAAAGCATACTGTTCACAAAGAATCCAAATAAGGTATACGCAAATGGCTAAGAACAAAGAAGTTGAAAACGTCGGTGCTCAGAAAGTAGACAACACCGAACTCGTTTCCCTCGAAGCGAAAGCAAAGGGCAAAAAAGCCGTTGCGGAAGAAAAGGAAGACGCAAAAGAAGCGGCTAAGGCTAAAAAGACCAAAAAAGTAGCTACGAACAAAAAAACTCTCGGTCAGAAGATCAAAGAGATTTTTTCCGAGCTCAAAAAGGTTTCTTGGCCTTCGTTCACCAAGGTGCTTAAACAAACGGGCGTAGTTATTGCGGTAGTTTTGTTTTTCCTTATCGTAATCGGTGTCGCAGATACCGCTCTTGCGTGGCTCTTTAATCTTTTAGTATAATGGCAGAAAAAACGGAAGCAAAATGGTACGTCCTTCATACGTTCTCGGGTTACGAGGCTATGGTAAAGGACAGTCTGGAAAAGTTAATTGAAAATAACAATCTCCAAGAATACATTTTTGATATCCAGATACCCATGGAAGAAACGATAGAGGAGAAAGCGAACGGCAAGAAAAAGGTCGTTTTGAGAAAGCTCATCCCCTGCTACGTTTTCGTAAAGATAGCATATACCAATGACTTGTGGTTTTTGATAACGAACACAAGAGGCGTAACGGGCTTTGTCGGTCCCGGAGGAAGACCTCTTCCGCTCACGGACGACGAAGTAAAGCGCATGCGTCTTGAAAAACCCAAGGCTGAGGATGTAAAGGTAAGCGTCGGCGACGAAATCAAGGTCGTTGACGGAGCTTTGAACGGCTTTGCCGGTTTTGTTACCGAGGTAAACAACGTAACGAACAAGGTAAGAGCAAAGGTATCGATGTTCGGCAGAGATACCGAAGTTGACCTCGACTTCGAACAAATAGAGGTATTAAACGCGTAAAGGTCAAACGGTGAGAAATCCGTTTGCGGCGCCGCGAAAGCGGAGCTAAATATGTTGGGAGACTTTGAAGAAAAGTCGCTAATAACCACAGGAGGAATTTATTATGGCAAAGAAAGTAACAGCAGTTGTCAAATTACAATTGCCGGCAGGCAAGGCAACCCCGGGTCCTCCGGTAGGTTCCACCTTGGGACCTCACGGAATTAACATTCCCGGTTTCACGAAAGACTTCAACGCTAGAACGTCCGATAAGGCTGGTCTTATCATTCCTGTAATCATCACGATTTATCAGGACAGATCGTTCACGTTCGAACTCAAAACGCCCCCTGCACCCGTTCTTATCAAGAAGGCATGCGGAATCGAAAGCGGATCCGCTAAGCCCAACAAGGACAAAGTAGCAAAGATCACCGACGCACAGGTAGAAGAAATCGCTAAGACCAAGATGGCAGACCTCAATGCCGCTTCTTTGGAAGCTGCAAAGAGCATGATTGCTGGAACGGCTCGCAGCATGGGCGTCGTAGTAGAAGGTTAAGGAGGTACTTTTAGATGAAACACGGTAAGAAATATGTAGAAAGTGCCAAATTGATCGAAAAGAAGGCATATGATCAGTCCGAAGCAATCAAAACGGTCGTAGAAAGCGGAAAGGCTAACTTCGACGAAACGATTGAACTTCACGTAAACCTCGGCGTAGATCCTCGTCATGCGGATCAGCAAGTTCGTGGCGTTGTCGTTCTTCCTAACGGAACAGGTAAGACCGTAAGAGTTTTGGTTATCGCTAAGGGCGAAAAAGCAGACATCGCTAAGGCTGCAGGCGCAGACTTCGTCGGTGCCGAAGAAGTTATTGCAAAGATCCAGAACGAAGGTTGGTTCGGCTTCGACGTTTGTATCACGACTCCCGATATGATGGGA
>CAZIPL010000062.1:0-8307 GCA_964541255.1 uncultured Clostridia bacterium | reverse complement strand
TTCAGGTCTCTGATAATATCAGCGATGACAAAACCTTTGAACGAGAAGTATCACCGTTACTCCAAATCAAAGACGCATATCCCAAAATGGTTATTGCCCGTACCAGACACGACGAGTATCAATACGAGGGAATAAAAATTATAGATATTGCGAATTGGTTGTCAAATTAGCCTAAAATAGCAAACGCACCATTTTGGCTAATAGATTATTGTCACGTAAGCATCTTTATTTTAAGCTTATGTTCGTCGGGATGAACACAAGGTATAATTAAAAAAGGAGTCTGAATTATAAATGTATAATGGTCAAGTATTATAAGAGCGCTTATTACGGAACAAGAGAGTTCAATATGGATTTTGCGATTCGATTTAGGTAAAACTCAATTGAGTATGTCGTCCAACGGATAAAATAACAACTGAAAAATCCTAAAAATAAGTTCGGTATTTTACTGAACTTGTTTTTTTTCTAAATACTTTCCGAGGGAAATAACGGGATTTCTATCGCTTCGTTTCGAGGCGATTTTTTTATTTATATAAAGATATTTTGAATCTTTCGAAAGTTTATTGATTGAGGGAAAGTAGCAAAAAAGATTAGACTTCCAAGAATGCTTTTCGGGTGTTATGCTGAAATTAAGGATAGTACGGTCTTTACAGATTTATTAAGGCTATGATTTTATTTGAAGAATAGGAGAAAAAAGATGTTGCAGAAAAAGAGTAAACTTAATGAGTTTATAAACAACATTCCGCCTGTCATATGGACGCTTTTGTCACTTGTGCTTGCCATAATTATTTGGCAGCTTATAGCGATGACAAAATCGGGCGGAAAAGTTTTTGCGTCACCGTTAGAGGTTATGAACAATTTCTTTTCGTCGGTAAGCTCGGGACAGCTTTGGAAGCATTTTTGGGCTAGCTTAAAAAGAATTCTTCTCGGATTTTCGCTTGCGTTTTTATGCTCGCTTCCCGTCTCGTTTATCCTCGGATGGTATAAAGTCATTTGCAGAATTGTCGAACCTTGGATTCAGTTTTTGAAGAACATTCCGCCGATTGCTTACATACCGCTTATCGTTGTTGCGGCGGGAGTCGGAGAAGAATCTAAAGTAGTGGTTATTTTCATTGCGTGCTTTTTGACTATGACGATAACGATTTTCCAAGGAGTTAAAAACGTTGATACGACGCTTATTAAAGCTGCGAGGGTTTTGGGAGCGAATGATTTCATTATTTTCACAAGAGTGGTAATTCCCGCATCGACGCCGTTTATTTTGACCGCGGCAAGGCTTGGACTTTCATCTGCGCTTACTACTCTTATCGCGGCTGAAATGACGGGTGCTGCAAAGGGTATGGGCGTAATGATTCAAACCGCGTCTCAATATTTCAAGATGGATACGGTGCTTCTCGGCATAGTCGTAATCGGTGTATTGGGACTTGCTCTTCAAAAAATCGTCAGACTCGTCGAAAAGAAAGCGACGTCTTGGCAAGATACTATTGAGGGATAATTATGGATACAAGACCTGTTAAAGTAAAAATCGATAACGTAAAGAAAGTATATCACGGCAAAAACGGGAAAGATACCGTTGCTTTGAACGGTGTGTCGCTCGATATAAAGGAAAACGAATTCGTTTGCATAGTAGGACCTTCAGGCTGCGGCAAATCGACTCTTTTGAATATCGTCGCAGGACTGTTCCCTCCGTCGAGCGGTACCGTCACTTGCAATGGAAAGCTGGTCGAGGGGACGGGAGTAGATAGAGGAGTCGTATTCCAGCAATATGCGCTTTTCCCTTGGCTTACGGTTAGGAAGAACATCGAGTTCGGACTTTCGATAAACAAAATCCCCGACGAAAACGGTAAGCCTATCGATGCCGTCAAATGGAGAGAAAAAGAAGAAAAAAAGCTTAGGCGCGATCTTAAATATACCGTAATAACCGAGAACGGGAAAGACAGAAAACTAACCGATAAAGAGATTGAAGAAAAGGTTAAGGAATACTTTGAGAAAACGCCCGTTCCAAAGCCTATGAGAAAGCTTACGAGGGACGAAATAAGAAAGACCGCGGATAAATATATAAAGCTTGTTCAGCTCGAAGATTTTGCGAATGCACACCCGAAAGAGCTTTCGGGCGGAATGAAACAAAGAGTTGCGATCGCAAGAGCTTATGCCGTAAATCCCGCGATTCTTCTTCTCGACGAACCGTTCGGAGCGCTCGACGCTCAAACGAGAACTCAGCTTCAATCGGAACTATTGGATACTTGGCAAAAAGAAAGAAAGACGTGCTTGTTTATTACGCATGATATAGAAGAAGCCATTATTTTGGCGGAACGCATAGTAATAATGAGCGCGAGACCGGGAAGAATAAAAGAGATCGTCAATGTCGATATCCCGTATCCGAGAGATCAGGCTACGAAAATGAGCGACGAATTCTTGAAACTCAAGAACTATATTTGGGGACAGGTATACGAAGAATATTTGGCGGTAAGAAAATAATTGACAAAAGAATGCTTCGAGGGAGACCTCGATGGAATAATGAATTTCTTATATAATTTAGGAGGAGAAAAATGAAGAAATTTATAAGTTTGGCATTAGCGCTCGTGTTGGTACTCGTTTGTTTCGTCGGATGTAATAATAACGACGATCCTACCGACCTTGTAAAAGTCAAAGTTGCGCACCATATGGGACTTTCGGGCGCGGGAGTTTGCGCAATTGCAACACATACGGATATTTTCAAAAACGAGGGCATAGAGGTAGAGCTTGTTCCATTTACGAGCGGCCCTACCGAAGTTGCCGCTATGGTGTCCGGCGAGTTGCAGTTCGGATATATCGGTAACGGCGCAACGCCTCTTGCCATCAACGGCGACGTAGAAGTAATTTGCTTCCAGAACATCGGCGACGCTGAAGTTATTATGGTCCGCAAGGATTCGGGAATCAAGAGTATTTCCGATCTCAAAGGAAAGACTTTGGCTACGCAGCTCGGAACGAGCGGCGAAACGGTTGTTAATCTTGCGGTTAACAGAGCCGGATTAACAGTCGGAGAAGGTGCTAACGAAGTCAACGTAATCAATATGGATATGGGCGGATGCGTTACCGCTATGGTATCGGGCAAGGTTGACGCGGTTTGCGTATGGGGAAATTATTATCAATCCATAAAAGCAAGCTTAGGCGATAATCTTTTGGAACTTGCGAGAACATCCGATTTTGCAGACGAAAGTGCTTCGATCGCGTCTTGGCTTACGACTCAAGAGTATATGGATGCAAATCCCGAAGTAGTACAAGGATTCGTAAATGCGATTATTAAGTCATACGATTATTGGAAAGAGCACAAAGAAGAGGTTGCCGGTTGGGTTTCCGAAATAGTCGAAACGGATAAAGATACGATTATGCAGCAATATGAGACCTTTGCGTTTTACGGTTCGGAAGAATTCGAAAAATACTTAAACGACGGCTCTATGAGAACGTGGTACGAAATTCAGCAGAAAGCCTTTTTGAACACGGGTAAGATCGATAAGGCTGTCGATCTCGAAGAATATATTCATTTCGACCTTATGCAGAATGCTTGCAAAAACGCAAAATAATTTTTAGAAATGTTGGACGGCGCGTATCTTTCGATATGCGCCTTTGTCCTAAATGACAATGCGTTTTGTGGCGGATAAACGTTTTTTTTGTAAAGCTTGACAGAAGCTTTGCAAAATACGTTCGCTATTGACCGAGTTATTTCGGTGTGTTATACTTAATGAAGTAAATGCTTTGCTACGAAACAGACGTTTCGCTTATTTTCTTGAAATATCTTGTAACTCCAAACCATTTCAAGCAAGTTTGTAATTTTTTGTAAAAAGCTTGGATAAACAGATAAGGGTATATATTTTTTGAATGCCGAATAGGGTGGGTGATAGAAATGTTGCTAATTATAATTGTGATGCAGCTAGCTACCGGTGTGATATCGCTTGTTTTATGGAATAAAAAACATTCGATAGCATCCTTTTTGGCGTATTTATCTTTATCGTTCATGATGTTCGGTTTGATGATGTATTATGTCAAAACGGGCGGATTTACCGCAAGTCAAAAGAACATTCTTTTCGGGTTGCAGTTTTTTACGGAGAAAATAACTTATTTGCCGATTAAGGTGAACGATATCGCTCTTTTGGTTAACATAGGAAGAATATCTTTTGCGGGTATTATTTTCATTACCGCGATATGGCATAACATGTATTCGAAAAAACTGTTCGGTAAATTCAAATGGCTATATTTCGTTTGCGTGATACCTTTAATCGGTGCTTTTATTCTGACGTTACCGAAAGTATTCTTTAAGCTTTTCATATATAATTATGCTTTGCAACGTCTTGTAACTCGAATTATAGACGTGGTGATATATGCATATGTCGTTGTTGCGTTAAGCCTTTTGATTTGGGAGCTAATCGAGATAAGGTATTATTTTTATAAAAAAAGACATCTTTCTTTTACGATATCGACTTTTTTGCTCTCGTTGCAATATGCGTTCTTTTCGACGTTTAATCCTGTATCGATTTATCAAGATTATAATAAAGTTAGAGTCCCTACGAGCATGCTTCTTCTGAACACGAAGAACTATATGTGGCTTTGGTATCTCGTTCTCGGTGTTTGCGTAATAAGCACGTTCATTGTGATGTATCAGTCGTTTAAGTATTATAAATACGAGTACGACAGGAACAAAACGGAAATGCGAATCAACGATAAGATGTCGGACGCGAATATTGCTTCGAGTGCGCTTATTCACGGATTGAAGAATCAGCTTTTGACTGCAGAAGTTTTGTGCGAAAACATGCGAAAAGAAATATTGAGCGTAGACTTCGATAAATCGTCGATTATATCGATAAACGAGAAGCTTCTCGATACGAATAGATATATGCTCGAAAGGCTAAATGCGATGAATCAAACCTTTTTGCAGGTGAAAACGACGTTAAAGCCTATAACGAGCGAAGAGCTTGTTTCTTTATTGAAGAAAAAAGTCGGAAAGAAATATCCCGAATTCCCTGTGAGATATAAAGTCGATAAGCTGTATTTAATGGCTGACAAAGAGCTTCTTTCCGAGGCGATATATAATATGATAATAAATGCAATAGAGGCGGTTAAAGAAAAAGATAAGCCTATTGTCGAGTTCTCGCTATACAATATGCGACAGAAAACGCATATAACGGTTGCCGATAACGGCAGCGGGATTCCTAAGGCTTTGAAGAAAGAAATTTTTCTCCCGTTTACGACAAGTAAAAACACTAATACCAATTGGGGATTGGGACTTTGTTATGCTAATCAAATAATCAAAAGGCATATGGGAGATTTAAGATTCGAATCTGATGAAAACGGCACGATTTTTTACGTACTTTTGCCAAAATACAACGATGCGAAAAGCAATATAAAAAGGAGGGTTAAGCATGGGTGATAAAATCAAAGTATTGGTTGCCGAGGACGTTTCCGTGCTTAAAGACAATCTTTGCGAAATGCTTGAAAAAAGCGGCGATATCGAAGTCATATATTCGTGTGAAAGCGGTAAAGAAGCGGTTGCGTTTTGCGATATAAACGTACCCGACGTCGCGCTTTTAGATATAGATATGGAAACGAAAGACGCGGGAATAAGAGCCGCAGAAAGGATAATCGAAAAGAATCCGTCGGTAAAAATCATCTTTCTGACAGTCCATGAAGACGAACGTACCGTTATCGAGGCGATGAGTACAGGGGCGGTAGACTACGTGATTAAATCGGTAGATTGTAAAGAAGCCATTAAGCATATAAGAGCGGCATATAAAGATAAGGTTGAGATTGACGGCAAAATTCAAAAGGTAATGAATACGGAATTTTTCCGTATGAAAATGAGGCAAAGTCAAAACATCGACATAATTCGAACCGTTATGAGCTTAAGCCCCGCGGAAAGAGAAATAATAGGCATGCTTTTAAAGGGCAAAAAAGTTGCCGAAATAGCAAAGATCCGTTTTGTCGAAGACGTTACGATAAAGAAACAAATCGGCGCGATACTTAAAAAATTCGGTAGAAAAAGGTCGAAAGAAGTTGTCGAACTTATAAAAGAATTCAGAATCGAAGAACTTTTCGTTTGAGATATTTGAAAAGTGTTGAAAAGCTTTGGGAAAAGCTGTTATTGAAATAAAAAGAGGATGATATATGAGTAAAAAATACAACGTTATGCTTATAACGATGGATCAATTAAGATTCGATTGTTTGGGATATTCGTCCGACGGACTTGTCGAAACGCCGTCGATAGATTGGCTTCGAGGTATGGGAACGAATTTCAGTTGCGCTTATACGTCTGCGCCGTCGTGCATACCTGCCAGAGCGTCGCTTATGACGGGGCAAAACCCGTGGACGACGGGAGTGCTTTCGACAGGCGTGTCGGCAGGGCCTGACAAAATCGGTAGCTGCATGGGCGTAAATTTTGCCAACACGTTGGCGGGCGAGCTTGTTAAAACGGGTTATCACGCCGAGGGAATAGGGAAAATGCATTTCTTTCCGCAGCGGGCGAGTATGGGATTTTCTCATATACTATTAGACGAATCGGGAAGAGAAGAAGATAAATATTTCTGCTCCGACTATAAAGCATGGTTTATGAAAAATAATCCATCGAGAAACAATATTACGGATCACGGGGTTCATTGGAACTCTTGGATGGCAAGACCGTTCGACGCGGAGGAGTGTTATCATCCGTCAAATTGGACTGCAAACGAAACGTTGGACTATTTGAGACGGCGCGATCCGACGAAACCGTTTTTTATAAACATGTCCTTTTCGCGACCGCATTCGCCTTATGACCCGTCGCCGTATTTTTTCGATATGTATATGAAAAAGGAAGAAAAACTTCCTAAGCCTGTTTTTGCCGATTGGGATGAAAAATATGCAGATAACGGGGAAAAAGGAATAATGGCGTGGCACGGAACGAGAACCGAAGATGAATATTCACGCATGAGAGCGGGATATTTCGGCTCGATTACGCAGACGGATTATCAGATCGGAAAGGTCTTTGCGTGGCTTAACAAAGCAAAACTTCTCGACGAGATGTTGATTGTTTTCACTTCCGATCACGGCGATATGCTCGGGGATCATCATTTATTCAGAAAGAGTTATGCATACGAGGCGTCAAGTCATATTCCGATGATAATAAAGCTTCCCAAGTCTTTGGGAGGGTGTGTTAAAACCGTCGATAAAGCTGTTAGTTTAACCGACGTCATGCCGACGATTTTGTCTGTGCTCGGTATCGATATTCCGAAAAACACGGACGGTAAGGATCTTTCGCCGTTGTTGTTCGGTGGGGATATTCAAAGAGAATTCGTTTCGACCGAGCATACCGAAACGTTTGATAAATTAGAAGATCATTTCACGGTTACCGACGGGAAGTATAAATATATCTGGAAGTATAAAGCGGGTGAAGAGATGTTTTTCGACCTTTTGTCGGACAGAAACGAAACCGTTAACGAAATCGGAAACGATAAGTATCGCGACATTATCGCGAGAATGAGAAAATATAACGTTGACGAGCTTCAAAAGAGGGACTGCGACGAATTCAAATTTACCGATAACGGCAAATTAGTGAAAGTTCCGATTGACACTTTCGTCTTTTCGCCTAACTATATAAAAAGGCTCGAAACGTCCGATTTCGATTGGATGAAAAATACTCGCACAAACGAAACGATAATTTAGATTACGATACGCAAAAGGCTCGTTTCTATGCGGGGTTTGACAATAATGGTCCGAATTTGTCGTTAAAAAGTATCGCTTTTTGTCTTTTTGCAATTTTTTTTCAATGAGTATTGACATCGAGTTTGTTTGAGATTATAATTGATTTGTTAATATGTTAACAATTTATGCGGAGGTATAATAATCAAATGGCTAACAGATTTGTTTTGAACGAAACGAGTTATCACGGCAAGGGCGCGATCAACGAGATCGCAACCGAAGTTAAGGGAAGAGGTTTTGCGAAATGCTTCGTATGTTCCGACCCTGACCTCATCAAGTTCGGCGTAACGAAGAAAGTTACCGACGTTCTCGACAACGCAGGTATCGCATATGAAATTTTCTCTGAAATCAAAGCTAACCCGACTGTTGAAAACGTACAGGCAGGCGTTGCGGCATTCAAGGCATCGGGCGCAGACTGCATCGTTGCTATCGGCGGCGGTTCTTCTATGGACACCGCTAAGGCTATCGGTATCATCATCACGAACCCCGAATTTGCAGACGTCGTATCTTTGGAGGGCGTTGCTCCCACGAAGAACAAGTGCGTTCCTATCATCGCCGTTCCTACGACTGCGGGCACAGCTGCCGAGGTTACGATCAACTACGTTATTA
>CAZIPL010000061.1:0-8536 GCA_964541255.1 uncultured Clostridia bacterium | reverse complement strand
AAATGTTCTTGCCTTGTATTTCTTTCTTTGCTCTATGCAGTTGTCAATGTGCGACTCTTTCAAAACGAAAGGCTGTCTTCAGCTGACAGCCTAACTATAATAACACTTAGGAAACTTTAAGTCAAGCGTTTTTCGCATTTTTTTTAAAGTTTTTTGAAAAATTCAAAAATAATTTTTAAATGCCGTTTTCTCGCATTTTTCCTAAGGTTTTTGCCATTTTAATCATCTTCTTCGACGTATTTTTCGAAAATAAACGAGAATTCAAGCTCCTCTATTTCATAGTCTCTCATGTCGGCAGCGCTTATCGGCAACCAGTCCTCAACGGAATAGTGCAAGCCGCTTACCTTGTCGTAATACTCTCCGACAATATACACCTTGCAACCGTTCCAAACCTTTACCCCCTCAACAAGGTCGTCATCGCCGTAATAGTTCTTTTCCTGTCTTACGCCGTTTTCGTCAACAACATAGAGCTTATAGTCGAAATATTTCCACTCGAACGTCTTTTCGAGATCTGTGAACTTACTCTTAAGATTCAGCGGCTTCACCCTGACGTCGAATTGTCTCGTTATATTGAGTTTGAAGTTGAGGTTGTTCGTTTCTTCCGAAACAACATAGCTTTCCGCCGCTGTATTACCGCTTTCGTCAACCATAGCAATTGTATATTTCTGCCCTTTTTTCAAGCCTTTGACCTCATAACTCATTGTCATCGTGGTTTCTTGCGTCTTCCAGTCATAATCGTAATTGACTATGACGTCGACATACTTCTTGCCGTCTACGGTGATATATAGCGACGGCACTTCGTCTTTATCGCTAAGTCTCGACGCATCGATCTTCCCCTTGACGGAATAGGTATCGCTCTTTGGCTTTGCCGTAAACATCGCCGATTCTCCGCCGTATACGTCTATATAAGAAGGCTCGAAATCAAACCCGTCCGCTTGCGGAGTTATTCTCGTAAGTCCGTTTCTGTTGTCGAAATATACGACAGACGAGCCTTTCGATTGATATATTTTTCCGTCTACGACATAGGAAACCTGATAAAGCAAGCTTTCCCCGTCCGTTGCGGTAGCCATAGCCGTATAAGAATTTTTTCCGACGAAATTCACTTCTCCGCCGCTTGAAACCGAAACCTCTTTTTTGTCGAATACATAGTCCCTGAAAGACGGAATAAGCATTACCGTTCCGCTAATCCCCGTAATCTTATACTCTCCGTTGCTATCCGTCATTCCGCGAACCTTTTCTTTATCGCCGAAAGTTACCACCGCCCCCGGCAACGGATTGCCTTTTGCATCGGTGATTTTGCCCGTTACGGTATATCCGTCGCTTGACGGAAGATCGGGATATTCGCCATAGTCCTTTTTCGGCTTGTTATCGATGCTGTCGCACGACGCCATAACGAAAAGCATCGTTACGGCAAGTATTATCGTTATAATTCTTTTTGCTTTCATATGCCCTCCGCTATTTATTAAGAATTGCGTCAATCGGCTTTTTAGAAGATATTCTCGAAACGGGAACTACGCTCGAAACAACAAGAATCAAAAGCGTAAGCCCCGTTATGGTAAACACTTGTCTTACCTTAAAAGAAATAATCTTTACCGCAACCGCCGAAAGAAGCGCGTTTTGCAAAACGTCAGTCAGAATAATCAACGTAGGGAATACTATCGCAAGAACGATCGCTCCGATAAGAAGCGCTTCGACGATGAATATTTTCGCAATATCCGCACCCCTTGCGCCGATTGCGCGCAAGATTCCGATCTCCTTTTTCTTATTAACGACAGACGTTGACATAAAATTATACAACAACAAAATTACGAACACCGCAAGAACGGCGGCTACGATATAGAAAATCTTTATGAAAGTATCCATCAAAGAATCGACTATCGAAAGCTCACTCTCGTTTCTCGCCTCGACTGAATAGTTGTTGTCGAGAAGGAAAGTAATTTCGTCGTGAAGTTCGCCGCCCGACATTCTTGCGTCGATGAGAACGTTTTGCGGCATATATACTTCGTCGAGAAGCTCGTCGAAATCCTCTTGCGACATATAGATCGTTTGCGTATATTTTTCGCCTATCCCCGCGTATTCTTTCGCATAAGCGACACCGCCGCCTATTTCCGTCACGGGTACGTCGTAAAAGCCTCCATCTTCGAGCGTTCCGTCGTCGTACACCGACACGACCGAATAGTATTTTCTGAAAACCGTTCCTGCAGACTCGGGATCTGTCTCCCACGAGAAGATCGGAACATAGCATTCGAGCTCTTGCGGAGAATTGAATTCAGCAAGAATATCCGAATATGTCTTCGATTCGGTCTCGCCCGATTCGTAATAATATCCGTACTTGCCCTCTTTGTAATAACTTGCGGGAATAATTATTTCGCCCTTTTTAAGCGTCCCCGTAGGGTCTACCGTAACGTTAAGTCCGCTTCTATAAATATATAAACTCGAATCGACCGTCGGAACATAAACGACAAGCCCCGCGTCGTAGCTCGTTTTGCTCTCTTTTTGCATTTCTTCGAAGCCGCTTTTCACGATAATCTTTCCGTAATACATCGATAGATCCGAATTGTACGCTTCTCGCAAAACTTGCGCCTCTTCGTTTGACGCCAAATCGTATTCGTTATATTGCGAAAGAGTGTTATATAGATAATAAAAGCTCGTTTTATAAACGCCCACGATTTTAAGATCTCTTCCGTCAACCGTAATGACATGCCCCATAAGCTGGTCGTAGTTGTCGAAAACATACTCTTTCGTGCCGTTATTTGTCGTAACGCTTGCAGAAAGGTCGATATAGCCCTTTGCCATATAATCCGAAATCATAATTTCGTCATACGTTTCGGGGAACCGTCCGTACGCCACTATATCGTCGTTTTTCTCCATAACGAGATAGCCGTTATAATAATTTGGCTGGAAGAATTGATCGGTAGAGGATTTATAGAAATTCGCCCTCACCGAATAGCTGTCGAACGAATAGCTTTTTATCGCTTTACTTCCATATCTTTCTTCCAAAACGGTCAAATCGCTTTTCGAGAACGGAATACCCGTCGTCGAAACAATGCTTCCCAAAATTCCGCCGCTGTCGTATTCGCCGACCTTTCCTATCTTCATATAATACGCATTGCCCTCATAAAACGCTTTTGCGTATGTCTCGGCTCTGTCGTAGCTCGCGAAAATATCCGCAAACCCGAAAAAGCACAGAGAAAGCACCGAAAGAAAAATCGTGAACACCAACCTAAACTTTTTCGCGCCGAAATTGCTTGCGCCGATTTTGAAAGCGTCGCCGAGCGGCAATTTGGACTTAATAAGCGCCATCGCCTTTTTATCCGACTTGATTTCGCTCTCTTCTGTCTTTACGAAAGTATTTGCCGACACAAATCCCTTGGCTTTGACGTCTTCCATGACATCGGGATAAGCAATTTCCGCTTGTTCTTCTCCGCCGAGCATAAGATAGGTGTCGCTTTTTGCGTTAAGAAGCGTCTCGTTAATTTCGTTGATCGTCTGCTCGTCAAGCGGTTTGCCTTTGGGAATTCTAATAATTTCCGACGAAATAGGAACTATCTCCTCTTTCCATTTGTTTTCTCCCACGTCGCTTACTCTCGTTCTGTCCGAAATAACAATGCCGTCTTTAAGCTCGACGATTCTGTCGGCATATTCTTCCGCGAACTCTCTGTCGTGCGAAACGATTATGACAAGCTTTTCTTCCGAAAGCTTTCTAAGCATATTGAGAACGGATTTGCCCGTCGCGGAATCGAGCGCGCCCGTAGGTTCGTCTGCAAGAATAATCTCGGGGTCTTTGATAAGCGCTCGCGCTATCGCAACGCGTTGCTTTTGTCCGCCGGAAAGCTCGTTAGGCTTTCTTTCGCCGAAGCCCTCGAGCTCTACTTTTTTGAGAATCGCCTCAACCGACGCTTTATCGCTCTTTTTATGCTGAAGCTGCAACGCAAGTCCGATGTTTTTCGCAATAGAGAAGTTCTCTATGATATTGAACTCTTGAAATACAAACCCCAAATAGGTGTTTCTGTAAGAGTCGAAGTCGGCTCTCGTGAAATCCTTGCTCGATTTTCCGTTGATTATGATTTCGCCCTCGTCAAACGAGTCCAATCCTCCGAGCAAGTTCAAAAGCGTCGATTTGCCGCACCCGGACTTTCCGAGAACGAAAACAAGCCCCTTATCGCCGAACGTAATGTCTATACCCTTAAGCGCTTGCGTCTCGCCGGCACGCTTCGACTTATACGATTTTTTTAAGTTTTTGACCTGTAGCATTTTTGTCTTCCCGTCTTTATTATTTCGCCTTTTTGAAACCCAAAAAAGCGAATGATTTTCCCCTTATATATATCCTTATTATATATAAGGGATTTTTTTGATCGTTTTATTTAACTATATTCTATAAAAAATAAACCCTTTTTTGCAACCGAAAGTATCATTCTTATATCTATTTAAGACTAATTATTTTTGTCGAATGCTCAAATTGTTTCGATAGCATTTGATTTTTGTTCTTATTTGGCGATTTCGATTAATATTGCCGATATTAAAGCTTTTTTTCAATCCGATTACTTGTTTTTCGTTAAAAATCATTTACCCGCTCACTTTTGCTTGCTTTTTTATTTAATTAGGGCTATAACTTTCTCGGACGAAAATTTTATCAGGAAGTGTAATTATGAACGAAATTTTGATGGTGGTCGTACTTAAAAACGACAACTGCAAAAACAAAGTGCTTCGCGCAATGCGAGCTATCGACAAAAACGGAACGGTCATTCCCACGAATTCGATCAAGCATACTCTTTTGAAAGACGACGTTGAACCGCTCCCCATTTTCGGCGGTCTGCGCCAATTGGCGGACGATCCCGCACACCTTGAAACGACAATACTTCTCGTTATGAACGAGGACGAGCTTAAGCCTACGCGCGACGCAATAATAAACGCAACAAAAGACAACCCCACCGACGTAGCGTTGATTTTCGCAACACCCGTCATCTATCACGAAGTACCGGGGGCAAGAAAGTAATTATGGATATTCTTTTGATTCTCGCAGTCGCAATGTTCTGCGGTCTTTTGTTTACGCGTATTATGAAGCTCGTGGGACTTCCAAATGTTACGGGATACCTCATCGCGGGACTTTTAATAGGCCCGTACGTATTCAACTTTATCGACACTGAAGCGCTTGAAGTTCTTGACATAGTAACAACGGTAGCGCTTGGTTTTATCGCATTCTCAATAGGCTCGTCTTTCAAGATCGAGCACTTGAAAACGCTTGGCAAAAGTATCGTTTCGATAACCTTTATTCAGGCTCTCGGCGCCGTTTTGCTCGTAGATTTGGCACTAATTGCCATAGGGACGGAACTTCCCGTCGCTTTGACACTCGGGGCTATCGCAACGGCAACCGCACCCGCGGCAACCCTTATGGTAGTAAGACAATATCAAGCTAAAGGTATCGTTACAAACACCCTTCTCCCCGTCGTTGCGTTCGACGACGCGATCGGACTTATGGTTTTCGCCATCTCGTTTGCGATCGCAAAGGTTCTTGCTAACGGAACAGCGCTTACCGTCAATGCAGTTTTGGTCGAGCCTCTCATCGAAATAGTTTTATCTCTCCTAATCGGCGGCGTGTTGGGTGCTCTTTCGGCTCTTATTTCGAGATTCTTCAAATCCCGTTCAAACCGCCTTACGATTATTCTCGCAACTGTTTTTGCAGGACTTGCCATTTCTAAGCTTCTGGGGCTTTCCGATCTTCTCGTTTGCATGATGATCGGCGCGCTTTACGCAAACCTCTTCCACGCAAGCCTCCCGACTCTCGACATACTCGACCGCTGGACGTATCCGCTTTATATGTTATTTTTCGTCATATCGGGAGCAGAGCTTAACCTTTCGGTTATACCTACCGTCGGCGTTATCGGAATCGTATATTTGATTGCAAGAAGCCTTGGAAAATACTTCGGAGCAATGCTCGGAGCAAAGGCTGTCAAGGCAGATAAAAACGTACAGAAATACCTCGGCTTAACCTTGCTTCCGCAAGCGGGCGTAGCAATCGGTATGGCACAAATGGTGCTTTCCGAAATGCCCGAACTGGGCTCGCAAATTTCGACCGTCGTTCTTTGCGCAACGCTTATATACGAGCTTATCGGCCCCGTTGCAACAAAGCTTGCTCTTACTAAAGCCGGTGAAATCGATCCGTCGAACACGAAGTCGAGATTCCGTTTCAAAAAGAAAAAGTCCGAAAACGTTTGACTTAAAACGCAAAACTTTTTTGCTTGATATAGTAAAGCGTTTCGATGTTTTTCTTCTTGTGCGTTTGCTTTCATAAGTAAATACTTTGTTTCAATAAATATATGGCAAAAAACAAAGCCTTTCGAATTATATCGAGAGGCTTTTCCTTTACTTTTTTGTTGTATGAATTTTGATTATATTTGCAAAAAACATCTATTATTACGATTTATTTGCGTTTTTGAAGTTAAGTGTTACTTTCTTCGGCGGTATTGTTCTTTCTCCTATGGTTTTCTCCATAAAGATCATATCATACCACCTATCGAATTTATATCCACACTTACTAAACGTGCCTATCTTTTTATATCCGACATGCTCGTGGAACGCTTCGCTGTTATTCGACAAATACTCGTCTGCGTTATCGATAGTCGCGACACACGCATAAAGGTTTATTATTCCGATTTTTCGAAGCTCGTTTTCAAGCGCTTCATAAAGAGTTTTTCCGATTCCTTTTCCTACATAGTTTTTGTCTACATATATCGACGTTTCGCACGACCAATCATAAGCGCGCCTATCGATAAAAGAATCGGCATAAGCATATCCCACGATAACGCCCTTTTCTTCAGCAACAAGATAAGGATAGCGTCTTGAAATCTTCCTTATTCTATCTTTGAACTCATTAAGCGTAGGCGTTTCGTATTCAAACGTAATCGCCGTATTTTTGACGTAGTAATCGTATATTTCACAAAGTTTATTTGCGTCTTCTTGATTTACTTTTCTTATTTTGACCATATTCTTATTACGCTTTTCTATTGGTTTTAGTCGAGAAATTGACCAAATATCAGGCAAAAACAGCCATTTGCAATCTCTTGCATTTTTATTCAATCCCCACAACATAATCGCTAAATATTGAGCTTATTCCTTAAAATACTTAACTCTAAGCCTTCCTTTTGATCGGATGTCTGATAACCGTTTTAAGCTTATTTACGTCGCATTTTCTCGGGTCGGACAGATATATTTCGTGGTGCAATCTATCATCCGTAATGTCGATCTCCCACCCGTTTTCGGCGGCAAATTGGTTCATTAAGCGTACCGTTGTCGGCTCGTCGTCATAGCTTCCAACATGCATACATTGAACGCAAACACCCTCTTCTATCGTCAAAAACTCAACACGCGAAAAATCTTGCTTTTTCTTTGTCGTAGCTTCACTTTTCGCCCATTCGAATTCCTCTTTGGTCACAAAATCGGGTAGCCTTATCACCGAAATAAAGTGCATTGCGTTTTTATTGTTATAATCAATCATTCCTATAACGCCCTCTTGCCACCAAAACCCCTCGAGCGGCGGAACGACGTAATCGAAATATCCCTCGATTCTGCGGTCTTCGAGCTTACTCATTTTGATAGTATATGCTATTCCGTATAAAAGCCCGATTGTGTTTTTATAATCGCTGTTTTCTTCATTTGGGTTGCCCGTTCCCCTGACTGCGATATAATTCATTTTGGGAACTTCGACAATACTCGGCTTGTTTTTAGGCATATAAAACTCTTTATATTCTTTTTTATAATCAAACGCCATATCACGCCTCCAATATTTCTGTGGTTTTTATCAATTCAATCTACTTGTTTGTAGTTTTTATCTAGCTTATATAGCTATATGTAATTTATGCAAATCAATAAATTATCTGCAATTATTATTAATTCAGCTTTTAATTGCACAATAAAAGAAGCACTTGTTTTTCTTGCAATGAGTCGGTTTTTCACTGCATCTTTTCTTGCAGTGAGTTGAATTTTTTATGCATCTTTTCTTAAAAGGTGTTAGTTTTTCTAGCATTTCTTTCTTATACGAAAAATTAGATGAGAAAAAACGATATAATCTAGGAAAAGCCTTTATCGCAAAAATATTATCGTTAAGAATAATCTTTACTTCTTATTTATTCTATTATACTCCGTTTATGAGTCAAAGTCAGCGTTTTATCGCATTTAACAGCAAAAAATCTATTATTTTGGTAATTTTTGTGGTGTAAAATTTCTTTTTAACCTTAAAACGGTTAACGCTTCCTTTCGCCTTACGCAATTATCTCATCCATTACGAAGAGAAGAATAAAATAAAGGAGCGTTCTAATCAAAAAGGTTTTAAAGGGGTAAGGGGAAACTTTTTGAGGAAAAGATTTCCCCACATCCCTTTCAAAACCTTTTTAATAATAAATGACCTTATAATCGGCTCCTCTGCGTAAGGGGAGCTGATTGCGTTAGCAATCTGAGGGATCGTGGCATTTTGTCAATCCCTCTCGTAGGGCGGTGGCTCTTGTCAAGAGTAAGATTGTTAACAACTTGTGCAATGACA
>CAZIPL010000060.1:0-8761 GCA_964541255.1 uncultured Clostridia bacterium | reverse complement strand
CAGAAAATACTTGTAGGGAGACCTGCCGGGAAAATATGTCGCCGCCGCATCCAATGAATAGCTCGAATAATTTCGAGCTATTTTCTTTATAGATTTTTTGATTTTTGGAAGAAACAGCCTTTAGGAGAATATGTCAATTCTCAATTAAAGTAGTTTATGTCTAGTATTAAAGCGAATTATTCTGGTTTTAAAAATGGCTTGATTTTTCAAAGCTTATATATCTACTAATAATCTATATTACAAGAAGTTATTGCTTGCAATGTGTAGAAACTTCGATGTTTTTTAATCTAAGAAGCACATAACTATTTTTTTGTTGCAAAAGAGAAGCGTTTTGCGAAGATTATGTCGTTAGACAAAAGATTCCTTCTTATAGGTTATATAAAAAGAATATGATGTGATATGTTAGATGTTATTACGACCTTATGTGACAAGATTCTATATATCAAAACGGCATTGTTATTTATCTGCAAATCAAAAATGGATAGCTTTTGAGTTTGCTCAATAACAATGCTGTGAGTTTATGTAGTTGTTTTGAAATAGATGTATTTTTTCGTATATGTAATAGTTAATCAAATAGATTAATTTGGATTGAAAATCAATTTATATTACTATTCAAAGGAAATACTTAATAAATCTATTATGTCATCTCCAAAGTATTGCAACGTAAGGGATGCTTTTCCGATTTGGTTTAAGTCTATTGTTGCTGTATTCCAATCTTTAGACGAGCTTAAACTAATGCTTCCTTGTAAGGCGTCGTTTGTATAGACATTAAGCGTTCCTCCGTTTCCGCGGTAAGTTACGGTTAGCTTAGCAAGCTTATCAAAATCGAAATACTTATAAACGACTTTAGTGTTATTAGTAATATCGGTGATAAACCTATCGTTTTCGTCGTGTGTGATGTATGGAATATCGGCGTTTACGATTCTGTTTGTCGCATGCGGCATTTTTCCGTTCGTAAGGTTACAGCAAATGATAGCGGGATATGTTCCTTTTGCTACAAGAGGACGACCGTTAAGACCGCAGCTTGTGCATTCGACTTGCTTAATCGTGCCGTCAGATATGATTTCCACGGGTTCTGCGCAAGCTTGTCTGCTATATGTGGAATTATGCGTTTGTCTATGGTAGAAAATGTACCATTGACCGTTTATGTATTCAAGGCTTCCGTGGTTATTTGCCGTCATATTGAGCCTATCCTCGTGCTTTCTGCCGTCAAGCCCTACGTCACCGTTAGAGATTATCGTTCCGCGATAAACGAAGTCTCTGTCCGGATATTGGCTCGTCGCATAACAAAGCTCGTGGCTTTCTTGCGAAGAATATATGAAATAATATAGACCGTTGATTTTGCGACAGCTTGCGGCTTCATAAAAAGCATGATACTCAAAGCTTGTGCCTAAGGATTGGAATTGGCTCGGAACAAGTCTTGTGGGTTTTGATTTTACGGTTAACATATCGTCTTCAAGTTCGACGTGATTTGCTCCCATAATATCGTGTTCAAGTGCGTTTAGCTCTTCTTCGGTACGCTTAAAAAGCATTTTTTCAAAAAAGAGCATTTGAGATCTTTCCATAAACTTAGGCTCGTGATCGGGCTCACCCTTTCCGTTTGCCGCACCTGCAACGAGAGACAGTCCCCAACCGTAATATAGGCGGATCGTTCCGTTGTCGTTCATAACAGCGGGATCGCCGGTGATATATTCCAAAAAAGGTGTTCCGTCGGGGTTTCTGACGTTTCCTAAGTGCTCGTATTTACCGCAAGGAGTGTCGCATACGGCGACGCTGAAAGGCACGCTAAAGCCTTCGCTTGTCGGGCCTGAGAGGGTATAGTATAAATAATACTTGCCGTCGTTTCCTTGAACAACGTCGGGCGCATATAGGTCGTTACAGTCCTCGCGTGCGTTCGGATCTTGCGACGAGTGATATATTACGCCGTCACAGCGCCAATCGCTTAAGTCGTTGACGGGTGCAGAAAAGCAGAGATAGTCTCCCATTTCGCAATACCTTGTGCCGCCCTCTTTGTCGTGCGAACCGAAAAGATATACTCTGTCGCCGAAAACGTGCGGTTCGCCGTCGGGGATGTATACGTCGAGCGGTAAAAACGGATTAAATGCTTGTTTTTTCATAATTTTTCTCCTTATACGGGTTGATTTTCGATGATATGGCAATAATATATTGTTTATGCGCATTATTGGCAAGTTCCATGCATAAGAAGCACTTGCATTTATGAGTATTATGACGTTATCATACGAGAAATGCGCAAAATAGATATTTCACACAGCATATATTTCAATGCAAATAATTTATTTTAATAATTCATAAAGCCATCATAAATAGGATAGATTGGAATCGGAAGAAAAGTCAAGAAATATAAAGTTGCGTTACTTCACAAAAAGTCCGATTTGTGTTAGATAGATAAATGAATTGCGTTAGAAACAAAAACAGAAAATGCGGGTGTTACTAAGCACGAAAAATAAATTGTTGACATTCTAAAAATATTAGTATTATACTATACATAATCAATTGATAGAATGTTGCGATCAATTTTTTAAATCAATTTGTACATCTCGGATAAACTAAGGAGAGAAAAATTATGAGCTGGTATTGGTATCTTGTTATAGTGCTTGGCGTATACGTGGTTGCTTGTTTTGTGCATTTGGGGGTTACCGGCAGTGCTTTTACGCCCGGTCTTCAAAACGAAGCGTACGGCGACGAAAGATACGAAGCGTTGAAGATTCGCGGAATCGAAACGGATCATAAGATTTATTCGGAAGAAGAAATCGAAAAAGCCCCGCAAAAAGGAACGGTAAGACTTGTTTATATGCCAAACGACGGCGGCAACAAAACGAAATATATGTTGGTATGTCCCGGTGGCGGGTATCTCAACCTTTCGACTTCGGGTGAGGGGTATTGCATTGCAAGAAAGGCAAACGAAGCGGGATTTACGGCGTTTGTTTTGGAATATAGAGTCGGAGAAAACTGCTCCGACCATGCCCCGTTAGAAGACGTAGCAAGAGCAATTAAGTATATCAACGAAAACGCAGAGAAGTTTAACGTAGAAACGGAAGGATATTCTCTTTGCGGATTCTCTGCGGGCGGAAATCTTATAGGCTTATTCGGAACGGATAAATACGGATATAAGAATTACGAAAACATATCAAAGCCTGCCGCGCTTTTGATGGGATATCCGTGGTGCAATCCCAACGATAAGACATGGAATATCGTGCAATATGCCGTAATACACGGCCTTAATAAACGCGGCTGTGGCGCGTTCTTGTCGGGAGACGTTTCGAGCAAATCGCTTGACACAATGAGAGTACATAAGCACGTTTCAAATGATTTCCCTGCGACGTATGTTATGCAAGGCGATTACGACATTTTGGTTCCGAAAAAAACACATGCAGATGTTCTCGTAAAAACGCTTAAAGAGAACAACGTGAAAGTCAAATACGACGTATATCACAAAGTAAATCACGGTTGCGGACTTTGCGTTGGCGGAGCGGCGGAAGGTTGGATCGATAACGCGATCGCGTTTTGGAAAGAACAGATGTAATATGGCAAGTAAAAAGCAAAAGACAAAATAAACATAATAATTGCAAGTATAAAGAGTTATTAGAAAGGTAATTAGCAAATTTATCATATAAATTATGAGTATTAATATTGAAACGGAGCGGCTTATTTTAAGGCCGCTCGTACCAAACGATGCGAAAGCCGCCTTTCGTTGGTGCGGAGATAAAGACGTAAATAGATTTATGATCTATCCGCTATATAAAAAAGCCGAAGACGTTCGAGCTTGGATTGAGGGAAGAAATATCGACGGCGACGACAAGTGGGATTTAGGCTTTGTTTATAAAGAGACAAACGAGCTTATAGGCTCTGGCGGATTGCATTATCATAGCGATCGCGATGCGTGGGAGATTGGATATAACATCAGAAAGGATATGTGGGGGAAAGGTTTGGTCGTCGAAGCGATAAGCGGCATTATTGAAACGCTTTGCAAAGAACGCGAAATCAAGACTCTTATAGGCACATGCGCCAAAGAAAATGCAAGAAGTAGGCGCGTTTTGGAAAAGCTTGGGCTTAAATATCACAAAGACGTCATATATGAAAAAGCCGACGGCAGCGAGACGTTCGATGCGATAGAACTTATTAAGGTCATTAAGGAATAGTTTGTGTTTGTGTTGGAACTCTATTGATAATTGCCGAAATAGAGAGATAAAAACGCAAAAAGACGTGGTTAATGCGATATATGAGCATAAGTTGACGAATAATGATATAAAAGCTATGATTATTCATGGGTAATCGTTGAAAGAAATATAAATCATAGAAAAAAAGCAATTTGATTTGTGAATTTATGCCTTTTTCGCTTGCAAGTTTTCGCGTGTTGTGATACAATAATGCGGTAAATGCTGGTGTGGCTCAGTCGGTAGAGCAATTGATTCGTAATCAATAGGTCGCGGGTCCGATTCCCGCCACCAGCTCCAAAATAAAAGCAACCAAAATATTGGTTGCTTTTATTTTTGTCTCGTGACGAGCAAGTAGGATTGAACTTCAGTTCTTTCGAAGAAACGCGTCAGCGTTTCCACGAGCCGAAAGGCGAGTATTCCCGCCAAGCAAGATAGCAACCAAAATATTGGTTGCTTTTATTTTTGTCTTGTGACGAGCAAGCAGGATTGAACTTTAGTTCCTCCGCAGAAACGCTTTAGCGTTTCCACGAGCTGAAAGGCGAGTATTCCCGCAAAGCAAGTTGGCAACCAAAATATTGGTTGCTTTTATTTTTTGTGGACAAAACTATGCTTTAACTATAGTGACATTAAAAAGGTTTTGAATGGGTTTAAGGGAGAACTTTTCCTTAAAAAGTTCTCCCTTTTATAATAATTATATTTGATGCATTAAGTTCTTAATAATTATGTCAAGACGACAAAAATGTCGGCAACGTTTCTTTGATAATTTGGAAAAAGTTTATTTATCTTGCGATTATTTATGTCAATTTTGCTATCGTTTTTTTACAGCGAAAATGCGCCGTAGTTACAAACGTTTACCAAAAACTCGCTGATTTCTTCGGGAGATTCTTTCATTCCTTTTTGCATCCAACGGTATAGCACTGCAGAACATGCCGATATTGTAAAGCAAAGAAGATATTCTTTTGTTTCGGGTGATAGCCTATTGTGCTCATATTCTATCGATTGCATTGCGTTGGTAATACCGAGAGGCTGTAGTTTTGAAAGTATATCGATGTCGCAATTCGGCGAAAAGATCATTGAAGCATAATCTTCGCTTTCCTTGATAAATCTAAGGTATTTGACAAGTCGTTTTTCGTCGAAAGCGTGATTTATGATTATATCGTTGAATGCGGCATAAAACTTTTCTATTATAGGCGTGAGAACATCTGCGGGGATTTGATAGTGTGCATAAAAAGTATTGCGGTTTATCCCTGCGGTTTTGCATAATTCCGAAACGGTTATTTTCGAGAGCTTTTTTTCGAGAAGTAGCTTATTTAATGCTTCGAGAAGTGCGTTTTCGGTACGTTGAACTCTTTTGTCTTTTACTTGTTCCATAGATGCCTCACAAAGTTACGCATATGGTTCGTTAACGAACACATTGGACGATTTTTGTCATTGTATATATTTTCTATTTTAATTATAATAAAAGATAATGAAATAATCAAATCTTTTAAGAAAATCGGAGGGTATTTATGAAAGAAAGCTTCAATAACGGCTGGGTTTTTTATAAAGACGGCGAAAACAATAAAGTGCCAGTAACTTTACCGCACGATGCGATGATATATGAAAGACGCGATCCTAATTGCGCTAACGCAGACACAACGGGATATTACCCCGGCGGAAAATATATATACGAGAAAAAGCTGTTCGGTGACGTTCGTTTTGAGGGCAAATACGTCGCATTGTTTTTCGAGGGGATTTACGGAAAGAGCAAAGTGCTTTTGAACGGTGTAGAATTGATTTCAAACACATACGGATATACGGAATTCGAGGTAGAACTTAAAGACCTTAGAATAGGCGAGGAAAACAATATTACGGTTATTGCAGACAACTCGAAAACACCGAATTCGAGGTGGTATTCGGGAAGCGGAATATATCGTCCAGTGTCGTTAATAGTTGAGAATTGCGGATATATCAAAGATATTGTTGTCGAAACAAAATCGTATGTCCCTGCGGTGATTGTTGCTAAATGTAGCGACGAAAACGCAAAAGTAACAATATATGACGGCGATAAAATCGTAGCAAAAGGTAATGTCGGAGAAATTGAAATCCCCGACGCGAAGCTTTGGAGTGACGAAACGCCGAATCTATATACGGCTGTTTTTGAAAACGAAGTAGACAAAAAGGACGTACGTTTTGGCGTAAGGAAAATTGAATATAGCGAAGCAAAAGGGCTTTTGATAAACGGAGAAAGAACGCTTTTGAGAGGAGTATGCTTACATCACGACAACGGTCTTTTGGGCGCGTGCGCATTTGACGAGGCGGAAAGAAGAAGAGTCAGGATATTAAAAGAAGCGGGTTTTAATGCGATTAGATCTGCTCACAATCCATGCTCGAGATCGCTTCTGAATGCGTGCGACGAATACGGAATGTATGTTATGGACGAAGAGTACGACGGCTGGTACGTGCCTAAAAAGAAGCACGATTACGGTGTTGATTTCGACGAGCATTATCTTTTTGATTTGACGGCTATGGTCAAAAAAGATATAAATCATCCATCTGTTATTTTATATTCTATCGGAAATGAGGGGGAAGAAACCGTTTCTGAAAAGGGCATAAAATACGCTCAAAAAATGCATGAGCATATTCGTACAATCGACGACACTCGCCCCGTAACGTGCGCGGTAAATCATTTTATCAACGTTATTACCGTTAAAGGCATGGGCCTCAAAAAAGAGGGGCAAGAGGGCGTTAGTGAAGAAGAGGTAAAAAAACAGCAAGAGCAAATGAACGGAAGCGCAAAGTTCAATTCTTTCGTTGTCAAGAATCTCAAAAAAATTACGGAATCCATGGCAAAATCCAAAGATGGAGACGAATCGACGAAAGGCGTTTTCTCTAAGCTCGATATTTGCGGATATAATTACGGAACCGTAAGATACTCAATGGATCACAAGCTTTATCCTAATCGAATAATAGTCGGAAGCGAGACGTATTTGCCGGATTTATGTAAGAACTGGTCGCTTGTCAAGAAGAATCCTTATATTATCGGAGACTTTATTTGGACGGGCTGGGACTATATCGGCGAAGCCGGAATCGGAATTTGGGACTATGACGGTTTGGCATTTAATAAGCCCTATCCGATGAAGATGTCGGGAAGCGGAATTATCGACGTAACGGGCGAGATAAGCCCAGAAGTATATTTTGCAAGATGTGCGTACGAAATAAACAAAGAACTCAAAATGGCGGTTTTACCACTCGATAAGGCGGATTGCAAGGATGTAATCAAGTCGAAATGGAGGAAAACCGACGCCAAAGAAAGCTGGTCTTGGGACGGTTATGAGGGTAAGACTGCGACTGTCGAAGTATATTCGACGGCGAAAAAAGTGGAGTTATTCTTAAACGGCAAGAAAGTCGGAAGAAAAACCCCGAAAGATTGCGTTGCAACGTTTAAGGTCAAATATGAAAGCGGAGAACTAAAGGCGGTTGCCTTTAACGGAAAAGAGAATGTGGGCGAATGCGTATTGAGATCTGCTACTAAAAACGCGGAAATAAACGTTATTCCCGAAAAGACCGTTATGCGTGCCGACGGACAGGATTTGATTTATGTTAACCTATATGTAGCCGACGAAAACGGAATAGTTCGCTCGAGTGATGATAGAACGATTGAAGTAAACGTTGCGGGCGCGGGATTATTGCAAGGAATCGGAAGTGCAAATCCGAATACCGAAGAGGGCTTTGTCGGCAACAAGTGCAAGACTTTCTATGGCAAAGCGCAGGCTGTTGTGAGAAGTAACGGAGAGCGCGGAACAATTACCGTTAAGGTGTCTTGCGATGGATTGAAAGAAAAAACGATCACTTTGAAGGCGGAATAATATAAGAAAATCAAAGATAAGAACAAGAAAAGAACGCTTAAAACCAAGCGTTCTTTTTTGATTGTATGAGAATTAATTACTTTCTAAACGTCGTCGATATAAAAATATCAAGCGTTCTTATTTGGTTTGTTGAAAGGTTTATAAAAGGCAAATTTATCTAAAATTTATTTCGCCAACGCCTTTTTAACGGCTCTTTGAATTGACGTAAGAGCAAGATTAACGAAAAATCCAGCGATCGGAGAAAGAATGTTAAGCTCGATTTTATAGATTATGCTATTCGATTTAAGCTGCTTTCTCCATCTTCTGACGGCTTTTATGGTTTTCTTTGCGGTTACGTCGAAAAATCCGTAGCAATCGGCGGGCTTATTTCTCGAAAGCCAAAGGTTGCCGTGCTCCTCTTTCATTTCTTCAATCAAAATATCGATATTGTCGAGATATTGCAAGCGTTTTTCTGCCGTAAGTTTATTTTCTTTTTCGATATAATCTCTAAGCATTGCGCCGACGGAGATTTGTGTTATTGCGTTGTTGATTTCTCTTGCGACGAGCTGAGATTCTTTTGACGTCAAAACTGCGTCGGTTAGTGCGTCATAGCACATTGCCATATGTCTTAAGATTTTGTCGGCTCTATAATTCGTTACGGTCGCACCCAAAATATTCCCCGAAAGCTCTGAAAGAGGAGTGAAAAGCTGCTTGTGGCAGCTTGCAGACGTATAGGTCATGAAAGTCTTCGAGCGA
>CAZIPL010000059.1:0-8788 GCA_964541255.1 uncultured Clostridia bacterium | reverse complement strand
AGCGTTTGCAAAATGGTTTGGCGTTAGACAAAGCATTTACTTCTTATAGGTTATATTCACAAGCCCATTTTACATAGCATAAAGTGGAATAAAAGGGAAAGGACGGTTCATTATGGATATAAAGCGCGGAGAATTGTATTTTGCCGATCTAAGCCCCGTCGTCGGGAGCGAGCAAGGAGGCGTCAGACCTATTCTCGTCGTGCAAAACGATATAGGAAACAAGTATTCGCCGACGGTAATTGCCGCCGCCGTGACAAGTAGGCTCGATAAATCCAAGCTGCCGACGCACATCGAGCTTCCGAAAAGCGTAGGGCTAACCAAAGATTCGGTGGTTTTGCTCGAACAAATAAGAACTATTGACAAAGTGCGGCTTAAAGATAAAATCGGAGAACTTCCAAACGGAATAATGCAGAAAGTGAACGACGCTATTTCCGTTTCGTTAGGGCTTTTTTTGAGCTAAAACATTTTAATATCTTACTTAAAACGCGACGGATTCCCCGTCGTTTTTTGTTTCGTTTTAGTGTGTTAAGTTTCGGTATAAAAGAGAGAAAACGCTTTATGAATAGCTTGCGGAAAAGACGGCTTTTGACAGTTCTAATATTTACCGTATATATATTTATTTCGAGCGAAAACAAAAAAGCAATAATTTTTTTGCTTTCTTAAATATATTTAGACGTGTAACGTCTTGTATTCGAAAAAGGCTTAAGAAATTTGCTATTTACAAAACAGCAAATCTTTGCTATGATTAAAAATAGGGGGATTGAATATGAAAACGCCTACACTAATCGACGCGCAGAATTTTGCCGCAGATCAAATATTCTTTTTTGACGATATGACCTTAAGAATGGACTTTTTGCTTCATAGGCATAGCTTTGTCGAAATGGAATATATAACTGACGGGCACGGAGAAAACATCGTCAACGGGAAAAAGTATGAGTTAAAACGCGGCGCGATATCGCTTTTGATGCCGTGGCACGTTCATGAGATTTATGTAGACAGAAAAAACTTCCCGAACATAAAAAAATGCTCATTTAGAATAGACACTCTCGAAAAAGGCAATGCGCTTTTGAAAAGCGTTTCGACGATGATAATAAACGCAGGTGATTATCAGCCCGTAGTATATTTTTCGGAAGAAGAATCGAAGCGTTTCGAAGAGGTGTTTGACAAGGCTTTGGAGGAAAACAAGGGGGCAAATCCGTATAAAACGGAGCTTTGTTCGGCTCTTACCACCGAAATGGTTATTATGTTCCTCAAAAAAGCAGTCAAAGCCAAGGCGGAACGAGAATCGACGGTGTGGGATATATTGAAAGCCGTCGAAACGGCGTTCAACAAAAAAGAAACCACGCTCGAAAATATTGCGGCGACGTTCGGATATTCCGCTTCGCACGTGGCTAAGCTTTTGAAAGAGCAAGCGGGAATGAGCTTTACCGAAATACTTGACGACGTAAGGGTAAGAAATGCCGCATATATGCTTATGTATACCGATTCGAGCGTTGAAGACATAGCTAAAAGCGTGGGATATAAAACAAAGAGCGGTCTATATAATATGTTTATGCGACTTAAAGGTATATCGCCGTCGATGTATAGGGAAGAAAACAAAAGAGCGACAGTTCCGAAAGACACGTTGCAATATTCATACGCCAATGCGAAAATCGTATATTATCTTCATAAGCATTATGCCGAAGATATTACGCTTGAGGACGTTGCGGAAGAGTTCCATTATAACAAAACATATTTGTCGTCGCTGCTTTCCGCCGACGGGACAACCTTTTCCGATTTGATTGGCGAAATAAGAGTCTATAACGCGTGCAAGCTGTTGAAAACGACGAAGCTCTCTATAGAAGAAGTTGCTGAGAATACGGGCTTTAAGTCGAACGAAACGTTCTATCGCACGTTCAAGAAAATTCGCCGTATGACCCCGAACGAATACAGAAAACGATAATTCAAAGAATATGCTTTTTAGTCAAGTCGTCTGCGTATAGCGGGCGGCTTGCTCTTTAATCGATCACAAACCCAAAATCAGAAAATATGACATAAAAATCGATAATTTGATGTTACAATAAAATTGAACGACGATAATGTCAAAATATCAGGAGGAAAAATCATGAGTAAAATCAAATTCGCGACATCGCGAGGAGAACGCTTCAGCATCGGAATGTATGCTTTCGGAGCAATTTTGTCATATTATATTATTTACAGCTTCTTGCAGCTGTTTTTGACGGACTTTGTCGGCATAACGCCGGGCATCGTATCGATTATTTTTGCAGTCGCTAAGGTCTTCGACGCGGTCAACGACCCGATTTTCGGCGTTATCGTGGACAAATATAATCCAAAGGGCGGCAAATACATACCGTGGCTTAAGATCGCGGCGTTCGCGATTCCCGTAACGACGGTAATTATTTTTTGTAACCCCATTGGCGAGAACTTCCCTATGTGGGCAAAAATAACTTGGGCGCTTTTATCTTACGTTCTTTGGGATCTTTCCTATACTATGTATGACGCACCGCTCAACTCACTTGTCATCGTTACGAGCGGAAACACCGACGAGAGAAACCACCTTGTTGCGCTTACTTCGTTTATGGTATATCTCGGCGGACTTTTGATAGTCATTCTTGTTCCGATGCTCTATCCTATGTTCGGTTGGATGATTACGGGTATCGTCATCGGAGCACTCGCGCTTTTGGCGATGGTATTTATGCCGTTCAAGGCAAAGGAAAGATTCGATGTCGAAACCGAAAAGGAAGCAAGCGTTAAAGAGATTATTTCCTGCATCTTCAAAAACAAATATCTTCTTATCATCGTTGCCGTTCAGATTCTCGGCTCTTTGACGGATTTCTCCACCACGCTTCAAACATACTTCGCGCTTTATTGCCTCGGCGGAGACGCATGGCTTACGCCTATTGCGCTCGCAACGGTTTTCCCCGTGCTTTTGGTAGTATTCTTCATTCCTAAGCTTCTTGCTAAGGTGGACAATTTCAAAGCGTATATCGTTACGAGAATAATAACCGTTTTGATTACCGTGGCGATATATTTGTGCGGTTATCAAAACGTACCTGTTCTTATCGCACTTATCGCGCTTCGTGCGTTCGTTTCTTCCGTATGGGCAATGCTCGGAACGTTGTTTATCGCAGACTGTATAGAGTACGGACAGTATAAGACCGGCGAAAGAAACCAAGGCGTTGCATTCTCTCTCAAAGCGTTTGTAAACAAGATGGTAGTTGCTTTGGCAGGCGCTTTGGGTATGCTTTCGCTTGAATTAATTGGCTATGTAGAAGGCGGCGTTGCGCAGACCGAACAGGTCGTCAACGGTATTTGGGGATTATATTCTTTGGCTCCCGCGGTAGGTTCTTCCGTAGCAATCGTTTTAATGCTGATATTCTATAAGCTTCGCGACGGTGACGTTCACGCAATGATGGCTTATAACAGAGGCGAAATAACAAAAGAAGAATGCGAAGCGCGTTTTTCGCGTAAATTCTAAATTATAATATGAAGAAAATACATCTAAACGACGGTTGGAAAATGCTTCGGGATGGCGGTTGCTTTCCCGAAGTATCCGTTCCTTTGACCGTAAGTCATACATTAAAGGAAAACGGGGTTATCCCCGATCCTTACTTTGCCGACAACGAAAAAAAGATACAAGGCGTTTTCGATTGCGATTATACGTTTGAAAAGAGCTTTTATGTCGAAAAAGAAGATTTAGAAAGCGAAAGGATAAATCTTGTTTTCGATATGCTCGACACACTTGCCAAGGTTTCTTTGAACGGAAAAGAGCTGTTTTTCGCCGACAATATGTTTATTGCATATTCAATCGACGTAAAAGACAAGCTCGTTATAGGCGAAAATGTCATTAAGGTATTGTTTCGCTCTCCCGTTAAATATCTTGAAGAGCACAGGATTGATTTAGGCAAACCGTTCAACACTTTGAGAAAGGCGGGCTGTATGTTCGGCTGGGACTGGGGAATCAGACTTCCCGACAGCGGAATTATCGGAAACGTTTACTTAGAGGTTATTAATGACGGAAAAATCGAAGAAGTAGACATAAGACAGAAGCACGAAAACGGTGAAGTAACTCTTTCGGTTTTGGCTAAAACTACGTTGTTTAATGATTGCGAAATCGAAATCGAGGTTATAGACCCAAACGGAAATACGGTTTTTTGCGAAAAAAAGGCGGCGGAAATAGCTACGAGCTTTCTCGTCGAGATAAAATCGCCTATTCTTTGGATGCCGAGAGGATACGGAAAGGCAAATCTTTATACCGTTAAGACCACGCTTATCTTTGACGGCATGAAGGCGAATGTTGACGAAAAGAAAATCGGTCTTAGAACTATCGTTCACGATAATAGCAAAGACGAGAAAAGAAAAGGCTCGAAATATCAATTTATCGTCAACGGCGTTCCGGTATACTTCAAAGGCGAGAACCTTATTATCACGGATGCGGATTTGGCAAACGTCAACGATAAAACGTGGGAGAAGCTTATCGATAACGCGGTAAGAAGCAATCTCAACGGAATAAGAGTGTGGGGCGGAGCGTATTATCCTCCCGACAAATTCTATCAGCTGTGCGACGAAAAGGGGTTGCTTGTTTTCCAAGACTTTATGTTTGCTTGCACGTTCTATTATACCTCCGACGAGTTTATGCAAAATGTCGAAAGGGAAATCGTTTATCAAATCAAAAGGCTTCGTCATCATCCGTCGATATGCGTATTCTGCGGAAACAACGAGCTTGACTGCATATTCACGACGATGACTTCGACGGAGGAACGAACGGTCGCGTTAAGACGACTTTTCAAGGCAGACAAACCCTTCGATCAAAAAACCGCCGAAACGGTCAAATGGCTATATTCGCGGCTTTTCCTCGATCTTATTCCGAGGAAAGTCAAGGAATTGTCGAGCGGAATAGATTACGTCCATTCCACTCCGACGTCGAGCGAACCGCTCAATTGCAAATCGATGTTCGACTATCTTTTTGACGGCGACATGCATTATTATTTGCAATACGACGGCAACGCGCCTTATCAATATATGCGAGAGATGAATTGCCGCTTTATGTCGGAAATGGGCTTCCAAAGCTATCCGTCGATAAAGACCGTAGCGAGCTTTTGCGAGAAAAAGGATATGATGCCGTATTCAGACGTTATGTATTCTCATCAAAAATGTGCGGCGGGCAACGAAACGATAGAGCTATATATGAAGCGCGACTACGTCGTTCCGAAAAACTTCGAGGACTATGTTTATATTTCACAGCTTCAAGCGGGCGAAATTATGAAGTATTCCGTCGAGCATTTCAGAAGACATAACGATTATAACCGCGGAATGATCTTGTGGCAGCTCAACGATTGTTGGCCTGTCGTGTCGTGGTCGGGAATAGATTATTACGGTCGCTGGAAAGCACAGCAATATTTCACGAAGAGGTTTTATTCCGATATTCTCGTTTCGGTTGAAGAAAGGTGCGACGGCTTTGATATATATGCCGTTGCAGACGGAAGTAAAGCGTTTGACGGAGTTGTCGAATGGTGCTTGACAGACGGCGTTAAGGAGCTTTGCTGCGGAAAGGTTGATTTTAAGAATTTGAAGAACGAAAGCAGAAAGCTTTTGTCAAAAAACGTCGAAGGCATAGACAAAACGAAGCATTATCTTTTGATTAAATTTAACGAAGATGTTTGCGTTACGCTTTTCGGTTTGGCGAAAGAATTCTCTTTCGATAGACCAAAAATCCTTTTCGCCGTAAAAGAAAACGAGGACGAATATGAGATAACCCTTTCTTCGTCGTGCATGGCAAAAGGCATAAGCTTGGATATGCGAAATTTTGACGGAATTTTTTCCGATAATTTCTTCGACATGGAAAAGGGCGTTGAAAAGAAAGTCCTTTTGAAAAAAGACGATACTTCCGTTTTGAACGTAGAAACGCTCGAAAAAGAGCTTTTCGTTACATCGCTAAACGACGTATTGCTAAGGAGCGAACAATGAGCAAGTGGGTTACGGTTTTCGCGCAATCGCAGTGCGGGAATTATATGTATAAAGAAAACATCGGCGGAAGAACGAGTAGGAGCGTTATTAAAACGCCTCTTTCGGGCGACAAGATAAGACTTCGGCTCGGTGCGATATATGACGAAGTAGATATCGAGGTTTTGTCTATGAGTGTTGCCGTAAATGACAAAACTTGTTCGGTTACTGTTCGCGGTAAAGAGTCGTTTATCGTTAAATGCAACGAGACGCTGCTTTCCGATGAGGTCGCAATTTCGTGCAATGCGGGCGATAATATCGAAATTAGGACGTATTTTGCCGATGGGACGGTCGTAATGACGGGATGTAAGGTGCCTTCAGAATATTCGGTCTCGGGGGATTACACAAAATGCGAGTTCCGAAAAACGGACGAAATGCTTTGGCTTTCGGAAAAACGGCCGTTTGACATCGGAACTCCGATGCCTCTTGTCTACGGCGTAGATGTCCTTGCAAGTGACGACTCTTTCGGCGTTGTCGTTTTCGGTGCGTCGAATGAGTATCTCGGCAAATGGACTGAACCGTTTGAAAAAGAGCTTTCAAAACGCTATAATTGCGTGGCGCTATCGAATATGAGTATTTCGGGCGGCAGGCTTTTGCGTGAAACGGGCAATAAAAAGATTTTGGGAAACCTTTTCGGCGATAGCGGAATCGACCGCTTCGAGCGCGATATAGCGAGCCTTTCGGGAATAAAGTACGTTCTCGTCGAACTTGGCGGCAACGATATTTTCCAGCCCAACACCTTTGCTTGCGAGCCTACTGAAAAATGTCCGAGCGCGGAGGAAATATTCGACGGATTAAAGACAATTGCAAAGCGCGCAAAAGAAAACGGAATTATTCCTATAATAATGACTCTTTTGCCGTTAAAATACGCCGACGGTTGGAACGAAGAAAAGCTTGCGATAAGAAGTGAAGTCAATCGGTTGATAATGTCCGAAAACTCGTTCTTGCGTTTCGATTTTTCTAACATCGTTGCTGACGAAGCGGATAAAGACGCGATTTGCGGCAGCTTACATTTGGGGGATCATGTTCATTTGAATGACTCGGGCGGACTGCTTGTTGCGGAGAAGTTCGACTATTCTCTTATCAAATGACTTGCGCAGAATGAATTAACTAACGCAAAATGAACGCTTTTGAATTTCGCGGAATCGCATATTTAGAAATAAGCGAAAGAAATTTGATTGCTAAATAATATTGAAAAAGCTCCTTTCGGGGCTTTTTTGCTTTGAAAATAAGGTCGAATGTGATAGACTGTTAAAAGCGTTTGCGAGAAAACAACGCTTTTCGTCGAATTATTTTTAGGAAGGTATATATGGAAGAACTTTTTGAAGCGATAATGGTTATTTCTTTCGGCATTTCTTGGCCGATTTCTATCGTCAAATCCGTCAAATCGAGAACCGCGAAAGGCAAAAGCATTTTCTTTTTGCTACTCATTTGGATCGGTTACGTCGCAGGCGTTGCATGGAAAGTTATGGTTTTCGTAAAAACAGGAAGCATTTCTTATCCGTCGTATTTCTATCTTTTGAACCTCATTATGGTTTCGTGCGACATCGGCTTGTTCTTCAGAAACACTAAGCTTGACAAAGAAAAAGAGAAAAACGGTCAGCAATAAATTTATTCGTTGCGATACCATAAATCGATAGACTTTTTAGCGTGTGCTAATTGTTTGTCGAATCGGTTTTCGACAAAAATAATATGTAATACAAAAACCTTCTATGAGTATTTTCATAGAAGGTTTTTACTTTTAAGCTTTATTTATTTTATGAGTAAGTTTTGATTGTAACGATAATCGTTTAATCGTTTTCGCAGTCGTTGTTTTCAAGTATAAAAGCTTCTTAAAAGCTCGTATTACGGCAAGAATAAAAATATAACGATAATTGACTTATATTATTCGTTCTTAACGCTAATATTATGTTTATCGTGTCGTTTATTAAATCGGATTTTTAATATACGACAAATCAATTTAGTATCATTTTGCCGCTTGAACAATAATAGCTGCTGTCGTTAATACGTTGATACATATTCGGATTATGCTCCCAATCGATATATAGTTTCAGTTCTCGCCCGTCTTTAAGGTATATCGTGATTTTTTCGGAGCCGTGGCCTAAGTAGTCTTTTCCCATAAACAAGCATTGAATACTTCTTACCCAATTTCGTTGAACGGTTGTATTAGACAGCTGTTCGAGTAAATCTCGTGTTGCGTCGTCGCTATATACGTGAACGTATTTTTCTCCCCAGCCGTTTGTTTCAACCGAAGATTCTATACGGTCGATCTCCGAAATGTTTACGTTATACTCTGGGAAAACTTCGAAAAAATCCTTTCGGAAAGGCAATAATGCCGACCAAGGGCACATAATAGTTATAGCTATATATACCGCCAAAAAGAATGCTAATATAATTGCAAGCAGCTTTTTGTCTGTCATAATAAATCTCCTTAATATTTCAAGCTAAATCATGTTTAAGAACGTAATAACTATTAAATGTTATGTTTGAAACGACGACTTGATTGAAACGCTTTGGGTTTTCGGTTCTATACCATCCCATATTGACGATAAACCTATCATTTGAATCATATGCATAGGCTACAACGTCATGATAAGTTTCAACCACGATTTTTTTATCTTCCGTATTGTAGTATTGATAACTAGACATGCAAACTATTACAGGATTTCCACCATTGATATAGCTTTTAACACTATCAGTAATGTTTACATATGAACTTAAATGCGTAATTTGGGATCTTACCGTTGATGTGCAATTATTGTTTAAGTAGTCTAACATTGTTTGT
>CAZIPL010000058.1:0-8856 GCA_964541255.1 uncultured Clostridia bacterium | reverse complement strand
TGGCTTTCGATAAATAATTACCGAAAGCCGATATTGTTTTTAATACTTAAAGGCTCGGACTTCCGAGCCTTGTTTTATTATTATTTGTTGTTAAGGCAAGCTACTCCCGGGAGCTCCAATCCTTCGAGGAATTCCAAAGACGCACCGCCACCTGTCGAGATGTGGGTCATCTTATCCGCATAACCGAGCTGCGTTACAGCTGCAGCAGAATCGCCACCGCCGATAATGGTTATTGCATTGCTGTCGGCAAGAGCCTGAGCAACAGCCTTTGTTCCCTTAGCAAAGTTAGGCATTTCGAATACGCCCATAGGTCCGTTCCAGATAACGGTTCCGGCGGTCTTGATAGCTTCTGCGAAAAGCTCTCTCGTCTTTTCACCGATGTCCAAGCCCTCTTCGTCGGCAGGGATTTCGTTGCTTGCTACGGTTCTATACGGAACGTCGTTGGAGAATTCTTTTGCTACGACTGTGTCGATAGGAAGAAGAAGGTTAACCTTTCTCTCTTCAGCCTTAGCCATAAGCTCTTTTGCAAGATCGATCTTGTCAAGCTCTACTTTCGAACGACCGATTTCATATCCCTTAGCTTTAAGGAACGTATATGCCATAGCTCCGCCGATGATGAGCGTATCTACCTTTTCGAGGAGATTGTTGATAACGCCGATCTTATCGGATACCTTAGCTCCGCCCAAGATAGCAACGAAAGGACGCTTAGGATCTTCCAAAGCTCCGCCCATAACGTCAAGCTCCTTAGCAATAAGGAATCCCGCTACCGCAGTTTCGATATATTTGCTTACGCCGGCTGTAGAAGCATGAGCTCTGTGAGCCGTTCCGAATGCGTCGTTTACGTATACGTCGCCGAAAGAAGCGAGTTCTTTGCAGAAACCGTCTTCGTTCTTCTCTTCTTCCTTGTGGAAACGGAGGTTTTCCAAAAGAACAACTTCGCCGTCCTTTACGGCAGCAACTTTAGCTTTTGCGTCTTCGCCGATAACGTCGTGAGCAAAAGTAACCTTTCCGTCCAAAAGCTCGTTCAAACGGTTTGCAACGGGCTCGAGAGAATACTTCATATTGAATTCTCCCTTAGGTCTGCCAAGGTGAGAGCAAAGAACTACCTTTGCACCTTGTTCCATAAGATATTTGATCGTCGGAAGTGCGCCGATTATTCTTGTTTCATCGGTAATGTTTTTGTCTGCATCGAGAGGAACGTTGAAGTCAACTCTGACGAGAACTCTTTTACCTTTTACGTCGATGTCCTTAACGGTCTTTTTATTCATAAAAAATACTCCTTAAAATATTTCATATTTTCTTACTATAATTTTATCCTTGTTTTCGATGTTTGTCAATTCTTTAACAAGATATTTGTTGCTTTATTTGACTTTTATATCCCCTATCTCCATTTTTTCCTTGAACGGAATGATGGAATAAGCAATGTTCGTCATATGGTCGGCGACACGCTCGAGTTGCGATGCCATAGAAAGATATATCGCCCCAACTTCCGCAGTGCATTCTCCGCCGTTTAGGCGTTTGACGTGCATAGCGCCCATTTTGGCTTTCATTTCGTCAACTTTACGTTCCGTATCGTCAACCTTTCTCAAAATGCTTCTGTCGCGTTTCATAAACGCTTCTACGGAATCGTGATATAAAACATTGAGATATTCTTTCAAGTCCTCCATATCGGCAAGCGCCGCGGGAGAAAAAGTCTGACCTTTCTTCTTCATATCGATAGCAAAGTCCATTACGTTTTCGGCATAGTCACCGATACGCTCTATATCCGTTACGACATGGAAAAGCGAACCGATTATATGGTCGTCTTTTTCCGAAAGATCGAGGGACGAGAATTTTACGAGATAGTTCGTTATTTCGAGATTAAGGAAGTTGATCGCTTCCTCGTTCTTTTTCAATTTATTGACGTTGGAGTCGTTAAGCGTCATAAGCATATCAATCGACATCATCAAGTTGTCGAAAGACATATCAGCCATGTTCTTTACTTCGGCAAGGCTTTGCGCAACGGCAAGAGACGGCGTTTTGAAAATAAGATCGTCAAGATAATGAAGTTTCTTGACGTCTTCGACCTCGCTCGTTTTCGCATCGTCTTTAATCAAAATCTCCGAAAGCTTAGCGATAGGCTTGATGAAAGCAAGCATGAAAAGTCCTACGCAAAGGTTAGAGAACGTATGGAAGTTTGCGATAAATCTTGCCATGCTTCCCGAAAAACTCATAACAAAGTCAGCAATCGGGCTTTGAGCCACCAAAAGAACGAAGAACCAAAGTATCGTTCCGAAGAAGTTGACAAGGAAGTTTATCAATGAGGTTCTTCTTGCGTTCGGAGTCGTGCCGATAGACGCCAAAAGCGCCGTTACGGTCGTACCTATATGAGAACCGAGAACCATAAACATCGCCGAATAAGGATTTACCAAAACTCCTGCCGTACCCAAAACGACCATAATGGATGTCGATGCCGAGGAACTTTGCAAAATCGCCGTCAAAAGAGCCATACTTGCAACGCAAAGCAACGGGTTTTCGAAAGACATTATTGCTCTCGCAAACAACGTCGGATCGCCGTTTTTGTCAAACGCGATAACCTTCATCGAATCGCACATAAGCTCCAAGCCTATGAATAGCATTCCTAAACCAAGTGCAATAGCTCCGATATGGCGCAATTTGTCGTTCTTTACAAACAAATAAAAAACCGCACCGATAGCTGCGACAAGGGACATTATTGCTGTAATATCGAATGCCGACAAAGATGAAATCTGCGCGGTTACGGTCGTGCCGACTACGGCACCTAAAAGAATCGGGGTAGCTTGAATAAGAGTCATGCAGCCGACGTTAACCAATCCGACTATCATAACACTCGTTGCGGCGGAGCTTTGAATAACTGCTGTTACAGTCAAACCGATAGCAAAGCCCTTAAAGCGGTTGTTCGTTACTTTTTCGAACAATCGCTTCATTTCGCTTCCCGAAACGGTTTCGAGAGCGTCTCCCATAAGCTTCATTGAAAACAAGAATATGGCGAGTCCGCCCAACATAGAAAATACACTGAAAATCGTTTGTAAAACTTGCATAGTTTATCTTCCCGTAAAACGACGTTATTCGCTTTCATCCGTAACGAACAAGCTCTCCGCATAAAAAAAGTGCGTAGGATGAGCGGAGCTTTCTTTCCCCGATTCGAAATATTCGAATTCTTGAAAGAAATCGGTTAGTTCAATTCACACACTTCTTATTTTATGTTTATTCGACAAGATTGTCAAACAAAAACACATTTGAGAAAAAGATCGTCAAAATTTTGTCAAACGTCCCTCTTCCGCAAGATCCTCGAAATTGCCTTGACGCAAAAACTCATAAGTTGCAACGCAAACGGAATTCGAAAGATTCAACGACCTCAAATTCTCGCGCATGGGTATTCTCACGGCGTTTTCGTAATGATCGTGCAAAAGCTCCTCGGGAAGTCCTTTCGTCTCTTTCCCAAAAAGCAAATACGCATCGTCGGGATATTTTACGTCGGAATAGCAATGCTTGCCTTTCGTAGTGAAAAAATACATTTTTTCTACATCCTCTTTATGCTGCTCCATAAAATCATCCAAGCTGTCATAATACGTAATATCCAAGCTATTCCAATAATCAAGTCCCGCACGCTTTAACTTCGCGTCGGTTATCGTAAACCCGAAAGGCTTTACTAAATGAAGCTTCGCACCCGTGCATGCGCACGTTCTTGCGACGTTTCCCGTGTTTTGAGGTATCTCGGGTTCAACCATAACGATATTCAACTTTCGCATAATCACATCTCCTTTCGCTGCTCATTTTCCATTTCGGATAATAACGCGAATATCTCTTCTTTTGAAGTAAGTTTATTTATTTCGCATTTATAATGACTTGCATTGCGCATTCCTTTGAAGTATGCGGCAAAATGCTTTCTCATAAATGTTGCCGTTCCGTCCCCCATATCGGCTTCTAAAAGCTCGTAATGCTTTCTCATTACGTCAAACTTATTGAAAGAAACTTCCTCACCTAAAAGCTCGGCAAAAATCCACGGAGAACCTATTGCGCCTCTTGCAATCATAACTCCGTCGCACCCGGAAACACGCAAAAGCCTATCCGCCGCCTCTTTCGAAAAAACGTCGCCGTTGCCTATTACTGGGATCGATACGCTTTGCTTAACCTTTCCGATTATCTCATAATCGGCACTTCCGCTATACATCTGCGCGCGAGTTCTTCCGTGAACCGTTATCGCGCTTGCGCCCGAATCTTCGCACATTTTCGCAAACTCCACGCAGTTTACGTTATTTTCATCCCAGCCTTTTCTTAACTTCACCGTTACGGGCTTATCCGTTGACTTAACAACCGTCGATATGATTTTCGAAGCGTGCAAAGGCTCCGTCATCAAAAACGCTCCGTCCCCTTTCCCTGCAACTTTATGAACGGGGCAGCCCATGTTTATGTCAATGACGTCATACATATCGAGCGCACCGCTTTTAACAATCTCTTCGAAAACGCTTTCGTCAGACCCGAAAAGCTGAACTCCCGACGGGCTTTCGTTATCGGCTTTATTCAATATCTTATAGGTGTTGCGATTGTTATATTTCAAGCCCTTTACGCTGACCATTTCGGTATACGAAAGGCTCGCGCCGAAATCGCGGCAGATTTTTCGAAAGCCGACATCGGCTACGCCTGCGAGAGGCGCCAATATATAGGGATTTTTCAGTTCGATATTACCTATTTTCATCTGTTTCCGATACTTCTTTCGATAAGAACTTCCGCAGCATTATATCCAGACTTTTTCAAGAGGAAATTCGCCGCGGCGGCTTCTATAATTACAGGTAGGTTTCTTCCGGGGACTATAGGAATGATAACTTTCGGAATTTCAACTCCCAATATGTTTTCATACGTTCCCTCGCCGTCAAGTCTGTCGTACTCTTTTTTCGGATCAAGGTTCTGCATTTCGATAACGAGATCTACGTGCTTTTTATCCTTTATCGCAGTTACGCCGTACATATTTCGAGTATCGATTATGCCTATTCCTCTAAGTTCCATAAAGTATCTTATTACTTCGGGAGATTCGCCATATAGGTTGTTCTGAACGTTTTTGATGATTATAGAATCGTCGGCTACAAGTCTGTGTCCGCGCTTAATAAGTTCCAATGCCGTTTCGCTCTTTCCTATGCCGCTTTTCCCCGTAAGCAAAACGCCTACGCCCGAAACATCGACGAATACGCCGTGAACTCTCGTTGATGGCGCAAGGAATTCGTTCAAGAAAATCGTGAGGTTGTTTACAAGCTGAGTCGTTTCAAGAGACGACCTAAATAGCGGACAATTATGCTTTCTGTACGACGCAAGAAGCGTTTCTGGAACATCGAGCGAGCGAGATATAATCGTGCAAGGAACGCGACGTTCCAAAATCATATCCATAATCATAACTTTGTCGCTTTCGGGTTTTGCGTTATAGTATTTCATTTCGGCATTACCCATGACCTGTACTCTGTTATCTCCGAAATAGTCGAAAAATCCAGCAAGCTGAAGCCCGGGACGGGATACGTTAACAGTCGTAAAAAGCATCTCTCCGCTTCCGCCGAAAAGTATGTCGAGCTTAAGCTCTTTCGCAAATTCCGCTACGGTTATTTTTCTCGTTTCGACTTCCATCAGTCCTCATCCTCCAAACAAAATTTAGCTATTGTTTTCGCAACACCGTCGTTTACATCCGAAGGAGCAATATAATCAGCCGCCGCCAAAAGCTCCTTACAAGCATTCTCGACAGCAACGCCGAAGCCTGCATAATTTATCATTGACAAGTCGTTTTGCCCGTCTCCGAACGCCATTACGTCCTCTTTCGTCAAGCCGAGATATTCGCAAAGCGCCGCGGCGCCTTTGTCTTTCCCGGCATTCACGCTTACGCATTCGAAAAGCCATGTTTTACTAAACATAAAATGGCATTTATCGCCAAACATTTTCTTATATTTTTCGCAAATGGCGTCGTTATCCGAGCCTAAAGGTATATAGCAGACAACCTTCGGAACGCTCCAGCCTTTCTCTTTGATGAACTCCGAAAGCGGCTTTCTCGTAAACACGATAGGAATCCCTGTGTTTTTTATATACGCATCTGTGAACTCGTTCTCTTTTTCGGTAAAGACTTCGGAGCCGTAATAAGTCTGCGGACGTATTCCGTCTTTTTCCATTTCGCGAATTATTTCGACGGCATCAGCGTTTGATATTGCGATTTCTTTGATTATTCTATCGTTTTTGAGATCGGCAACATACGCTCCGTTATACGCAAGCGCATAGCCGAAGTTGATTCCGTTTTCGTCAAGAAGCTTTTTGACAGCATCGGACGATCTTCCAGACGACACTACGAACGTGCCGCCTTTTTTAACGTATTCGTGAATTACGCTCAGCGTATAATCCGTTATTTTTCCGCCCTTAGGAAGAAGCGTATCGTCATAATCCGAAAGCACGAGCTTATACTTCATCTTTCCTTTCTCCTTTGTGAAAATATTCGTATATGTTTTCTGCAAGCATTTTTCCGATTCCGTCCACCTTTTCAAGCTCTTTTTTCGTAGCGTTCTTGATCGCCGTAACGGTTTTGAACTTTTCGCACAACGCCTGTTTTTTCTTTTCTCCTATGCCGTCGATTCCGTCAAGTTGAGACTTTAAGGAATTTTTGTTGTGAAGCGTTCTGAAAAAGGTGATCGCAAAGCGGTGGGATTCATCCCTTATTCGTTGAAGCATTTTCAACGAAACGTCGGACTTGGGGATTATTATCGGATCTTCACGCCCGGGAACAAAAACCTCTTCTTCTCTCTTTGCAAGGGAAATCATCGGAACGTATACCCCGACCTCTCTCATTGCCTCTTGCGCATATCCGAGCTGCCCTTTTCCGCCGTCGATTACGATTAAGTCGGGATAGCTTCCGAACGACGAATCAGAATCGTTCTCTTTAAGTCTTGTAAGTCTTCTTTTCAAGACCTCTTTCATCGAAGCAAAGTCGTTTGCACCCTCTACGGTTTTTATCTTGAAACGCCTATAATCGGAAGCTTTCTTTTCTCCGTCGAAAAAGACCACCATAGAAGCAACCTTATCTACACCCGATATATTCGATATATCATAGCATTCCATTCGGCGAAGCTTTTTCAAGCCTAAAATATCTTTTAATCTTTCGCAAGCGCCCAAAGTCATAGCTTCTTTTCGTTTGTCGGAATCGACCGATTTTTCGGAATAATCCGCCGCGTTTTTTTCAGAAAGCTCTACCAAGCTTTTTCTTACTCCGTTTTTCGGAGAAATTACATTGAACGCTTTTCCTCCGAGCTCTTTCAAAGCCTCTTTCAAACTTATCGCCATATCGTCCGAAAGCGAAACGACTATTTCGTCGGGAATCTTTGCGTTTTGAAAGTATTGAACGATAAATCCCGATAAAAGCTCTTCTTCGGTTGACGCGAAATCTACGACGGTATAATTCTCTCCGCCTTGCATTCTGCCTTGACGAACGATTATGTGGTTAATAACCCTACTCGTACCGTCGGTGTAATAACCGAAAACGTCCATATCGACGTCTTTAGGGAAAGCTGAAAGCGTTTTCGATTTGATTTTATCGACAACGGCAAGCATATTTCGCATTGCAATCGCACGCTCGAAACGTTCTTCACTTGCCGCAACTTTCATTTTTTCTTCAAGAAGCTCTTCCACCTCTTTGGTATCACCTTTCAAAAAGCGCGTTACTTTTTCTATCAAAAGCCCATACTCTTCTTCGGAAACTCTTTCGGTGCAAGGGCCTATGCAGCGATCGGTCTGATATTCAAGGCACGGTCTGAAATTCGACGGTAGCTTATTGAGATTAAGCTTGCAGCTTCTGACGTGAAAGCCCTCGTATATAACTCCGATAAGGTCTTTTACGGGAACTCCGCCCATATAAGGTCCGAAATACGCCGCACCGTCTTTTTTTATTTTTCTCGTTATTTCGACGGTCGGATAAGAAGATTTTTTATCGATTCTTATGTAAGGATAGTTCTTATCGTCTTTGAGAAGAATGTTATATTGCGGCTTGTATTTTTTTATTAAATTGCTCTCGAGAACCAACGCGTCCGACTCGGAATTGACTATGTAATAGTATAGGTCATTGATTTTATTGACCATTGCTATTACTTTATCCGTCAAATTTTTCGGAGAACGGAAATATTGGCGAACGCGGTTTTTGAGCACTTTCGCCTTTCCGATGTATATAATCTCGTTGTTTTCGTCAAGCATGACGTAAACTCCGGGATCGGACGGAAGCTTTTTAAGTTTTTCCTCGAGGTTTTTGTTCATACAAAGATTATTTTACAACAAAAATGCAAAATAATCAATGTATTTGACGGTTAATAGCCTAAGTATTCGACACCGCTTAAAAATACTTTCGATACGACCATATCGCCGATTTGATAGAAAACTATCTTTCCCTGCCTTTTGGATTTCACAAGACCAAAGTCTTTCAGATTCTTTAGCTGGTGCGATACCGTGGTTTGGTTTATGTCGAGCATTCTCGAAATATCCGTAACGCACATTTCGGAAATCGAAAGAATTGAAAGAATTTTCAGCCTTGTTGGTTCGGCAAAAAGCGCAAAAAGACATGATAAATCGTCAAGCTTTCTTTTGTCAGGAAGAAAGCTGTCTACGATGTCGGCCGTTTTCATATCGAGAAGCAATAAATCTTGCTTATTTGTCATATATTTTTCCCTCCATATGTTGTAGATAACTTAATGATAATTGTGGATAACCGCAATATGAAAGGAAGAATTTGACGATTTCGGTTTATTTATGTCGAAACGAAAATAATTACGTTCCGCTATTCGGGCATAACATAGAAAAGCAATCCGTTGTCGAAAATAACGCCAAAAT
>CAZIPL010000057.1:0-8891 GCA_964541255.1 uncultured Clostridia bacterium | reverse complement strand
TGCGTACATTTGGCGCCTTGGGCAATAACGCAAATGAAAGCTGGCGGTATGGGAGTTATCCCTCAAGTTACGAAAAAGACGGGACTTCTTCCCAACAGAAGCATTGCGCTTTGGGATTATACCGACCTTTCGGACAAGAGACTTAAATTCGGCGGAGATTTTATTTACGTCAAGCAGGACGAAAAGATCGATAAGGCGATGAAGATCGGAACCTATAATCCCGAGGGCTATGTCTATTACTTTGTCGACGGAGATCTTTTCGTTAAAGAGTTCGACGTTTCGCAGGGCGAATTTCCCGATTTCGGATGCAATTGCGAACTTTATGTCAACGGCGACTTCTTGGAGCTTGAAAGCCTCGGCGAAATGACCGAGCTTTGCCCCGGCGAGTCTTGCGAGCATACGGAGGTATGGTCGATTATCGAAAAGGTCGCTTGCCCGACGGAGGAAAAATTCGCCGAGATGGACGTAAGGGAGCCTATACATGCTTAAGTGCGGATGTATTTTCGACCACGAAAAACTCAATGATTTTTTCGACAAGTGCGGCATAAAGGAAAACTACAACGACTATACGATGTATTTTTGCCTTTATGAAGACGACGAGCTTCTTGCGATAATAAGAACCTATCCCGAAAACGGCAGATGTCGTATCGAAGACCCGATATCGCCTAAAGAGCTGTCGTATATGTATGAAGAGTTCGCCGTCAAAAGCTGCATAAACTTTGCGCTTACTTTCAACGTAAAAGAACTCATAATGTCGAGAAAGAACGAAAAATTCCTTCTTCCGATGCATTTCGAAGTATCGGGTGAAGAGCTAATAGGAAATGTAGAAATAATAGATTTTCCGCATGCTTGTTGCGGAAAGGGAGCGAAATAATAATGGAAGCCACAAATTTTATTGAGGAAATTATCAACAAAGACCTCGAAGACGGAGCCGTTGACGAGATAATAACCCGTTTTCCGCCCGAGCCGAACGGATATTTGCATATCGGGCATGCGAAAGCCATTTGCATTAACTTCGGCATAAAAGAAAAATATCACGGCAAGTGTAATTTGCGTTTTGACGATACAAACCCCGCAAAAGAGGACGACGAATACGTCGAGGCTATCAAGGAAGATATCAAATGGCTCGGTTTTTCGTGGGATAATCTTCTTTTTGCGAGCGATTATTTCGAAAAGATGTATGATTGCGCCGTTCTTCTTATCAAGAAAGGGCTTGCTTACGTTGACGATTTGACGGCGGAAGAAATCAAGAATACGAGAGGAACTCTTACCGAGGGCGGAAAAGAATCTCCGAACAGAAACAGACCTATCGAAGAAAGTTTGGATCTTTTCGAGCGTATGAGAAAGGGCGAATTCGAAGACGGAAAGTATGTTTTGCGTGCGAAAATCGATATGAGCTCTCCCAACATCAACATGAGAGATCCCGTTATTTACAGAATCGTTCATGCGCCGCATATGCGTCAAGGGGACAAATGGGTGATCTATCCGATGTATGACTTTGCGCACCCTCTTGAGGACGCTTTCGAGGGAATAACGCACTCCCTTTGCTCTTTAGAATTTGAAAACCACAGACCGTTATACGATTGGGTTGTAGATAACTGCGACATAGTCAAAAAGCCCAAACAAAGAGAGTTTGCGAGACTTAATATCACCAACTGCATTATGAGTAAAAGATACCTCAAAAAGTTGGTCGATACAGGGGTAGTAGACGGTTGGGACGATCCGAGAATGCCTACGATTTGCGGACTCAGACGCCGTGGCTATACGCCCGAAGCTATAAGGGATTTCTGCGGCAGAATAGGAGTTTCGAAGGTTGATTCCGAGCTTGATATAAGAAACCTCGAAGCGTGCATCAGAGAGGATTTGAATAACAACGCGCCTCGTGCTATGGCTGTTTTGAAGCCTATCAAGGTAACGTTGACGAACTATGAGGGGACGGAAACCGTTACGGTTGAAAACCACCCCGCAAGAGAAGATTTGGGAACGCGCGAAATGACCTTCTCGAAGGATATTTATATCGACGCAGACGATTTTTCCGAAAATCCCCCCTCGAAGTGGAAGAGACTTTCTCCTAACGGTATGGTAAGACTCAAAGGAGCGTACGTTATTGTTTGCGACGAAGTTGTCAAAAACGACGACGGAAGCATAAAAGATCTTAAATGCCGATATCTCCCAGAATCGAAATCTGGAATTCCCGACGAAATGGGAAGATTCAAAAAGGTAGGAACGATACAATATATCGACGCGAACAACTGCGTTCGTTTCAAAGCGAGAAAGTTCGATTATTTGCTCCGTCGCCCCGATTATCAAGGGCAGGATTTTTCCGAACTTATCAACGAAAACACCGTCGAAGAGTTCGATGCTGTCGGAGAGAAAATGCTCGAAATGGCACCTTACGGCTCTCGCTTCCAGTTTATACGTCTCGGATATTATATCAAGGACGAAAAGAGCAACTCTTTCGGTGAGATAGTATCTTTGAAAGACGGCTTCAAGATGTAAGTTGAGTAAAAAAGAACTTTTTGAAATATTACGAAACGTCTGACGTTTTGTTGGTCTTGCCTAAAAACCGATAAAGACGTTTAATAAGTAAAACATAATAAAATAACTAAGCACCTTAAAGCAATGCCTTTGAGGTGCTTTTGCTGTTTTTGTAGATGGATTTGTTATAAATCGCACTTTGTTTTTGACTGTTTTGCTGTTTTATTGATAATTAGCTATAAGATTTATCGGCAAAACAATCGGAGTGTTTTTTATCGCGGTTGAATTTCCGTCAACCGACAAAACATAAGAAAACGAACAAAAACTATTGAAATCGGAATAAAGATAAGGTATGATATATATGAAATGCGAGAATGTTTATTGTTTTTCTAAAACAAAGGTGCATTAGAATTCTTGAAAAAGATAATAGTTTTTGAAAACGCATTATCGAAGCGATAGATATTTATTTTAGGAGATAAAATGAGAGCGGAAAAAGTTGGATCGTTTATCGAAGAACTTAGGAAAGAAGCGGGCTATACGCAACAAGAGTTTGCTGCATATCTTCATGTGGACAAAAGCACCGTCTGCAAATGGGAAAAGGGTAAGGGCTTCCCCGACGTTTCGCTTTTCCCTGTGATTGCGAATAGATTCAATATTTCGGTTGACGAGCTTATGAAAGGCGAGCGTTCGAAAGAAGTTTGTGTAAGCTCGGGCTTAGAAGAAAATTACGGGCTTACGGACGAACAATATAAAACCATTTCCGAAAGTATAATCAAAAAGAGAAGAGAGCGAAATTACTTTATATTTGCAATTATTACGGCGTCGGCGTTGTTTTTGTTTTTGATAGGCATTGTCGTTTATTCTGTGCTTGCCGACATTCCGAGATATAATCTCGATTCTTGGCTTCGAGGCAGAAGAGAGGATTACTACGAAAAGACAATTTACGGCTCGGTACATAAAGACGTGGACTTCCTGCGCGACGGCTATGATTTGCCGGAATATCGCATCGACGGCTATGAATTATATAAGGTCGAAGTAGAGGATTTTTTCGTAGCGGCAAAATATCGCAACGATAAGGGAGAAGAATATGCGTTTTCGTGCTGTTACTATATTTTTCAAAGCTTGCATTCCGCGGTGATGAACGGCGAGCAATATGACGAAACGCTCGATATAGGAACATATAAATATTGGGGCAACGGCAATTATACAAATGCGTTTCTGATTAGAGACGGAGTTTCGTATATAATTGACGGAATAGGAAACTTAATACCTGACGAAGAGTGCCGAAAGATATTCGAAAGCATCGACTTTACGGAATATGGCGACGAGTGGGTACGTGAGAAAGGAGGCGAAAAAGAGTATTTAGGATGAGATAAAAATAGGACTGTAGCTTCTTGTTTTGAAAATTACTTTATTGAGGTGTAAAATACGTAGTTTGATTTTAAGTTATGGTGGCTTTATGAAAAAGAAGAACGTGATTATTACAATATCGATGATTCTTGTGTTGGTTTTGGCGGTGGTAGGCTTTTATGTTTATGCCGACAAGGCGACGGAGTATAACGAAACAAAGCCCGAGAGAGATCCACAAAACGGTTGGGGACAGTTATACGGTTTCAGAGCGAAAATCTTGTCTGCTGAATATGACGAAGAATCCGATACTGCGAAAGTTAAGGTTGAAATAGTTAAGAATTATAACGACTATTTGGGGGATTATCCGACAGATATTGTTTTTATGGAAGCGCCTTACTCGGAGTATTTTTTAGGCGGCGGAGATTATTCCGAATACTTGTTATTTACTAAAAAATTCGAAAACGACGACGGAACATATACTCTCAATATCGCAATCGGCATTGACGGGGAAAATATTTTCGTGATAAACGAGGGCAATATCGCCGTTGAGGCAATTTACGGCAAAGGTGAGTTTTATAAGACGTTATCCGATTTCGAAAAGGATTATTTTCCCGCAGTCGAAAACAGAAAGCTTATCGATAAGTGGTATGAAGAGCATGACATCGATATTCATAGGGAATCGGTATTAACTCAAATAAAATACCGTTTGAAATTCTTTTGGATAATTCTTGCGGGCGTCACGTTTGTTTGGGTGGTCGGAATGATATACTTAAAAATAAACAACAGAAAACGTAAGAATAAATAATAGATATAAAAAAGCGGCTTGATTTCGTGTGGAATGATGCTTGTTTCGGGCTTTCCGTATTAAAATCGAGCCGCCTTTATTATGCTTAAAGTTGGTCTGTGACGGTTGATTGATAAAGCTTTTTAAGTTGCTTAGGCGTTTGACAAGCTTCGTTTTTTTGAAGAGCGAAAAAGCGATAAGGCAAAAGACGTAAATAGTAGGGCTTGAAAGTATTTGGCAAATGCCCGTTTATTGATTGCGTATCTACTTATTCTTTTACCGATCGATATGAAAAGCGAAAGAAAGAATCTCTCATAATTCTTAATAAAACCGACATTTAGAAAAATAATTTATTTTGAATATCGATTATCAATATGCATTTAGTGGATATAAACGATAAGCAAGCACAAGATATGGATAAGTGAAAAAAGTGATATTATTTGTTTGACATTTTATTGCAATTAAGATAAAATGATATAGCGTATTTTAGAGTGAATTATTATGTTGAGAGAACACGAAAAGACAATAGAAATATTAGTTGACGAAACGAAAAAATACGTCGGACTCAAGCAATTTATCCGAAGCGCGAGAGAGGAACGAATAAAATATGTCGTTCTTGCCGAAAACGCCGACGAGAAGATTAAGAATGAGGTTCGCGATATTGCAAAAAAAGGCAATATCAAAGTGAAATCCTTTCCGTCAAAGGAATTGCTCGGCAAGTCGTGCGGGATTGATATCGGCGCGGCGGTCGTAACGGTTCTTAAAACGGAGGATAAAAAATCGGTTTAATCCGAGAAATCGGCTTAAATATATGCAAGCAAATTGCAATCCTATTTTATTTCAAGGAGGTGAAAATTAATGCCAACAGTCAACCAGCTTATCAAGCACGGCCGTCACAGCGCAATCGTTAAGAGCAAAGCTCCTATCATGCAGGGGTGCCCGCAGAAGCGCGGCGTATGCCTTTCCGTAACGACGACCTCGCCTAAAAAGCCTAACTCCGCTCTTCGTAAAATCGCAAGAGTTAAGCTCGTTAACGGTCAGGAAGGTACGATTTACATTCCCGGGATCGGTCACAACTTGCAGGAGCACTCTTCCGTACTTATCAGAGGCGGCAGAGTAAGGGATCTTCCTGGTGTACGTTACCACATTATCAGAGGTACTCTCGATACCGCGGGCGTAGCTAACAGAAGACAGGCAAGAAGCAAATACGGCGCAAAGCGTCCTAAAAAAGCTTAATTAAAGACAGTTGCATTGAAAAACCAATAAAATAGGATGGTCAAAATATATGTTTTGGCAAAACGGGATCTATTCTCACTCCCTCAAAGTCCTATATGATTGGTTAGCAGTAAATCTTCGAAAAGAAGATTGAAGGAGTCGCTGCGGCAAAAATTGCCGTATGCCCGGCTATCCTCATAGGGAAACCGAAAGGGAAGCAAAAATAATTATTAAGGAGGATAAATCCATGCCAAGACGTGGTGGAGTTCCTAAACGCGACGTCCTTCCTGATCCTATTTACGGAAGCAAGGTTGTTACCAAGCTCATAAATCAGATCATGATCGACGGCAAAAAGGGAACTGCTGAAGGAATTGTATATGATGCCTTCAACACAATGGAACAGAAAATGGGTCAGCCCGCTATCGAGCTTTTCAACAAGGCTCTCAATAACGTAATGCCCGTTCTCGAAGTAAAAGCAAGACGTGTCGGCGGTGCGAACTATCAAGTTCCTATCGAGATACGTCCCGAAAGAAGACAGACATTGGGAATTCGTTGGATCGTTGCCAGCGCAAGAAAGAGAAGTGAACGCAATATGTGCGACAGACTTGCGGGAGAGCTTATGGACGCTTGCAATGAAACCGGCGGAGCATTCAAGAAGAAAGAGGAAACTCACAGAATGGCTGAAGCTAACAAGGCTTTCGCACATTTCCGTTGGTAATCCTTTAAGGAGCGAAATTCATGCCTAGAAAATTTGATTTAAGTATGACGCGTAATATCGGTATCATGGCGCATATCGACGCGGGAAAAACGACGACCTCCGAGCGTATCCTTTATTATACGGGAAAAACTCATAAGATCGGCGAGGTTCACGACGGTCAGGCGACTATGGACTGGATGGAGCAGGAACAGGAGCGTGGTATCACGATTGTTTCCGCTACAACCACAACCGAGTGGAAGGGACACAGAATTAACCTTATCGACACCCCGGGACACGTTGACTTTACGGTAGAGGTTGAAAGATCTCTTCGAGTTCTCGACGGAGCAGTTGCGCTTTTCTGCGCAAAGGGCGGCGTTGAGCCTCAGAGCGAAACCGTTTGGCGTCAAGCGGACAAGTATAAAGTTCCCCGTATTGCGTTCGTCAACAAGATGGACATTAACGGAGCAAATTTTTTCGGGGCAGTAAAGATGATGAGAGACCGTTTGGGAGCAAATGCTATTCCCGTAGTGCTTCCTATCGGTAAAGAATCCGACTTTGTCGGAATAATCGACCTCTTGGAGATGCATGCGCATATCTACAGAGACGATATGGGAAAGGTTGTCGATATCGTTGAAATCCCCGAAGAGTATAAAGCTCAGGCGGAAGAAGCAAGAGAGAATCTTATTTCTCACCTTTGCGACGTAGACGACGAAATCGGCGAAAAGTACCTTATGGAAGAGGAAATCACGGTAGACGATTTGAAGAGAGCTATCAGAAATTCCGTTGTTCATATGACTATGGTCCCCGTTTTCTGCGGATCTTCTTATAAGAACAAAGGTATTCAGATTCTTCTCGACGCTATCGTAGATTATATGCCGAGTCCTTTGGACGTAGATCATATCACGGGAACCAATCCCGACGGAGAGGAAGAAACGAGAATCACGGGCGACGATCAGCCGTTTGCAGGTCTTGCATTCAAGATCATGGTTGACCCGTTCGTAGGAAAACTCGCATTCTTGCGTTCCTATTCGGGCGTTTTGAAGACAGGTTCTTATGTTCTCAATTCCACAAAGGGCAAGAGAGAAAGAATTGCAAGAATCGTGCAGATGCACGCTAACAACAGAACGGATATCGACGAGCTTTATGCAGGCGACATCGCAGGTATCGTAGGTCTTAAGGACACTGCTACGGGCGATACGCTTTGCGACGAAAAAGCTCCGATTATTCTCGAGAGCATGGAGTTCCCCGACCCCGTTATCAGAGTCGCGATCGAGCCTAAGACCAGAGCAAGTCAGGAAAAGATGGGTATTGCCCTTCAGAAACTTGCCGAGGAAGACCCGACGTTCAGAACTTATACGGATCAGGAAACAGGTCAGACGATTATCGCCGGCATGGGCGAGCTTCACCTCGATATTATCGTAGACAGACTTTTGAGAGAATTCAAAGTCGAAGCAAACGTAGGCGCACCTCAGGTTGCTTACAGAGAGACCATCAAGAAAGCCGTTGAAGCTGAAGGTAAGTTTGTACGTCAGTCCGGCGGTCACGGTCAGTACGGTCACTGTAAGATTCGTCTCGAGCCTCAGGAACCCGGTAAGGGTTATGAGTTCGTCGATGAAACCGTAGGTGGAAGCATTCCTAAGGAATACATCAAGCCTATCGACGCAGGTATTCAGGAAGCTTCTAAGAGCGGTATACTTGCAGGCTACGAAGTTGTTGACTTCAAGGTAACTGTATACGACGGTTCTTATCACGACGTCGACTCTTCGGAGGCAGCGTTCAAGATCGCAGGATCTTTGGCGTTGAAAGACGGTCTTGCAAAAGCAGGTTCGGTATTGCTCGAACCTATCATGAAAGTTGAAATTGTGTTGCCTGAAGAGTACTTCGGTGATATAATGGGTAATGTCAGCAGCCGCCGCGGAACGATTCTCGGCTCTGAGGACAGAAACGGTTCGAAGGTAATCGACGCCGAAATTCCTCTTTCGGAAATGTTCGGTTATGCGACAGACCTTAGAAGCAGAACGCAGGGACGTGGCGTCTTCTCGATGCAGTTCGATCACTATGCGGAAGTTCCTAAGTCCGTTGCTGAAAAGATTATCGGCGAAAAGAGAAAATAATTTTGCAATAATTAATAATTTAAGATTATTAGGAGGAATTAAAAATGGCTAAAGCTAAATTTGACAGAAGCAAACCACACGTTAATATCGGTACCATCGGCCACGTTGACCATGGTAAGACGACGTTGACAGCTGCTATTACCATGGTAATGGCTCACAAGGGCGGCGCAGAAGCTATGAGAGATGATCAGATCGATAAGGCGCCTGAAGAGAGAGCAAGAGGTATAACAATCAATACCGCACACGTTGAGGA
>CAZIPL010000056.1:0-9330 GCA_964541255.1 uncultured Clostridia bacterium | reverse complement strand
GTAACGATAAGCTGGTTGTGATATATGATAGACAAATGTACGCAGAAATTGGAAAGATTTTCGATCGTGTGGATAATTCTTACTCTGCCGTTATCTTTCATTTCAATCTGCATAACGCGCTTTATTTTATTCTCTTTTTCGACGACGGAAGCCTTGATTCCAAGCTCCAACACCTCTACCTCGCAAGGCTCGTTATCGGGCTGATAGCTTCTTACTTCGTCTTCGGGAGAATGCCAAAGTCTATGTCCGCCATAGAATTTATAGCTGTTGTCGTCATTGAAAAAATCGTCGCTCGCAACTCTCAAAAGATTGCCCTTTTTGCAAAATCCGAAAGAAACGATACGCGGACCTATTCCCGTCGCAACCACCAAAGAAACGACGTCGTTCGTGATTTCATACGCCTCTTTGCCTAAAAAATCCGTTTTTCTGACCTTTACCATTCTCTTATTCCTCCTCCGGCGGCACGAGATCGTCAAGCGGAATATCCGCATAAAACTCCGCATCGTCTGCCGCAACACTTTCGTTGGTATAAACGTCTACGTCGCCGTAATCGTTCATGCCTTGCTCTTCGTTATACTCTTCTTTATATTCTTCGGTACGAAGAGGAAGTTCTCCCGCGTCTTCATACCTTGTATATTCGCCAACCCACCTTACGGGGACCGTTCCCGTAGGGCCGTTTCTGTGCTTGGCGATTATAATCTCTTTAAGTCCCGAATTACCGCTACCATTGAAGTTTTCTCCGCCGGCTTTGTTTGCATTTTTCGGGTTATAAATAAACATTACTATGTCCGCATCCTGCTCGATAGCACCAGACTCACGTAAGTCGGAAAGCTGAGGAATAGGCGGTTGACGCTTTTCTATGTCTCGGGAAAGCTGCGAAAGCGCGATTAGCGGGCAATCCATCTCTCTTGCGATAAGTTTGAGGTTTCTCGATATTTCCGAAACCTCTTGCTGACGGTTGTCGGCTTTTGACTTTGCTCCCGACGACATAAGCTGGATATAGTCCACCATGATAAGATCGAGGCTTCCGTACTTGTTCTTGATTCTTCGGCACTTTGAAAGCATATCGGCAGGAGTTATACCCGCGGTATCGTCGATCAATATTTTCGTATTACTCAAAGTCTCTTTTGCCGCCCAAAGCTTTTCCCATTCGGTCATCGAAAGCTGTCCTTTGTTTGCCTTCGACATCGAAACGTGAGCGTTCGAGCAAAGCATTCTTTGCGCAAGCTGAGTTTTACTCATTTCGAGCGAGAAACATAAGCACGTCGCCCCACCCTTTACTGCGGCATTTTCGACGATATTCATCGCAAGAGACGTTTTTCCTTCCGCAGGACGTGCCGCGATAAGAATAAGGTCAGACCTTTGCAATCCGTTCAAGTTAAAGTCCAAGCCCTTAAAACCCGTCGTAAGTCCCTTAAAAGCATTTGCGTCTTTGGCGACTTTGCCGAACCTTTCGACGACTTCGTTGAAAGATTCGCTTATCTCGGACGGGAATCTTCTTTCATTGCCGGACGATATATCGAAAATCTCTTTTTCGGCAAAAGACAACGCGTCGTCGTCATCGGCGGTATAAGATTTATCGATAATCTCTTGCGAGGAACGAATGAGTCTTCTTCTCAAAGAATCGTTTTTGACTATGTCGAAATAATGCTTGGCGTTAGCCGTCGAAGCGACCACCGTCGTAAGATGCGCGACATAATCGATTCCGCCGATCTTTTCCATATTTCCGCTTCTTTCCAGTTCGTCCGAAAGGGTAACGAGATCGACAAGCTTATTGTTGTTGAATATCTTGCTTATGCACGAAAAAACGATCTTATTCGCGTCGGAATAAAAGTCGCTTTCGCTTAAATCGGGGACGAATTCCGAAGCCATTTCGCTGTCTGAAATCATACAGCCCAAAAGCGCTTCCTCCGCCTCCGTCGAATGTGGCATAACCTTTGATATTTTGCTATCCATTATTTTCTCCTTGCCTTAAATCTGTCGCCGAGCTTTTGCTCGAATAACGCTTTAAGTTTTTCTTCGCTTCCCGAAACAATCCCGTCTTTAGCAACCACGAACGCGCTCTTTTCGTCTACGTAAACATAAAACGAATCCTTTCGTTCGAATACTCTCCAAAGTAAGTCGTATCGTTCCAAGCCTCTTGCGGTTTCTCTCTTTCCTTCCTTAGAAGAAATCGAGATATAGTCGTCATAAAAAACATATTCTCTGACCGTCGTTCCGTAAGCTCTGTCCGAAGAGAGCCTTGATTTTACCGATATATATTGAATCAAAGTCAAAATAAACGGGAAAAGCGGAGTCAAAACAAAGAACACTATCGCCGTAACGGTTTCGTCCCTATATAGCGCGAATATCGCAATGATAAGCACAAGCACCGAAGTAAGCAGATTTTTCAGCCAGTTTATTCGTAGCGAATGAAAGACGTTGAAGCGAGCATAAAGCTTCGCTTCCTCTGTCATAGTTATCGCCGCGACGCACCCCTCGTATTTATCGTACTTGGGCTGCGGCGGTGCGGTTTGTTGTTTCTTATTTTTCTTACTCATTATCTATAAGCTCTTTAAGCTCGCTCAAAGTGCTTTCGAAAATTCTCTTCGCGTTTTCGAACGGAACGTCCGTCGTCAAATCAACGCCCGCAATCTTCAAAAGATCTACAGGAGGAAGCGTGCAGCCGCCGCGCAAGAACTCTTTATATTTAGCTACGGCCTCTTCGCCCTTTTCGAGAATATTATATGCAATCGTAACGGCAGAAGTAATGCCCGTTGCGTATTTATATACATAGAAGCTTCTATAAAAATGCGGGATTCTCGCCCACTCGTATTTTATGCAGTCGTCGTGAACGATCTCTTCGCCGTAATATTTTTTGTTAAGCTTTTCGTATTCGTCCGACAAAAGCTGGTAAGTTAAAGGCGTTCCTTTCTCAGCCAAGTCGTGTGCGACATATTCGAACTCTGCGAACATCGCCTGACGGAAAAGGGTTGTTCTGAACATATCGAGGAAGTAGTTGAGGCAGAATTTCTTCATCTCCTTGTCTTCGGTATGGTCGATAAGATATCTCAAAAGCAAAACTTCGTTGACCGTGCTTGCTACTTCCGCAACGAAAATCGTATATCCCGCCTTGCCCATAGGCTGAGCGCCGTTGGAATAATAAGAATGCATCGCGTGACCAAGCTCGTGAGCGGTGGTAAATACGTCGTGAACGGTCTTTTCGTAGTTGAGAAGCACGTAAGGATGAACGCCGTATGCGGCAACGGAATATGCCCCCGAACGCTTTCCGTCGGTTGCGTATACGTCGATCCAACGGTTGTCCTTAGCGTGTTGCAACATATCAACATACTCCTGTCCCAACGGAGCAAGCGCTTTCTTGACAAGCTCGAACGCGTCGTCGAACTCGAGCTTTAAGCTGTCGTTTTCGATAAGAGGAACGTATAAGTCATAGAATCTTATATCGTCAAGCCCCATAACTTTCTTTCTGAGCGAAATATAATCGTGAACTGCAGGAAGAGTCTTTTCTACGTTCTTGATAAGATTTGTATAAGCTCTCTTGTCTGCGTTCTCATAAAAAGTCGCGTAATCAAGGCAAGACTCGAAACCTCTTGCTCTTGCAAGGAAAATATCTTTCTTGACGTTTCCGATATATGTCGAAGCAATAGTATTTATAAAGCTCTTATATACCGAATAATACTGCTCGTAAGCGTTCTTTCTGATTTCTCTGTTCTTACTTCCCAAATAAAGCCCGTAACGAGAGTGGGTAAGCTCTACCTTTTCGCCCTCTTCGTTCTCGATTTCGCCGAACTTCAAATCGGCATTGTCTATCATTCCGAAAATATCTCTGAACTGACCGAAAACGTCTCCGCCGAGCGCGAGGAGGTTTTCTTCCTTTTCGGAAAGGGTATGCTGCTTAACTCTCAAAGAATCTTTGAGAGAAAGGTTATAATCCTCGAAGTCCTTATCTTCGATTAAAGCCTTGATATATTCTTCGTCTAACGACGCAATCTCGGGAGCTACGAAAGAAGTAGCGGTGCTGTAATTTACGAACACGCCGTTTGCTTTGCCGCGGTTAGCGACCGCAACTCCGTCTTTGGAGTTTTCGTCAAGACGCTGCATGGCATAGCAACTCAATTTTTCGAGTCTCTCGTCGATAGCATCCATTTCCTTGAAAAAGCTCAAAAGGTCTTCTCTGTTGCCGAGTTTTCCGCGATAAGTCGTAAGGTGCGGAATAAGCGAGTTTACTTCTTCGACGAGTTTGTCATATCCTGCGTCACCGTCGCAAAGGGCGGATAAATCCCATTTGTTCTTTTCTTCGATGTCTTGTCTTGTCAAAATTTTGTCTGCCATATAAAAATCTCCGTGTTTGATTTTTGTTTATCTAATATTTTATCACATAAGCCTTTGTCCGTCAAGGCTTGTCGTAATATTTGCCCGTTTTAACAAAGTTGAAAGGTGAATATCTTCGCGTATTTTATAGCAAAAACCGCTATTTTATAACGACCGAGCATATCGCCGCGATGGCTTCGCCACGTCCGATTTCCCCAACCTTTTCGTTCGTAGTAACGCTTATGCCGACTTTATCTGTCGATATTCCTATAACCTCGGAAAGCGTTTTTTTCATTTCGTCTATAAACGGCGAAAGCTTCGGACCTTCGCAAATAATCGCAATCGACACGCTTTTTATTTCCCGTCCGTCTTCTTTTGCTATATCGAGCACTCTTTTAAGCAAAGTCAAACTCGATATGCCTTTATACTTTTCGTCGGTGTCGGGAAAGTAATGCCCGATATCTTTTTTCCCCAACGCAGAAAGAATTCCGTCCATCAACGCGTGAATAGGGACGTCTCCGTCGGAATGTGCGACAAGAGCTTTATCGCACGGAATTTTCACTCCGCACAAAACTATTCCGTCGCCGTCGCAAGTTTTATGAATATCATAGCCCGTTCCGTAAAGAGGAAGCTTTTCAACGTCGGATTTATAGGTAATTTTGATGTTTTCTCTATCACCCTCCACCATTTTGCACTTTCCGATAAACTCGTCGTAAACGGCGGAATCGTCTGTATAAGGAGAATCTTCCCCGTATTTTTCAAATGCTTTTTCGTATGCAAGCTTAATATCTTTATAACAAAAAGCCTGTGGCGTCTGAACGCTTGCAAGAATATTTCTATCAAGCGTTTTGCCCAAATAATCACCGTCGATTTCTCTCATTGTATCGACTGCTCTTATCGCGGCAACTCCGCTCCCGAACTTTTCCGCACATTTCACGCAATCTGAAATCAGTTTTTGCGACACGAAGCATCTCGCACCGTCGTGAATGGCTACGACGTCGCAATCGCCGCATACGGAAAGAGCGTTATAAACAGACATAAATCTATTCTCTCCGCCGACGACAAAACGAACGTCAAAGGGGCTCAAAACACACTTAAGCTCTTCGTCGCCTTTTCTCAAAACGACAATCACTTCGTCGAACAATTTTGTTCCCACGACCGTCCCAACGGTTTTTTCAACAATAAATCGGTCTTCGATTCTAAAAAGAAGTTTATTTTCGCCGAATCTTGACGAGCTTCCGCCGCAAAGAACTATGCATTTATTCATTTTCGATGACCTCATACATACTTTCGGCATCTTCTTTTTTTACGTACTCCGGCATAGAAAGAACCCTAAATGTCAACTTCTTATTGCCGAAGCTAACCGTAACGATATCTCCGACTTTAAGTTGCCTCGAGGGCTTAGCCGTCTGACCGTTCACGTCGATTCTTCCGCCGTCTGCAGCTTCGTTCGCGACCGTGCGTCTTTTTACTATTCTCGATACTTTCAAAAATTTATCCAATCTCATGCTTTGAGTATATACTAAATCGGCTTTTTCGACAAGTAAAAAGGAATAAAAGCCCGTTTTTTCTGTTTACTTAGCTCGCGTTTTTTGCTAAAATAGCTTTAAGAGTAATTCTAAGTAGCCTTTCAATCGCAAAAAGTTCTATCTAAAAGCGGTTCTTAGGCGTTCAAAGGAAGACACCATGCCGAGAGTTGCAAGAGAAGTATCGCCGACGGGTATATATCACATATACGCAATCGGAGAAAGAACAAAAACCCTAACGAGAGAAAAGAAAGATAAGGACGAGCTTATCGCCATTATTCATGCCGCGAAAGAGCTTTTCGATTTCGAAATATTCGCATATGTCGTTACGGACAACGAGCTACACTTGATAATCAAAGAACACGCTCCGAAAGCCATTTCCGACATAATGAAATTCATTCTTTCAAGCTATACTACTTATTATAACACTAAGTATCGTATGAACGGGGCGCTTATTCACGACCGCTTTGTTTCTAAGCCGATCACTTCCGACAAGGACTTGAAAAACCTGATTCGTTATATTCACCAATTGCCCGTATATTTCAAAGAATACCCGAACGTATTTTCCTATCCGTATTCGAGCTATAACGATTATTTCCAAGGCTCGCCTTATGTCGCGTCAAACGTAATTCTTCCTATCTTCGGCGACGAGAAAACGGCGCTTTCGAAGTTCAAAATCTTCCACGCGATGACGGAGCTTAACGATTATCGCAAAGAAAAACGCGTTCGCTATACGAAAGAAGAACTCGAGCAAATCCTTTTCAAAACCTGCGGAATCAAAGAATCCGAAATTAAAAAACTAAAACCCGACGAAAAGCTCAAAATCGCAAAAACCTTGAAAAAGAAAACCGAGCTTTCTCTCCGCCAAATCGAAAAGATTTGCCACGTTTCGAGATCGTTGATATAATTAGTTTCCATAAAATTAGTTTCCATAAAAACAAAAACGCACTCAAAAGCATTTGAGTGCGTTTTTGTTTGCAAAATAATCTTCTTATAACATTTCGAAAAGTCTGACCTTTAGCTATTTTCTTTCTTCACTTAATTTTCATAACATAAAAACACGCTTTGAAAGCGTAAGCCGTCAAAGCGTGTTTGTTGTTGTAATTATTCAGCCGCATTTTCGGAATGCTTATTGTCGTATTCCTCGACTTTTTCTCTTATTCCCATATAATCGATGCCGTTATTGGGGATACGGTTCTTCATAAGACCGGTACCGGCGGGGATAAGCTTACCGATAGCGACGTTCTCTTTAAGTCCGACCAAAGGATCGACTTTGTTTCTGATCGCAGCTTCCGTAAGAACTCTTGCCGTCTCCTGGAACGCAGCAGCTGCAAGCCACGAGTCGGTTGCGAGAGACGCCTTAGTGATACCGAGAAGTACTCTCTTTGCCGTTGCGGGTCTGCCGCCTCTTTCGAGCGCTCTTTCGTTAGCCGATTCGTAATCGAATACGTCCATAAGATCGCCGGGGAGTATATCGGTGTCACCGACGTCCTCAACCTTAACCTTTCTGAGCATCTGACGAACGATAACCTCGATGTGCTTATCGTTGATCTCAACACCTTGCGAACGGTAAGTCGATTGAACTTCCATGATGATATATTCCTGAACACCCTTAACGCCGCGTGTCTTCAAAATATCGTGCGGGTTAACGGAACCTTCGGTAAGAATGCTGCCCGGTTCAACGGGAGTAGCCTCTTTTTCGGAGATTTTGAGCTTAACGCCGAACGGAATCTGATACTCTTTGACAGAATTGTCTTCAAGAGTGATAACAACCGTCTTGATACCGCCGTCAACTCTGACGTTAGCCATTCCTTTATATTCGCATACGATAGCCATTCCCTTGGGCTTTCTTGCCTCGAAAAGCTCTTCGACTCTCGGGAGACCTTGCGTAATATCGTCGCCGCCCGCAACACCGCCGGAGTGGAAGTTTCTCATCGTAAGCTGAGTACCCGGTTCACCGATGGACTGTGCGGCAATAATACCGACAGCTTCGCCGATTCCGACAGGCTTGCCGTTTGCCATATTCGCGCCATAGCACTTAGCGCATACGCCGTTCTTGCTTCTGCAAGTAAGTACGCTTCTTATCGTTACGCTTTCGATTCCCGCTTTTTCGATACGCTTAGCGTTGCTTTCGGAAATCATTTCATTAGCCTTAACGATAACCTCTCCGCTTTCGGGATCGACTATATCGTGGATAGGATATCTGCCCGCGATTCTGTCTGCCAAGCATTCGATGACTTCGTCAAGACCGGTTTTCTGCTTATTCTTGATAGCAGAAACGGTAATACCCTTAGGAGTTTCTCCGTTAGCCGCGAAGCAGTCGTCCTCTTTGATGATGACTTCCTGCGCTACATCTACCAAACGTCTCGTAAGGTATCCAGAGTCTGCCGTCTTAAGAGCAGTATCCGCAAGACCTTTACGTCCGCCGTGCGAAGAAATAAAGTATTCCAAAACGTTAAGTCCTTCACGGAAGGAAGCCTTAACGGGGATTTCGATAGTTTTACCGGACGGGTTGGTCATAAGTCCACGCATACCGGAAAGCTGACGAATCTGCTGTTTGCTTCCGCGGGCACCGGAGGTTGCCATCATCTTGATGGGGTTGAACTCGTCGAGCGCCTCGTCAAGTGCGTCGGTAACCTGTTTCTCGGTCTTTTGCCACGTTGCAATGATGTTGTTATATCTCTCGTCCTCGGAAAGAACACCCATATCGTATTCGTTTTCGATTTCGACAACTCTCTTTTCTGCTTCTCTCAAGTAGGTGTATTTTTCCTTAGGAACGTGCATATCGAAGACAGAAGTCGTGATAGCGCTTACCGTAGAATACTTGAAGCCCAACGCTTTGAGGTTATCGAGAACCTCTGCGTTTTCTTCGATAGAGCAAAGCTTATAAGATCTTTCTGCGATCTGTTTGAGCTGAGATTTGCCTACTCTGAAGTTGATTTCGAGATCAAGCTGTTCTTCGGGGGTAGTTCTCGGAACGTAGCCCAAATTCTGAGGAACTGCTTGGTTGAAAATCATAAGGCCCAACGTCGTATGCAATCTCTTGGAATATTCCTTTCCGTCGATAACTTTCTTGACTCTGACCCAAATCTTGGACTGCAACGTGATTTCCTTGTTCTGATAAGCCATCATAGCTTCGTCGAAGTCCATAAACATTCTGCCTTCGCCCTTTGCACCGGGTTTCTCAATCGTGAGGTAATATGCTCCGAGGACCATATCCTGCGCAAGTGAAATAACGGGCTTTCCGTCGGCAAGCTTCAAAATATTGTTGGAAGCAAGCATAAGGAAACGAGCTTCGTCCTGTGCTTCTTTGGAAAGAGGAACGTGAACAGCCATCTGGTCGCCGTCGAAGTCGGCGTTGAACGCGCCGCAGACGAGCGGGTGAAGCTTAATAGCTCTTCCTTCGATAAGAATAGGCTGGAATGCCTGAATCGAAAGTCTGTGAAGCGTCGGAGCACGGTTCAAAAGAACGGGGTGATCGCTGATTACCTTT
>CAZIPL010000055.1:0-9347 GCA_964541255.1 uncultured Clostridia bacterium | reverse complement strand
CGATATAATCGGATAGAATCGGTGATTGTTTTTAATAACGATATCGAAATTATTGGCAATTAAAAAATTTGGAGGAAGAATAATGAAAAAGCAAGTTTTCAATCCCTATTTGCCGTCCTATGAATATGTTCCCGATGCCGAGCCTCACGTTTTCGGCGACAGAGTATATATCTACGGCTCTCACGATAAGTTTAATGGCGCGGCGTATTGCATGAACGACTATATCTGCTATTCCGCACCCGTAGACGATTTGACCGATTGGAGATATGAGGGAGTTATCTATAAGAAAACGCAAGATCCTTATAACGACGGATCGCACCCGAGTAAAATGGATCCGGGCGTAATCGACGGCGTACATTGCATGTATGCGCCCGACGTATGCCAAGGCGTAGACGGAAAATATTATCTTTACTATTGCTTAGACAGCGTTTCGCAAATCGGCGTTGCGGTATGCGATACTCCTTGCGGTAAGTTCGAGTTCTTGTCCTATGTCAAGGATAAAGACGGCAACGTTTTGGGACAACGCGAGGGAGACATCAACCAGTTCGATCCCGCTGTTTTGGTTGACGACGATGGAAGAGTATATCTTTATAGCGGAAACTCCGCAATGATCGATAAGCCCGAATTTATCGTTAAAAAAGTTTGGCCGAATCACCATTCTATGGTAACGGAGCTTGAAAGCGATATGTATACGATAAAGACAGGTCCAAATAAGCTTATTCCGACAATTACAGAAGCCAAAGGAACGGACTTTGAGGGACACGCTTTCTTCGAAGCAAGCTCGATAAGAAAAATCGGAAATAAATATTACTTCGTATATTCCGACGTAAACTGCCATAACCTTTGCTATGCGATAAGCGATAAGCCTATGGAGGGCTTTAAGTACGGCGGCGTAATAATTTCCAACGGCGATATCGGCTTAGACGGCAGAACGGGCGGTTGCTATGCAAGAGCGAAAGAGGTTTCGAACCCAACTCAGCCTGTCGGAAATAACCACGGCGGTATGGTCGAAATCAACGGACAGTGGTATATATTCTATCACCGTCAGACGAACTGTCACGACCATTCGAGACAGACTTGCGCCGAGAAGATATTCATAAACGAAGACGGCTCGATAAATCAAACGCACGTAACTTCTTGCGGTTTGAATAAAGGGGCTTTAGTTGGCGAGGGCGTATACCCGTCATATATCGCTTGCGCTCTTTGGGATATGAACAAAGGCAATGCCGCAAGCCATAAGACGAATAAGAAAAAATATCCTTATATCACGCAGGACGGCGAAGACAGAGAAGAGGGCGAGAACCAATACGTAGCAAACATTAAAAACGGATATTGGGTAGGCTATGTATACTTTGACTTTGAGGGTTTGAGCGAAGTCGCTGTTACGGTCAGAGGAAAAGGCAAGGGCGTTATGGAAGTATATAGCTACCATAAAGGCGAGCCTATCGCTAAAATTGAAGTTAACGGAAATTCCGAATGGACGAAATTTGCCGCAAAAGCGGACGACGTAAAAGGCATTCACGCATTGCACTTCAGATATGTCGGAAGCGGCGCATTGCAGCTTAAAGAGTTCGAGCTTAAAAAGTAAGTTTTAAGCTTGACGAATCTTTTGAACTAATAAGTTTTGTTCAAATACTACAATCTTGTTTAATATAATTTTTGCAATTTGATTGCGACTGTTATTAAAAAGTTGCGGTTTTCAAATTGTCATGAAAAACCTAGATAGTGAAAATAAAAAAGAAACGGCGCTAAAATTAGCGTCGTTTCTTTATCTGTCGTTATTATTCTATTTTAAGTCCGTATACGTTTCCCGTCTTAGATTCTTCCAAAAGCTCGAATCCGTATTTTTGATAGAACGCATTGCCCTTGATGTTATCTGCCGCGCAATCGAGACATACCCCCGAAACGCCTTGGCTTTTGAGATGCGAGACAAGCGTATCGATAAGCTTTGTTCCAAGTCCCAGCCGTTGTGCTTTTGGGTCGATATCTATATGAAGATGCGCGGGATAGCCTTTCTTTTCGAGCTTTTTATATGTCGATACGGAAAACTTTTGAATCAAAACAAACATAGGATTAAGCTTTTTTAGCTTTTTATAATATGCTTTTTTCCAGTTTTCTTCATAAACTTTTGCATTTTTAGAGCAAAGTACATATCCTATGCACTCGTCGTTATCGTTAGTTGCAACGAACACGTTTTCCGGTTCTGTTTCAAGATAAAAGTCTGCGTACATAAGAGTTACGATGTTTAGCTTGTCTTTTAGCCTTTCCGAACTAACTGTTTCGTAACAGATTCTTCTAACATTTTCTTTGTCTTTTTCTTGATATAAACGAATTTTCATATTTGTAACCTATAAGAAATAATCTTTTGTCTATCGATAAATTTTTTTTGCAAAACAAGATTGTTTTGTCAAAAGCTTTCAAAGGCTCCCTTAGTAAGGGAGCTGTCTGTGTATGCAGACTGAGGGATTGTTATATAGAGTATTACTTCGAAGTTTCCGCACCTTGCAAGCAAGTTTCCGACTTCTTGTATTATAACCTATAAGAAGTAAATGTTTTGTCTGACGCCAAACCATTTTGCAAACGCTTCGCTTTTGCCGCAAAACTATCGTTTTGTGCTTCTTAGCTTGAAAAACATCGAAGTTTCTGTTCTTTGCAAGCAAAACAGAAACTTCTTGTATTATATAATATATCTTCTTATTTTTCAATTGTTTTTCACATATAAAGCCTTTTTTGAAGTATATATTATATCGTGGAATATTATTTATATTAAGGAGAAAAATATGGCGTTTGAAAAAGAGTTGGAAAAGCTTTTCGGGGAAGGATTCCTTTCGCCGTATTTTTTATATGTATACGAAAGTTGCGTTTATGTTGAGGGTGTAAAAAAGCTATATGTCGCAACCGAAAACGAGATAAGCTTTTCGACGAAAAAGTGTGATATAACGCTGTTTGGAAACTTAAACGTTAAAGACGTCGGAAACGGGTATCTTGCGATAGAGGGTGAGGTGGAAAAAATCGAGATTAAGCGAAATGAGAAAAGTAAAAATAACCGTCAAAACGAAAGACTTAACAAGACTAATAAATAAGCTGAAAAAGTTTTCGATAAGGCATATCGAGAAAAAGGACGGGAAGATTTGCTTTATCGCAAACGAAACGGATAAAGAACAAATACTTGATATTTTGTCGCATTCGTTGTATAATAATTGCGTATGCGAAGAATTGTCGTATAAAAAAGCGCTCGAAAAGCGAAAATATTTGCTTTCGTTTTTGATTGCTTTTGCGATAGTGTCGCTTTTGCCGTTCTTTTTCATATTTAGAGTCGATATAAAATGCGACGAAAGCGTTTCGGAGTTTGTCGAAAAAACCATAGACGACAGCTTGAAAATCCCGATGTTGCAAAAAAACGTCGATACGAAAAAGCTTCGAGACGAGATTATGTCAATAAAAGGCGTTTCCTTTTGCGAAGTGTCGATGCTATTCGGGAAGCTCGAAGTCGAAGTGCAAGGCTCCGAAAAAGCGCAGGTCGAAGAAAGCGTTTTTGAGATAAAAAGCGAATTCAACGGCGTTATTACGAGAGCGGTGGTGTTTTCGGGAAGATTAAACGTCAAAATCGGCGATTGCGTAAAAAAAGGCGATACTCTTATCGACGGCTTTGTTGTTGACGAAAGGTCTGGAAGAAAGGTCATTACCTTTGCAAAAGGCGAAGTGTATGGACTTGTTACGACAAAACGGCAATACTTTTTGCCGAGAAGCCAAATTAGAATTATCCGCACGGGGCAAAAACACGTTTGCGGCGAAATCGAGCTTTTCGGGAAGTCTTTTCAAAACGAGCCGCCATACGAATACTTTGAACTTATTGAGAAAAATATAGACGTTTTCGGAATTTTGCCGATAAGAGTGAAGAGAAAGGAATACTTCGAATGCGTTGCGGAAGAAAAAGAAACGGACATCGAGCTTGAAAAGGCAAAAATCATAGCAAAAGAACGCAAAAAAGCCGAAGAAGGGCTTTATGAAATAAAATCGATAGAAACGTCGGTTGTCGAAGCTGAAGAGGGATTTTATCTCGAAGTTACGGTAACTGCGGAAAAGAGAATGGGATAGTATGGGAAACAATTCCGAAGAAAACAGAATAGTAATTGAAGCAAGCGTCGATAAGGTAATGAAGCTTTTCGGCTCGTTTGACGAAAATATCGAGATAATCAAAGAGGAGCTTTCCGTCGATATCAAGCAAACGGACGAGGGAATAGAGCTTTTCGGAGACGAGGAGTCTTTAGAAACTGCGAAGAGCGTCATAGAGAATCTTCTTTCGATAGTAGGCAAAAACGAGTTTATCGATAAGTCGAAAATAAGGTATTGCATATCGCTTGCTCGAGAGGGCATGGCGGACGAAATATCCGACATAATGAACGGCGTAATCGCAATAACGCATAGAGGCAGACAGATTAAGTGCAAGACGTTCGGGCAGAAGAGCTATGTCGATGCGGTGAAGAAAAATCACGTTGTTTTCGGTATAGGTCCCGCGGGAACGGGAAAGACCTATCTTGCCGTTGCCATGGCGGCGGTTGCGTATAAAAACAAAGAGGTCGAAAAAATAGTTCTCACTCGTCCCGCAGTAGAGGCGGGAGAAAAACTCGGATTTTTGCCGGGCGATCTTCAAGATAAGGTAGATCCTTATTTAAGACCGCTATACGACGCTCTCGGCGAGATGTTCGGGCTCGATCAATATAGAAAGCTCGTCGAAAGAGGAGTTATAGAGGTCGCGCCGCTTGCGTATATGCGAGGAAGAACGTTGTCCGATTCTTTCATCATCTTAGATGAAGCGCAAAACACGACGAAAGAGCAAATGAAGATGTTCTTAACGCGTTTGGGCGAAAACAGCAAGATGATAATAACGGGCGACGTCACGCAGACCGATCTTCCCGAGGGAAAGACGAGCGGACTTGTTCATGCGTCGAAGATACTTCAAGGAATCGACGACATAGCGATTTGCCGCTTTACGGCAAAGGACGTAGTTAGGCACGAGCTTGTAATGAATATAATCAAAGCATACGAAAAAGCTGAAAAGGTAAACACAAAGGATGAAAACGGAAAACGAATTTATTAAAAATCTCAACAAAAAAGAAATCGAAAGACTTCTCGGGATAGTGGGCTTGTCGCTACTTTTTGCGGTTGCGATACTTTCATTTATCTTGACAAGACTTTTCACCGACGTTTCGGTCTTTTCGAGACTAATGATAGACGGAAACATCTGGCGTGCGCTTTTTTTGGCGCTTGTCATTATGTTTATGTTCTCGCTGTCATATGTCGTTTTGGGAAAGAGCCAGCCCAAAGGAATGTCGAAGCTCAAAGCGTACTTAATAATTTCATTTTCGATTACGCTTACGATTTGCGCCTGCCTTTTGACGGACATGTATTTCAGCCGCTACGCAAGACCTTTTGCGTTGGCTGGGATATTCATCGCCGTCATGATAAATAAGCGCACGGCGATTTATTCCGAAATAATCATCGGCACGATTTTCATTCTTGTCGAAAGCTTCATGCAACCCGTATCGTCTGCAATCGTTGTTCCCGCGATAACGAGTATGCTTTCGGGAATAATCATGACGATGATAGTTGCGAAAGACGACAAGAGAATAAAAACGATGTTCACCGTCGTTTTGGTAATTCCTCTTTACGCACTCGTAACGTCTGCGCTATATTTCACCTACTTCGAATGGTCTGTTTCGGGACTAGTTGCGGCGATTTTGCAATCCGCCGTTTCGCCGATTGTTACGGGCTTTGTGTATATAGGAATTCTTCCTGTTTTCGAGGGAATATTCAAAGTAACGACTCCTTATTATCTCACCGAGATAACGGACATAAACAAAGGTCTTTTGTTCAAGATGTCCGAGGAAGCTCCGGGAACGTTCAATCATTCCATGGCGGTAGCTAACCTTGCCGCAACTTGCGCTCTTGCAATAGGCGAAGACGCTAGACTTGCAAGGGCTGCGGGATATTACCACGATATAGGAAAGTCGATAGATCCGTCGGTATTTACCGAAAACCAAAAAGGGGAAAACAATCCTCACGACAAATTGACTCCCGAACTATCGGTAAGCTTAATTAAACGTCACGTTCAAGCGGGCGTCGAGATACTCAAAAAGCACGGCTTCCCGAAAGAGATTATCGCCGCGTGTGCCGAGCATCACGGCACGATGCCGATAACGTATTTCTATACCAAAGCGAAAAAATTCACCGACGGCTATGTAGATGTCAAGGATTATTCTTATGACGGACCTCTTCCTACAACGAAGATTTCCGCGATAATAATGATTTGCGACGCGTGCGAGGCGGCGGTAAGAAGCCTTCCGTCGAGAACTCAAGAAGCGATCGACGAAAAGGTCAAGGGCATAATCGAAGAGCGTATGGAGCTCGAGCAGTTCGACGCGTGCGAGATTACCTTCAAAGACCTTCAAGTAATAAGATATACTTTAGTTGACGCGCTTTCGGGCGTATATCACGAAAGAATAAGCTATCCTAAGCTCCGCATAATGAAAATGCCCGAGCAAAACAATATGAGCGACAAACAATGATAATATACTACGACGAAAACGAAAATTACGGCGAGATAATAGATCGCCTTGCAGAAGTTGCGACAAAGGAGTTTTCCCTCCCGAAAAAGTCGTATATAGAACTTAGCTTCGTCTCTTCCGAAGAGATAAAGGAAATAAACGCCGAAACGAGAGAAGTCGACGCGGTTACGGACGTTTTGTCTTTCCCGAACTTAGACGGAATCTTCGGTAAAAAGATAAGATTAATAGACTTTCCTTTCGATATAGATCCCGACAGCGGTATGCTAAACTTAGGGTGTATCGTCGTATGTATGGACAAAATATTCGAGCAGGCAAAGGAATACGGCACGGGTGAGAAGAGGGAGTTTTCCTACCTTTTGACGCACGGAATATTGCACGTTTTGGGATATGACCATATGACCGACGAGGATAAAAAGGTTATGAGGGCCAAAGAAGAAGAGATTTTGGAGAAAGCAAATGTATAAATTCGGCAAAGTAACGATAGTGGGGAGACCGAACGTAGGAAAGTCAACCCTTCTTAATAAGCTCGTCGGCGAAAAGGTTTCGATAGTATCCCCCAAAGCGCAAACGACGAGAGACGTCATCGAGGGCGTTTTGACGACGGACGAATATCAAATCGCTTTTGTCGATACGCCGGGAATCAACAAAGGTACGAATCCTCTTTCGAAGTATATGAATAAAGGCGTCAAGACCGCATCGAGCGACGTTGACGTCATAATATATTGCGTAGACGGCGAAAAACCGCTTTATGACGGCGTCGTTAAAGAGATAGAAAACTTCGCGTCAAACGGAATACCTTTAATTTGCCTTTTGACTAAGCTTGACAGAGCCAATAAGGAAAAGCTCGTTTCTTATGTCGATAAAATAGGAAAAATCGACGGCGTCAATGCGATAATTCCAATATCGACATTCAGAAACAAAAACATAGACGTTCTTTTGGAAGAAGTAGTCAAGCTTATTCCCGAGGGTGAAAAGATGTATGACGACGACTTTTTGACCGATAAGCCCATGAGGTTCATTGCGGCTGAAAGAATAAGGGAAAAGATTTTGTATGCCTACAACGAAGAAATCCCCCACGGAGTCGCCGTTGAAATACAGGAATTTTCCTACGATGAGGATAACGGACTTTACAGAATCTATGCCGATATAATATGCGAAAAGCAAGCGCATAAGGGAATAATTATCGGCAAAAACGGCGAAGCGCTCAAAAACGTCGCCACAAGAGCCAGAGAGGATTTGGAAAGGTTTACGGGCGAGAGAGTATTCTTGGAATTATTTGTCAAAGTAAAAGAAAACTGGCGCGATTCCGAAGCGAGAACGAGAGAATTCGGCTTCGATCCGAAAAATTACGACGACTAAAAGCTTTTTTCCTTGCATATACTGTTACTAAGTTAATGCGAGGGAGAGGCTATGAAAGACGTAAAAAAAGAACTTTGGGAATTGTTTGAAAAAACAGGTAACATAAATTGCTATTTGCTGTATAAAAGCATAGAAAACACCGATAAGAAAAAGAGTGAATAAAAAAGTATCCGCAATAGTAATAAAAAGCATCGAAATAAACGAAACGGACAAGCTGGTAACCCTTTTGACGGACAGCGACGGAAAGCTTACGGTGCTTTTCAAAGGCGTGAAAAAGCCGAAAGCAAAGCTTAAAGCCGCCGCAGAATCGTTTTGCTTCGGCGAGTACGAACTCGTCGAAAAGGGCGGAAGATACATAGCGTCGGGCTTTACGATGTACGAGCTTTTTTACGAATTGAGAGGGAATATCGAAAAATATTACCTCGCTTGCGCGCTGCTTGAAATAGCTCTTCACGCGTTCGACGAAAACGAACCGTCGGGAGACGAGCTCGTAACGCTCGTTTCGGCGCTTAGAAGCATATCGGACTGTAAAGCGAATATCGCATATTTGGCGATTAAGCTTGTGCTAAAAATGCTCGGTACTTTGGGCTTTTCGATAGAAGATTTTTCGTGCAGAAAATGCAAAAACGAAATTACGGGCGATGCGTATTTCACTTATGACAGCTGTTCGTTCTATTGCGCAAAATGTGCGGAAGAGGGGAAAAGCGTTATAGACAAAAACACTTTTGCGCTCATAAAAAATTGCGTAGAAAAAAGCGAAGAGGAGATTTCGTGCTTGCCGTTTGACGGAATATCCGTCATGAACGCCTTAAGAATTATGTATAAGCTTGTATATTTCAAGCTGTTTTTCAAAAACGACAGCTTGGTAAGTTTCGCAAAACTTTGCAACAGCGACTAATTTCGTCAAAAAAACCGCTTAAAAAGGTTGTTAAAATTAAAAAAATATAGTAAGATATATCTGCCAAAGAGTACTTTGGCAGATTTTGCTATGCTGCTTGACGGATTTTTTCTCGAAAGCGGCGGGATATTTAAGTAAGTATTAAAAATTTAAGATCAATTTAGGAGGACAGAAAATGTCAAAAAAGTATGTCTATTTGTTCAGTGAAGGTAACGCAAAGATGCGTGAGCTTCTCGGCGGCAAGGGCGCGAACCTCGCAGAGATGACCAACATCGGTCTTCCCGTACCTCAGGGCTTCACGATTACGACCGAAGCTTGCACGCAGTACTACGAAGACGGAAGACGCATCAACGAAGAGATTCAGGCTCAGATCATGGAAAACATCGACAAGATGGAAGCGATCACCGGCAAAAAGTTCGGCGACAAGGAAAATCCTTTGCTCGTTTCCGTTCGTTCGGGTGCAAGAGCGTCCATGCCCGGTATGATGGATACCATTCTTAACCTCGGTCTTAACGATGAAG
>CAZIPL010000054.1:0-9520 GCA_964541255.1 uncultured Clostridia bacterium | reverse complement strand
AAGATAAAAGCAAGAGGAGTTGGAACGAAAGTTTTGATTTTGGCACCCGTTGCAAGAGGCAAAAAGGGAGAGTTTAAGAAAAACTTCGAGGCTCTTCGAAAGAGCGGTTACGCGAGAGTCAAGGTTGACGGAAGCGTATACCTTTTGGAAGAAGAAATCACCCTTGACAAAAACATTAAGCACGACATTTATGTCGTCGTCGATAGATTGATTTTGAAAGAGGGAATAGAAAGACGTCTTTCTGAGGCTATCGAAAACGCAGTCAAACTTTCGGACGGAATAGTCGTTGCCGACTTTGACGGCGAAGAGGTTTTATATTCGACGAAATATTCCTGCCCCGATTGCGGCACGAGCATAGAGGAGATAGAACCGAGACTTTTTTCTTTCAATTCGCCCTTCGGAGCTTGCCCTAATTGTTCGGGTTTGGGTTTTACGCAAAGGTTTTCAGAAGATCTGATTTGCCCCGATAAAAACCTTTCTTTGGACGACGGATGTATAAAGGTTGGGGGTTGGAACATCGACACGTCGCGATTTAGCAATCTATACTTCGAAGCGTTGTCGAAAAAATACGGGTTTTCGACGAAAACGCCCTTCAAGGACTTGCCCGAAGAGATTCAGTATATGATTTTCTACGGCAACAACGGCGAGGAGTTCGAACTGAAATATAACGCATACCGCTTCCAAGGATCCTATAAGACTTCATACGAGGGTGTTATCCCCAATCTCACCAGAAGATATAAAGAAACCACGAGCGATTTTACAAAATCGGAGCTTGAAAGATATATGACTACGGACCCGTGCGAGGTTTGCCACGGCAAGAGACTTAAAAAAGAGGCTCTTTCCGTCAAAGTCGGCGGACTCAATATTGCGGAACTTACCGATTTGTCGATAGAAAAAATGCTTGTCTTTTTCGATGAACTCAAGCTTGACGGAACGAAGACCTTGATAGCGGAAAACGTCTTGAAAGAAATACGCGCAAGACTTAACTTTTTGAAAAACGTAGGACTTTCATACCTTACTCTTTCAAGAGCGGCGGGAACGCTGTCGGGCGGCGAAGCTCAAAGAATAAGGCTTGCCACTCAAATAGGCAGCGGACTTACGGGAATACTTTACATTCTCGACGAGCCCAGCATCGGTCTTCACCAAAGAGACAATCAAAAGCTCATAGACGCCTTGAAAAACCTAAGAGACATAGGCAACACTTTGGTTGTCGTCGAACACGACGAAGATACGATAAAAGCTGCCGATTATGTCGTCGATATTGGCCCGGGAGCAGGCGATATGGGCGGCGAGATAGTATATTCGGGAAGCGAAAAAGGGCTTGAAAAGTGCAAGGAATCGATAACGGGTAAATATCTTAGCGGCGAAAGAAAGATAGCCGTTCCTAAGATAAGAAGAAAAATCGGCGAAAAGTTCATCGAGGTCAAAGGCGCGAAGCAAAACAACCTCAAAAACATCGACGTAAAGTTCCCTCTCGGAGCGTTTACTTGCGTAACGGGCGTTTCGGGAAGCGGCAAATCCTCCCTTGTCAACGAGATATTATATCCCTATTTGGCGACCAACCTTAATCGTGCGAGAATGGTTCAAGGAAATTTCGATAGCATTTCGGGACTTGAAAACGTAGATAAAGTCATCGCTATCGACCAAAGCCCGATAGGCAGAACACCGCGATCCAATCCCGCGACTTATACGGGAGTGTTTACGCAGATAAGAGATCTTTTCGCGTCAACTCAAGATGCGAAAGAAAGGGGCTTCAAGAGCGGAAGATTTTCTTTCAACGTCAAGGGCGGCAGATGCGAAAACTGCCAAGGTGACGGAATAATCAAAATAGGCATGCACTTCTTGCCCGATATATACGTTCCTTGCGAGGTTTGCCACGGTGCGAGATATAATAGAGAAACGCTTGCGGTCAAATATAAAGGCAAAAACATATCGGAAGTTCTCGATATGAGAGTTGACGAGGCGTGCAAGTTCTTCGAGGCGATTCCGTCGATATATAATAAAATCAAGACCTTGCAAGACGTGGGACTCGGATATATCAAGCTCGGTCAAAGCTCGACGACGCTGTCTGGCGGCGAGGCGCAGAGAATTAAGCTCGCAACGGAGCTATCGAAGCGCGGAACGGGCAAAACGGTTTATATTCTCGACGAGCCTACGACGGGACTTCATATGGCTGACGTTGAAAGACTTATCGCGGTTTTGCAAAGACTTTGCGAGGGCGGCAATACGATTATAGTCATCGAACATAATCTTGACGTTATCAAGGTTTCGGACTATATCGTCGACTTAGGCAAGGAAGGCGGCGACGGCGGCGGTACGGTCGTTGCGACGGGAACTCCAGAAGAGGTTTCGCAAAACGAAAACAGCTATACGGGACAATTCCTTAAAAAGATTTTGAAATCGGAGTGATATATATGAACGATACGGATAACAGAAAAGACGATATTTTCGACGAGCTTGCCGATAAAAACGCAAGCAAAGAGATAACGAGCGAAATAGATAATATTCTAAAGGGCGAGCCAGAGCAAGAAAAAGAAAATGAAGTCTTTTTCGGCAAACCCAACGAAGAAACGGAGCGAAAGCTTCAAAACGTAGACACGAAAAAGAAAAGAAGACACGATACTTCGACTCGCGCCGTTTCGATAGTTACGGCGATTGCCATTGCAATTTGCGCCTTTATCGGCGGAATGTACGTCGAAAAGTTCCTAAGCCCGGGGTATTTTGCCGAATGGGTTTGCGATACTTTGAACGAACGCGCATATTTCGTTACCGATAAACTCACGGTCAACGATCTTGCGATATACGGAATATCCGGTTGCGTACCCGACGATCCTTATTTGCAGGTATATTTGCCCGAGGATATGGCGGCTTTGAAAAACTCATATACGGGAAGCAATACGTCGATAGGCATGACCGTCGGCTCGTATAATTATTACGAGGGAATATATGTCCTTTCCGTTATTGCGGGATCGCCTGCCGACAAAACGGGGATAAAGGTCGATTACAGAGTGGTTTCGGTTGACGGAACGGATTATTGGTCGAAGCATATCGACGATTTGACGCCGTATATTCTTTCGATTCCCGATTATACCGACGTAGAGATTGTTTTCGCGCTTCCCACCTATTACGAAGACGGAACGATGTCTCACGATAGAGGAAACGTTGTTGCGGTAACCGTTCAAAGGCAGGAATATATCGAGACCGTTGCGACATATTTTGACAATAACAGCGAAGAATTTGCAGGCGTTCTTGACGATAAAACCGCGTATATAAAGCTGACGTCTTTCATGGGCGACGTCGCATCGCAGTTTGATTCTTGCATGAAAAAGTTCAAAGAAAACGGCAAAACCAAGCTCATTTTGGACTTGAGAGACAATACGGGCGGCAGCGATTATAACCTTGCCGCGGTAGGAGCGCACTTGCTTAAAGATGGCGAGGGTAATAAAAAAGTTCAGATTTTGACACAGCGCTTCAAGGACGGATCGGAAACGAACCTTTATACCGACGATTGCTATTACGACGAATACGGCTTTGAAAAAATCATCGTTTTGATAAACGGCAATACGGCGTCTGCTTCCGAGGCGCTGCTTCTTGCGATGAAAGATTACGGCACCGTCGATTATATAATCGGCACGACGACGTACGGCAAAGGTACGGGACTTGAAACGGCGTATTTGCAATCGGCAAATTGCGCGATAACCTACACCGTTTCGTACTTCTTCTCGCCTAAGGGCAATACCAACGAAAAGATCGGCATTCAGCCGACTGCTGGGTATTATCTCGATTATTTGATAAATTCCAATTTGCCCTATAAATACTCCGGCGACAACCAGATTATGCGCGCCGTCAATTCGTTGAAATAGTTTTTAATAGAAGCGATAACATAATACGCAAGGCATTCTTGCGTATTTTTGTGTGTAAAAGACGTTTTCGAAAGAAAAAGAAGTCTTTTTGCGGATATAATAAAAGTCGGTTTATTTCGTTTGCCAAAAATAGTTAAAAGTGTATAATGAAATAATCAAGAGATAAAGGAACATACAATGAGAAAGAGCGGTGTGTTGCTTCATATTGCCTCTCTTCCGAGCGAATACGGAATAGGTAGCATGGGAAAAGAAGCATATAAATTTGCCGACAACTTAAAAAAAAGCGGTTGCGTGGTATGGCAGATTTTGCCGATAAACCCTACGTCGTACGGCGATTCGCCCTATCAAAGCTTTTGCACTTTTGCGGGTAATATATATCTAATCGATCTAAACGAGCTTGTCGAAGATGGGTATTTGAAAAAAAACGATTTGCCCGAAAAGTATGACGACAAGGAGCAAATAGATTACGGGAAACTTTATATAGAAAGGTACGAAACGCTCAAAAAAGCGTTCGATTATTCGTTTGAAAAAGTAGAAAAACAAGTCGAAGCCTTTTCGAGAAACAATCCGTGGCTTGACGATTTTTCGCTTTTTATGGCGTTGAAAGACTTTTACAGCGGCGTTTCGTGGCATAATTTCCCCGAAGATATAAAAAAGCGCGATTTCGATCCTATCGAAAAAGCGAAAAAAGAGCATAAAGAAAGAATAGATTTTTATAAGTTCACGCAATATCTTTTTTCCTTGCAGTGGAAAAAGCTAAAAGAGTACGTAAATGCGCTCGGAATAAAGATTATGGGCGATATTCCTATATATGTCGCACTCGATTCTTCCGACGTATGGGCAAATTCGAAGGTGTTTAAGCTCGATAGCGAGCTGTTGCCGACGGAGGTTGCGGGGGTTCCGCCCGATTATTTCTGCGAAGACGGACAGCTTTGGGGAAATCCCGTATACGACATAGAGTATTTGAAAAGTACCGATTATCGTTTTTGGACGGACAGAGTAAAAAAAGCGACGGAATATTACGATATAATAAGGCTCGACCATTTTATCGGCTTTGCGAATTACTATTCCGTGCCTTTTGGCGAGCCGACCGCGAAAAACGGTAAGTGGAACGACGGCATGGGCGAGGAGCTTTTTGCCGCGATAAAAGAAAAAGTCGGGGATGTAGATATAATTGCCGAAGACTTGGGCGTTTTGTCCGATAAGGTTGTTGCACTTCGCGAAAAGCTTTCTCTTCCCGGAATGAGGGTTTTGCAATTCACTTTCAATCCCGACGATGAATATCTTATGCCGAAAGACGTTTCCGGAAAAACCGTTATATATACGGGAACGCACGATAACGATACGACGCTCGGCTGGTACTTAGAGCTTGACGAAAAATCCGAAGAGTTCGTCAAAAAGACGATAGGAATAAAATCAAGAGAAAACGAAAGAAAAGAGCGAGAAGGGAAAAGAGTAGTTTCGAAAATGCTTGATTTTTGCTTTTCGGCAAGCGCGTTCCTTGCGATAGTCCCGATTCAGGATCTTCTTGCGCTCGATTCGACTCGAAGAATGAATAGTCCCGGGGTCGAATACGGCAATTGGCAATTTAAGCTCAAAAAAGGCGAACTTTCTTCAAATGTTTTCAAAAAGCTTCGTGCATTAAACGAAAAACATGAAAGATTTAATGAAAATTAAAAGCAAAACAATGCGGAAAAGAGAATTCAAATAATCCGCGGTGTTTGAATGCGATTAATATTAGATCATAAAAATACGTTTTTTGTCGCAAAAACGGGGCTTAAAATAAACTTAACGTAAACTTTTTTCAAACGTGCAAAAATAGTTGTAATGCACGTTAAAATTGTTTGACATCTAACAATTTTGCGACTATAATTTACATCAGATTAAAATTTATATTGGAGAAGCTATGATAAAGAAATTTACAAAATTCATTAAAGGATATACGGTCGAAACGATTTTGACACCGTTATTCGTTATCATGGAAACTCTCTGCGAGGTTGCGACGCCTCTTTTCATGTCGGATCTAATCGATAAAGGACTTGAAACGGGCGACATAAACTACGTCGTAAAAATGGGAATATTCATGCTTTGCACGGCGATACTTTCGCTTTTCTGCGGAATTATGTGCGGAATAATGAACGCGAGAGCGGGCTCGGGCTTTGCGTGCAACCTTAGAAAAGCATTATTTTCCAAGGTTCAGACATATTCTTTTTCCAATATCGACAAATTCTCGACAGGTTCCATAATAACGAGAGTAACATCGGATACCGAAAACATTCAGATGGCGTTCCAGATGATGATAAGAATGTTCATAAGAGCGCCTCTTATGATGATCGTTGCGACCATTATGGCGATAAGACTTTCAAAAACGCTTTCCGTCATATACCTTGTCGCTATTCCCGTGCTTTTGGGCGGACTTGTTTTTGTAATGGCTAAGGCTGCGCCGCTTTTCCAGATAATGATGGATAAGTACGACAACCTCAACATATTCATGCAAGAAAACTTGACGGGTATTCGTGCGGTTAAGTCTTTCGTAAGGGAAGAAAACGAAATCAACAAGTTCAACTACTCTTCGAGAGATTTGAGAGACTTCTCGATTAAGGCTGAAAAGATAATCATTTGGACGACGCCTATCATGATGTTCGTCATGTATGCGGTTACCATTGCTATATATTGGTTCGGCGGACAGCAGATTGTCGCGGGCGATTTTACGGCGGGAAAGCTTATGACGTTCCTCACGTATTCTTCGATGATTTTGTCGTCTCTTATGATGGTAGCGATGATGGCGTCCATGGGCTCGATGGCTGTTGCTTCGGGAAGACGTCTTGTCGAGATTTTGGAAGAAACTCCCGAAATTTCTTCTCCCGAAAATGCGGTTAAAGAAGTCAAAGACGGATCTGTTGATTTCGAGAACGTAGAATTCAAGTATTCCACGGGAGCCGAAAACAGCGTTCTTACCGACGTAAATCTTCATATTAACTCTGGCGAAGTCATCGGAATCTTCGGTGCGACGGGTTCGTCGAAATCCTCGCTCGTTCAGCTTATCCCGAGACTTTACGACGCAACAAGCGGCGAAGTTAAAGTCGGCGGAGTAAACGTAAAAGACTACGACGTAGAGGTTCTTCGCGACAGCGTTGCCATGGTTCTTCAAAAGAACGTACTTTTCTCGGGAACGATAAGAGAAAACCTTCTTTGGGGTAACGAAAACGCTACGCAGGAAGAAATCGAAAAGGCTTGCAAAATGGCGTGCTGCCACGACTTTATCATGTCTTTCCCCGACGGATACGAAACAATGCTCGAACAGGGCGGCGTAAACCTTTCCGGCGGACAGAGACAGCGTGTTTGTATCGCGAGAGCGCTTTTGAAAAACCCCAAGATTATCATCATGGACGACTCGACAAGCGCAGTCGATACTCAGACCGACGCGACGATAAGGGAGGGCTTCAAGAGTTATATTCCCGACGTTACGAAGATCATAATCGCTCAAAGAATTTCCTCGATAGAGCATGCTGACAGAATCCTCGTTTTGGACGAAGGAAAGGTTTCCGCGTTCGGCACGCACGACGAACTTATGGAATGCTCGCCGATCTATAACGAGATATATACGACTCAGGTCGAAGGAGGTAAGGCATAATGGAAAAACGCGAAGATTTGAAAATGCCTCCCGAAATGAACGGCAGACCCCCTAAGGGCAAAAAAGGACAGAAAGTATATGGCAGAGGACACGTAATGCCAGAAAACCCGATGAAGATTTTCGGAAGAATCCTCAAAATGATGTGGGATTCTTACAAAGTGCCTTTCGTTTTGACGATAATATGCCTTTGTATATCGGCAGGCGTATCGGTATTTGCTTCGGCATTTATCAAACCTCTTATCGACGACTACGTCGTTCCGCTCATCGGTCAGGAAAACCCCGACTTCAGACCTCTTGCGATAAGACTTTTGCAAGTTGCGGGCATTTATTGCGTAGCGGTTTTGACGAGCTTTTTGCAGAACAGATTGATGATAAACGTATCTCAGGGCACGCTTAACACCATTCGTGAATCGATGTTCTCGAAGATGCAGCATCTTCCGATAAAATACTTCGACACCCACAAGCACGGCGACATCATGTCGGTATATACGAACGATACCGATACGATGCGTGAGTTTATCTCGAGAGTTATTCTTCAGATAATCTCTTCGACGATAACGATTGTCGGCACGTTGTTTATGATGTTCAAGTATTCTTGGATACTCACCGTAATAGTTCTCGCTGTCGATATAGCGTCTATCTCGGTAGTAAGATTCTTGGGCACGAGATCGGGACACTTCTTTATGCGCCGTCAAAAAGCTTTGGGTAAGGTTAACGCTTACATCGAAGAGTATATCCACGGACAGAGAGTCGTTAAGGTGTTCAACCACGAAGAAAAATCCATCGGCGAATTCGACGAATTGGCTGAACAACTACGTAAAGACAATACGAGTGCGAACTCTTATGCGAGCATATTGATGCCTATCATGGGCAACATCGGAAACATTTTGTATGTTATCATCGCGTTCGTAGGTTCCTTCCTTGCGATAAAGGGCATCGGAGGCTTGACCTTGGGAATAATCGGTTCGTTCTTGCTTCTTTCTAAGTCCTTCACTCAGCAAATAAGCAACGTCAGCCAGTTGTTCAATACGATAGTAATGTCTCTTGCAGGCGCAGACAGAGTATTTAAGCTTATGGACGAAGCTCCCGAAGTTGACGACGGAAACGTAACGCTCGTTATGGCACGTCGCGAGGGCGATGCTCTTGTAGAGGATGAAAAGGGCGAAATATACGCTTGGAAAAAGCCCGTCGAAAACGGATTCGAACTTATCGAGCTTAAAGGTGACGTAAGATTCAACGACGTATATTTTAGCTATGACGGAAAGACGGAGGTCTTGAAAGACGTCAACGTATATGCAAAACCCGGTCAGAAGCTTGCGTTTATCGGCGAAACGGGTGCGGGCAAGACGACGATAACAAACCTTATCAACCGCTTCTACGACGTAAACGAGGGCGAGATTACCTACGACGGAATCCCTGTCAAGGACATCAAAAAAGACGATTTGCGTCATACGCTCGGCATAGTATTGCAAGATACAAACCTCTTTACGGGTACGGTTGCCGACAACATCCGATTCGGTAAACTCGACGCGACGGACGAAGAAGTTGTTAGGGCTGCTAAACTTGCAAACGCGCATTTCTTTATTTCCGCATTGCCCGACGGATATAACACCGTAATATCGGGAAGCGGCGATAACTTGTCGCAAGGACAGAGACAGCTTCTTGCAATCGCAAGAGCGGCTATCGCAAATCCGCCCGTTCTTATTCTCGACGAAGCAACAAGCTCGATCGATACGAGAACGGAAAAGATTATCGGCAAGGGTATCGATAAGCTTATGAACGGCAGAACGGTCTTCGTAATCGCGCATAGACTTTCGACGGTACGCGACTCCAATGCGATAATCGTGCTTTCTCACGGCGAGATAATCGAACGCGGAAATCACGAAACGCTTATCGCCGAAAAGGGGCAGTACTACAGATTCTATACGGGCGCATTCGAGCTTGACTAATAAAAACAACATCGGCGGAGAACTTTTCAAAAAAGCTCTCCGTTGTTTTTTTAAGGTGAAGACTAAGTTGGGCT
>CAZIPL010000053.1:0-9838 GCA_964541255.1 uncultured Clostridia bacterium | reverse complement strand
TTATGCTTACCTTCGGCTTCGACGGTCTTTCTTATCGTCTCTCTATAAGGAATCTTAGGATCGGCAAGTTTTGCTTCGACGTTGAATTTGCTCTTAAGCTTCTTGCATATTACGTCAAGATGAGTTTCACCCATACCGCAAATGAGCATTTCTGCCGTTTCGGTATTCTTCTTCAAAGAGAAGGTCGAATCTTCTTCCAAAAGTCTGTAAAGTCCCTGAATTACCTTTTCGTCTTCGTTCGACTTAACTGCTCCGACCGCCATTTCGATCATAGGAGTCGGGAATGCCAAAGGCGCGAACTTAACCTTTCCGTCTTCGGAAAGCGTATCGCCCGTATTTGTATAAGAAAGCTTAGACAAAGCTCCGATATCGCCTGCGCAAAGAGTGTCGGTTGAAGACTGCTTCTTGCCCTTAGGAAGAAGGATCGTCGGGATCTTTTCTTGCTTTTCGCTCGACATGTTATTGAGCGTCATACCGGCTTTAAGGGTTCCGCCCATAACCTTGATAAGGTTCATCTTTCCTACGAACGGGTCTGCGATCGTCTTGAAAACCCTGACTTGGCAAGCGCCGTCAACCGCGACTTTATAGGGGGTCTTATTGTCGCCGTCAATGCTGTAATCGCCTGTATTTTCAAGAGGTGAAGGCAAAACGGAAACTATTTCGTTCATAAGATTGATTATACCGGAATTCGAAGTTGCACTTCCGCAAAGTACCGGAATCGTGCTCCCCGAAACGATACCTTTCTTGACGCCGTACTTAATCTCGTCGACCGTAAGCTCTTCTCCGGCAAAGTATTTTTCCAAAAGCTCGTCGTCGTTTTCAGCTGCCGCTTCGACCAAAATGTTATAGCACTTATCAAGCTCGGAAGCAAGATCTGCGGGAATTTCGGTTTCCTTAGGTGCGCCCGCGCCGAAGATATACGCTTTCTTTTCGATTACGTTAACGTAACCTTGCATCTTGTGGTTTCCGTCGATTATAGGAAGCGCGATAACTACTACGGCGTTTCCGTATGTTTCCTGCAATGCGTCAACGGTAGGAATAACGACTGCGTTGTCTTTATCTACCTGATTGACGAAAATCATCATAGGCTTTTTAATATTCTGACAATTCTCGATAGTCTTTTCCGTTCCGACGGATACCCCGCCCCATGCGCCTTCAACAATAAGCGCTGCATCTGCTGCGGCAAGAGCTTCTACGCCTTCGCCCTCGAAGTCGAAAATTCCGGGTACGTCGAGAAGATTGATCTTTACGTTGTTATATTCGCAAGACGCAACTGCCAAAGATATAGAGTTCTTTCTGGCGATCTCTTGTTCGTCAAAGTCCATAACGGTGTTTCCGTCAAGAACTTTACCCATTCTATCGGTTGCTTTTGCGTTAAAAAGAATGGCTTCGCACAGCGAGGTCTTACCTACTCCGCTGTGCCCCATCACGGCGATGTTTCTAATGTTTTGTGTTTCGTATTTCATATCATTTACTCCCCCTAATTTATTGAGTACTCGAATATTATATAATAATAATTTCCAAATTTCAATAGGTATTTTAAGTTTTTTATCATATACGGCGACTTTTTTTATAAAATTTCGTTACAAACGTATAATAACTTGCCGTTTTTATAAAATGAAACGCCGAAACAACTCAACAAATCGGAACAATTTTTCCGCCTTTTCAAACAAAAGTATCACTTTCAAATTGTTTTTTAATCTATTCGCGCAAGCAAATCACCCATTTTGACAAGCTTATCTATCGACGGGTTTGTCGTTTTGAAAGTAATGGACGGCTCTTCCGAAAACGCAAAGCTTCCGCTTTTGAATAAATCTATATTCTCGCAATCGTCCACCACGTCAATGATATTCTTATCGCAAAACACCTTTTCGAAGAGATTTCTTTTCAAAGAAAAATGAGTGCAAGCAAGAACGACGTTTCGATATTCGTCGCCAAAAAGCTCCTTTATCTTTTCAATCTCAGCTAAAATCTCTTTATCGCTCGATGCGTTTTCGATTATATATGGAAGTGACGGCGGAGAATACGCAAAAACGTTTTGAGATAGTTTTCCCTTAATCCTTTCGACCGTTCTATTTGTCGCAAGAAGCAAGGTGTTACCTAAAAAAGAGTTTATCTTTTCTATATTCGGCATGACAAAATGCGTTTCGAAAGGATATTTTTCGATTTCTTCTTTTGCCACAATAGACGCGGTGTTACACGCAACGAACAAAATATCGGATTTTGATATACTTAAAGATTCGATTGCGTTTTTCACCGCAAACTTTATTTCTTCATCCGTCTTTTCACCGTAAGGATGGTTTGCGTTCTCGGCTAAGTATACAAAATCACATGAGGGATATTTTTTCTTTAATACTTTCAATACGGACAATCCCCCTATTCCGCTATCTATAACAAAAATTCTCATAAAATATTTTATGAGGAAAAAGTTTCATTATTACGAATTAATTTTATAGAAAAACTCGGAAGTGTTTAGTTTTGAAAGATAAATAGTAATCGCAAATAATGGTTAGTAAAACGCAAATTTTTTAAAGGAATATGACCAAAACTATACATCAAAAAAGAAATATGCTTGCAAAGTGCGGAAACTTCGAGGTTATACTATATATAACAATCCCTCAGTCACCGTTCGGTGACAACTCCCTTACTAAGGGAGCCTTTGAAAGCTTTCAGCAAAAGCGAAGCAATTAGCATATTAATTCTAAATTATTACCAAATCGACGTGAATTTCTCTGTAAAACAAAAGGGCGCAAGTTGCCTTGCGCCTATAAGTTCTTTTATCAATTATTTGATTGTGTTAAGCGTCTTAGCGAGCTGACTCTGCTTTCTGCTAGCGTAGTTTTTCTTATAAACTCCCTTGAGTGTAGCGGAATCGATGAGAGAAACGCAAGACTTGAAAAGCTCTTCTGCTTTTGCAACGTCGTTTGCTGCTACTGCTTCATTGAACTTTCTGATCTCCGTCTTGATTTCGGAAGTGATCATTTTGTTCTGCAATGTCTTCTTTTCCGTTACGATAACACGCTTTTTAGCGGACTTGATGTTTGGCACGATTATATCTCCTATATGTTTATTTTCATTTGCTCGTTGTATTTTAGCATAACTTTTCGCAAAATGCAAATATTTGTATGCATTTTATTGAAAAATAACAACCTCTTTTGAAAGAAAGACAAGTTATTACCTATTCTTCTACGCTCGCGTAAGGCGAAAGCGAAAAAATTCCGTCATAGGATACCGAGCCGTAGCTTAGAACTATTGTTCTTTCGTCATAAGCCTTTGCGATAAAACCGTCGGACGTAACAAACAATATCGGAACGTCTATAGACTTTATTACTTTTTCAATCTTTTTCGCATATTTAAGGCGAGTTTCTTCAGTAAATTTCAAGAACACGTCGTCTATCATAATAATATCGGGTGATTTTGCAAGAGACCTTGCGAGAGCGGTATAGAACTTATCGCAATCGGAAAGCTCTTTGACTTTGACGTCGCCGTATTTATCCATATCGCACATAGCTAAAGCCGAATCGACACGCGTTTTTATCTCCTCTATCGGCGTGTTTTTTACTATCAACGCCTCGGCGGCGTTTCTTCTCACGGTATCATTGCGGCGAAGCATAAGGTCATCCGTTATATACGACACGTTGAGCTTTTTGGCGCTTTTGCCTTTTATACTTTCGCCGTCAATTAAAATATCGCCGTCGAAACGTTTTATCTCTCTCGCGATGATTTTGCAAAGCGTGCTTTTGCCAAAGCCTTGCCCGCCGTATAAAACGGTGAGACCGTTCTCTAAACAAAAGGAAAGTCCGTCAAGAACGGGCTTCCCTTTTATGTATGAATAATTAACCCTTTTGATTTCTATCATATTAGTTGGCTTGTTGAAGCTTTTCTTTTACCGCGTCGGCGATAAGTCTTGCGGCTCCGTCAATACCGAAAACCGCGGTATCGACTATTATATCGTAGTTCTTTACGCTACCCCATTCGTTATCCGTATAGAACGAATAGTAATCGGCACGCTTTTTATCCGTGCGCTTGATATAGTTTGTTACCTGCTTTTCGGTTATTTCGGGATGGCGGGAAAGAACGCGCTGTTTTCTCTTTTCCATGTCGTTGCAAGTGATAAACACTTTTAACAGATTCTTTTCGTCGCGAAGTACGTAATCGGCGCAACGTCCTACAAAAATACAGCTCTCTTTTTCGGCAAGTTTCTTTATCGTTTCCATTTTATGTCTGAAAAGCGTATCGGCATTCAAAGTATCGCCGATGTAATAAAAAGAGCTGAACGGTATGCCGTGTCCGCCTATATCGTTGACTCCGAACGTTACGTCACGCTTTTCGTCGTGATCTTCGAAAAGCTGCTTTATATATCCGCTGTCTTGAGCGGCGATTTCGATTATCTCTTTGTCGTAGTACCTTATTCCGAGGTTTTCGGATAGTTTTTCGGCAATTTCTCTTCCGCCGCTTCCGAATTCTCTTCCGAGAGTTATGATGAATTTGTCCATATGAATACCTCCTTTAAGATAATTATATTTTATTCCAAAAAACCTCACTTGTCAAGAGTGAATTTTTTATGGATTTTAGACAATACTACAATAATATTAAAAAAAATATGAAGACTATGAAACTCCGCTATAGACATAATTTTAATGATATTTTACGGTATGATTTTTCAAAATACTTTTAGCTTTTAAACGATAAATCGTTTTATCGTCTAAACAAAATACCAAATAAAACGAAAATTATCTATGCCTTTTGAAAGAGCACTTGACTAAATACCAACTAAAAAATGTATTTCTTTTGACAATATTATAAGGCGCAAGAAAATTCCCGCGCCTTAATTTGTTGAAATTATTCGATTGCCCTAAAAAGTCGCTTTTGCAAAAAACGTTTTTCGATAATCAAAGAAAGAAAACACTATTTATTCGGATAATAATTTTTAGTTATCGGTTTCCTTTACCGTCATATTTCCCGAAACGGTTTTTATAGTTACGATTGCCGCGCCGTCGCCGAAAACGTAGTTTTTGCCGCTGACCTTTGCTCCGTCAACGTTTATATCTCCGCTCGTCGTTTTTGTCGAAACGGTAGCGCCGAGATTATTTAACGTCAAAAGAACCTTTCCGCTCACGGTATTGAATGTCATTTTTCTCGCATTTGACGAAGTAACTTCGATTTTCCCGGAAACAGATTCTATATCAAGCCTATCGCACGAAGCTAAAAGTGCTTTAACATCGCCCGATACCACATTGATTTCGACCTCGTCGGAAGTTACGTTATTTAGCTCTACTTCTCCGCTCACACCGACAATGCTTATATCAGGGCATATAACTTTGTTTATTACAACGTCGCCTGACACCATATCGATATCAACAACCTTTTGTTCAAGCGTTTCGGCAAAAACACCTGCACTTACGGAAGATACGCATACGTCGATGTTTTTCGGAAGCTCGACGGTCAGCTTTTTATTCTCGCCGATAAAATCACCGACATACCCCGACTCGCAAAAATGAATGGTCAAGACGTTGTTCTCTATCTTCCAATGAAGCTTTTGATGTTCGTTAAGCTCCGTTCCGTTTTCATAAACAGAAAGCGTGTCGCTGTCAGATTCAACCAAGGTAATACTTCCGCTCACCCAATTCAAGTCAATTTCGCTTATCTTAGAAGCTTCATATTCGAAATTGCCTGCGGTGTACTTTTCTTTGTCGGAATAGTTTTTATAGTTCGTTTTATACTTATTATGATTATTATAGCCGCACGAAGAAAAGCTCAGCATCAAAACAACCGCAATCAAAACCGCAAATATTTTTTTCATAACCATATACCTCCGCTTTGATTTTTCAAAGCAGATTGATTATACTCCCAAGCGATATTGTTTGTAAAGTGTTTTCTGCAACAAATGTTTTAGAACGAAACAAAAAAATTAAACGCAATGACTTTTAAATATCATAAATCATTGCGTTTAGTGTGACGTTTTGCAATATAAAAAGTATATGTTCTACAAAGTAGTTATTTTACAGCGAATTATCGGCTTTTGCGTAAGCCATATACTTTGTGATTTATAAATTGCCATTTGACTCTAAATTCACTCATTGACGGCTATTGCTTTTCTTAGGTTATATAGCCGTATACATTCTTTATATCTATCCTTAACTTCGTCTACGACGGAATCGAAGTTTCTGCCTATCGTTACGCGAGCCTCTTTAGATACTTTGTCGAGCTTTTCTTTATCTGACAACGCGTCCTTTATCTTCCCAGCGTAATACGTTAGGTCATCGCTCGTAATATAGCCGTTCACCCCGTCTGATACTTTTTCGGCGCACGTCGAACCTTTCATGACAACGGATGGAGTTTCGCAAGCGGCAGCTTCCATAACTACGAGCGGAGCATTGTCGTATGACGACGGGAAAAGGAAAAGGTCTGCTCTCGTATACAACTTCGAAAGCTCTTCTCTATCGGAAACTTTACCGATAAAACACGCTTCGGAAAGCCCGAGTTTTTCGGCGTATTCGACTATTTCATTGTAATTATAGCCCGTTCCCGCTAAAAGAAATTTTATTTTCATGCCTTGCTTTTTAAGCTCGTTTACGGCATCGAGAGAAAACTTTACGTTTTTGTGGTTTATTATCTGTCCGACAAACAAAAGAACAGCATCATTCTCCTTTATGCCGTACTTTTCGTCAAACGCTTTTCTTTCAATTTGCGTGAAGTCATATTTTTTCATCTCGCAACCGTTCTCGACAACCTCGTAATCCCCTTTATAGCCATAGCTTTTGAGAACTTCGCCAGAGCCTTCCGATACCGCCCAAACAAAATCAGCACGATTGAATGCGTCAAGGACGTACGCCATAGGAAGCTTCGTCAGCGGATCGAGTTTAACTACCTTCAAAATATTGTCATAAAACTTAGAATGAAAGGTGATTATCGACGGAATATCCTTTTCTTTAGCAAGAGTTATGCCGTATTTCCCGACAGATGCGGGAGAATGACAATGCACGATATCGAGCGGCAAGCTTTCCGTTTCGCGTCTGAAAGGCAAGTCGAAAACGGGAAGCGGCAAGCCGTAGATGTTCTTTTTGTAGTTCAAAGCCTCACACCTTATTATCGGATACGAAAGCTTCGAATCGTCATACCCTATCGCCTTAGCCGTTACTACGACGGAAGAGGAATTTTCGGTATTGAGTCGCCTTGCATAGTTATCTACAACCGTAACAACGCCGTCGATGACGGGATAATAGCAATCGATAAATTGTGCCGTGTGAAGAATTTTTTCCATATAAATACCTAAACAAATCGATTTCGATGATAAAAAATTGCATTACTTCGAACTAATAAAACGAACAATTTTCGCTTCTTGTTCATTATTATACAACTTTTTCTCCGATAGATACAAGGAAATAAATATAGGGTCGGAAAAATATCACAAAAATCACATAATGAGTGTTTTTTAATTTTTATAAAGAAAATAAAACTAACACTTTTTAACGGAATAATAGCTTATCGAATGAGCGCAAACGGGGCATTTTTCCGGCGCAGACTTGCCGTCATAAGTATATCCGCAATTTTCGCATACCCACGTAACAGACTTATCTTTTTTGAAAACCTTGTCGTTTTCGACGTTTTCCGAACGCTCTAAGTAGGCGTTTTCGTGCATTTTTTCTATTTTTGCGACCATATCGAATTTTGCGGCAATATCATTAAAGCCCTCTTTTTTCGCAGTCTTAGCAAAGTCGGAATACATTGTTGACCATTCGTAATTTTCCCCCTTTGCCGCTGTTTTTAAATTCGCTTCCGTCGTTCCTATTCCCTCGATAAGCTTATACCATACTTCCGCGTGCGCTCTTTCGTTATCCGCAATAGTCAAAAATTCTTTGCTTATTTCGACGTAACCGTCTTTTCTTGCACGTTCGGCAAAAAAAGTATATTTGTTTCTCGCCATCGATTCACCGGCAAATGCGGCTTGAAGATTTTTATAGGTTTCGCTTTCTTTAAGTTTCATATTACACCTCGATTATAGTTTTATCCTATTATTGACAAGATAAAAGTTTTTATAATCGAAGGAATAAAAAAAGGATTGACTTTCCTATTCCGAAGAATAACTGAGACAATCCTATTTATTTTTTACTATAAACGTGCTTGTAATTACCAAAAACAGGCTAATTCTTCGTAAAATAAATTATTTTACGAAGAATAACGAACGGAATACGCATTCGAGGAAGAATTCGCATTCGTCGAGCTTGAACATTAATTCGTCGTAAACGTCGCGTTCCGTATGATAGCCGTCGGGAAGTTTGCCGTTGACGCGCTTAGATCCTCTTATCGTTACGTTTGCAGACTCAATTCCTACTTCGTGGAAAGATTGATGGTCGGAATGACCGTAATTTCTCGGCGTCCAAATTTCGTATGTCTTTCCGACTTCTAAAGAGTATTCGTTATATCCAGATAAAACAGCCTTAGATACTCTGTTATCAAACGGATTTTCGTCCGAGCCTTGAACATAATTGCCGCCGTTATCGTATCCACCCATGGTATTGAGAACAAGCGCGGAATCGTCTTCTAACTTACTCATAAACATATCGAAGTTATAGACGCAATATATTTTATCTTTATCCTCTTTCGTCGTTCGCGTCAAATACGCTTTGCTTCCTACGCATCCGACTTCTTCGCCGGCAAGAGCGAGAAAACGCAATGTAGTTGTTTTGAGCAACTCTTCAAGCGCCGTCTTTTTGTCGCAAGAAGCTCCGTTGAGAAGCTCTTTGACTGCGTTTGCAATCGACATAACGACAGCAACACCCGTAGTGTTATCGATACCGCCTTTAGATGACGGCACGGTGTCGTAATGCGCGCAAAAAACAATTACTCGCTTTTCTTCAACCGTCGCCTCGATATTTCCTACAACGTTGAAGATATTGAATTCGGAATCTTTTTTGTCTACATAAACAAAAGGCTGTTCGCTCGGATTAAGGTCTAAATCCTCCATACGCTTATAAATATACTCTCCAGCAAGCCAAAGCGCATTGGAGCCGACAGGTCTTACGCCGATTCCGTTCGAAAGAAAATCGGCAAATTTTCTAAAATAGCTAAATGACGTATATTTCATATGTAAATCTCCGTATATTTTCTTTCTAAATAATATATTAAATGAGAAAATAATGCAAGAAAAACAATGACAAACGAATTTTTTTGTACTAAAATATTTGTATGGATTACATTTGGATCGCAATTTTATGCTTCTTCGGAAGCTTCGTGCAAGGAACGACAGGGTTTGGATTCTCAATGATCACGATGTCGGTTCTCTCTGCCTTTCTTCCCTATAAAACAGCCCAGATTATAGGGCTTTTGACGTGCGGCCCGATGTTTATTTATATCGCCCTAAGGAACATAAAAAAGGTCAATTTTAAGCTTATTGTCCTTCCTACGATTTGCGCCGTAATTAGCATTATTTGCGTCGTTACGCTCGTCAAATCATTCGACGACGGAATACTTAAAAAAGTGTTGGGCGTTACGCTCATTCTTTTATCGATATACTTCATCTTTTTCAGCACGAAAATCAGATTGAAAAAGAACGTCCCGACGCAAATTGCCGTTGGAACACTTTCGGGTATGCTCGGCGGATTATGCAATATGGGAGGACCGCCGGCTGTTATATACCTTCTCAACGTGACGGATGACGCGGTTGAATATAACTCCACGTTGCAATTTTTCTTTATATTCACCTTTTCCGTAAACTTAGTTACGCAGCTTCTTCACGGCAATTTCACGCCCGAGGTTTTGCCGTATCTTCCCTACTCACTTTCGGGAATGGCAGTCGGAACTATCATCGGAACGACGTTGTCAAAAAAAATCAACT
>CAZIPL010000052.1:0-10031 GCA_964541255.1 uncultured Clostridia bacterium | reverse complement strand
ACAAAATCTTACCTCTACTGTCGAGAAAGCGCTATTATCGCACTCTCCCTATACTTTCCGTCGATTGCGGAAAACAAAATATCTCTTTGCTCTTTTAGCGCTAAAAGCCCCACTTCTCTTCTAAGAATATCGAGGCTTACGATATGAGTATATAAAGAAGCTGTTTTTATTTCGAGCTTTTCTGCCAAAAGCCTCATCGAAAAGCTGCTCTCGCCCTTTTCTTCTATCAATTCCTTTGCGGCGGCAACCACCGCTTCTTTCGTTAATCCCTTATGAAACGACATAATAAAAAATCAATCCTAATAACATTAGGATTATTATACCTAACGGCATTAGGATTGTCAAACAAAATATGATATGTTTATCTAAATAATATCACTCGATAAAAAAATATTACTCCGTCAAAATAACGAAGTAATATTTGATTACGATTTTAATAACATCGTTTCGAAAAGTCTTTTTCAAAACGCTTTTTATTCAAACTCTATCGTTGCCGGCGGTTTGGATGTTACGTCGTACATTACTCTGTTTACACCCTTGACCTCGTTTACGATTCTGTTTGAAATTATATCCAAAACGTCGTAAGGAATGCGAGCCCAACCAGCCGTCATACCGTCAACGGAAGTTACCGCACGAAGAGCAACGGCGTAATCATAGGTTCTTTCGTCCCCCATAACTCCTACGCTTCTCATATTCGTAAGAGCAGCAAAGTACTGCCAAATCTCGGTATTAAGTCCGTGTTTCGCTATTTCTTCGCGATAGATATAATCCGCTTCTCTAAGTATTTCAAGCTTTTCTTTCGTGATATCGCCGATAACTCTTATCGCAAGTCCCGGTCCCGGGAACGGCTGACGCATAACGATATTTTCGGGAAGTCCGAGCTCAAATCCTACGCGTCTTACCTCGTCTTTGAAAAGCGAACGCAAAGGCTCTACAAGCTCCTTGAAGTCGATAACGTCGGGAAGTCCGCCTACGTTATGGTGGCTCTTTATCGTTGCGGAAGTTTTCGTGCCGCTTTCGACTACGTCGGGATAAATCGTTCCTTGAACGAGATAATCGACCTTGCCGATCTTCTTAGCTTCTTCCTCGAACACTTTAATAAACTCTGCACCGATAATCTTTCTCTTTCTTTCAGGCTCTTCTACGCCTTTCAAAAGCCCCAAGAATCTTTCGCTCGCATCGACGGCGATAAGGTTCATACCTTGCTCGTCGCGGAAGGTTTTTACTACTTCCTCAGCTTCGTTTTTACGCAATAGTCCGTGGTCTACGAAAATGCACGTTAAGTTGTCTCCCGCGACCTTATGAATAAGCGTTGCTGCAACGGCGGAATCTACGCCGCCCGACAAAGCGCAAAGAACTTTTTTGCCTTTAAGATATGAAAGTCTCTTAACTTCGTCCTCGACGAAAGAATCGCTCGTCCAATCGCTATTTGCTTTACAAATCTTTTTAAGGAAATTATCGAGAACTTGCATTCCTTTTTCGGAATGAACGACTTCGGGATGGAACTGCACACCGTAAATTCTTCTTTCGTCGTCTTCCATTGCGGCGCACGGGCAAGTATCCGTCGTCGCGGTTACTTTGAAGCCTTTCGGAGGTTGAGATACGAAGTTAGAGTGGCTCATCCAAACAACGGATTGTCCCTCTACGCCGTCAAAAAGCGCGGAATGCTCGAAATTGCATACGCTCTTTCCGTATTCGCGAAGCTCTGCCTTTTCGACGTTGCCGCCGAAGTCATATGCCAAAAGCTGAACGCCGTAACATATTCCTAAGACGGGTACTCCGAGCTCGTAAATTCTCTTATCAACTCTCGGCGCGTCTTTTGCAAAAACATCGTTAGGTCCGCCCGTAAATATGATTCCGATAGGATTTAAGGCTTTGATTCTTTCAAAATCGGCATCGAAGGGCAAAAGCTCGGAATATACCGAAAGTTCTCTTACTCTCCTTGCAATAAGCTGATTGTACTGACCGCCGAAGTCAAGCACTACGATTTTTTGATGTTCCATAATCTTTCCTTTTATTTAGAAGAATAGTTGGGCGCTTCTTTCGTTATCGTTATATCGTGAGGATGGTTTTCTACGAGGGAAGCTCCCGTTATTCTCGTAAATTCAGCCTTTGTACGAAGATCTTCGATAGTTCTCATACCGCAGTATCCCATACCGGATCTCAAGCCTCCGATCATCTGGAATATGATTTCGGAAAGCTTTCCGCGATAAGGAACTCTGCCCTCTACGCCCTCGGGAACGAGTTTCTTCGCGCCCTCTTGGAAGTATCTGTCTTTGCTTCCAGCAGCCATTGCCGCAAGCGAACCCATGCCGCGATAAGTTTTGAAAGATCTTCCCTGATATATTTCGATTTCTCCGGGAGACTCTTGAGTTCCGGCAAAAAGCGAGCCGATCATAACCGCGGAAGCGCCCGCAGCGATTGCCTTTGTTATATCGCCCGAATATTTGATACCGCCGTCTGCGATGATTCTCTTTCCGAGCTTGTCCGCTTCTTCAGCGCAATCGATAATCGCGGTAACTTGCGGAACGCCTACGCCCGATACGACTCTCGTCGTGCAGATAGATCCCGGGCCAATACCAACCTTAACAACGTCTGCGCCTGCTTCGAAAAGATCTCTCGTTGCGGCAGCGGTTGCTACGTTACCCGCAATAAGCGGAAGGTCGGGATATTCTTGTTTGATTCTTCTTACCGTTTCGATAACGCCTGTGCTGTGTCCGTGAGCGGTATCGATTGAAACGATGTCTACCTTTGCATCGACAAGCGCTTTTACTCTTTCAAGTACGTCACCCGTTACGCCGACAGCGGCTCCGACCAAAAGTCTTCCCATTTTATCCTTAGCGGAATTTGGATATTGAATAGCTTTCTCGATGTCTTTTATCGTAATCAAGCCTTTCAAAACGTAGTTTTCGTCAACGATGGGAAGTTTCTCGATTCTATGCGCACCCAAAATCTTCTGAGCTTCTTCCAAAGAAGTTCCGACTGGTGCCGTAACGAGATTTTCTTTCGTCATTACGTTTTCGATGGGCTGATCGAAATTCGTTTCGAAACGCAAATCGCGGTTGGTAAGAATTCCTACGAGCTTTCTGTTTCTGTCCACGATAGGAACGCCGCTGATTTTGTATCTCGACATCAATGCCAAAGCATCGGATACCAAGTTTTCGGGGTGCAAGAAGAACGGATCGGTAATTACGCCGTGCTCGCTTCTCTTTACTTTATCTACCTGCGAAGCCTGTTCTTCAATCGACATATTCTTGTGAATGATTCCCAAGCCTCCTTCTCTTGCCATAGCTATAGCAAGGTTGCATTCCGTTACGGTATCCATCGATGCCGAAAGAAGGGGAATGTTAAGTTTGATTCCGTCGCAAAGTTCTGTTTCCGTATTGACCTTATTGGGCGTTACGTCGCTTCTTTGCGGAATAAGCAAAACGTCGTCGAAAGTCAATGCTTCTTTTGTAATCTTAGCCATATGCTCCTCCTAAAAAATATGTTAGTTAAAAATTATAATCAAAGTTTTATATTAAAAAAAACGGGTTTTTACAAAATAAAAACCGTGTTTTTCTTATTTAGCCCTCATAGCGCGCTTGCCAAACGGCTTTTTCCTCCAAGCCGTATTTATCGCATACGGCGTATGCGTCGGCAATAACTCTTTCGGCATCGGAGCTTTCGGAAGAAAGCGCCAATATGTAGTATCTTTCGAGCGAATGAACGATCTTTTCGGCATCGGAAATACTCATCTTCTTCGAGCATTCGGAAACGTGATATACAAAAAGCGAATACGGACAGAAAATCGAATAATCGTCCGTTACGCTCTCGATATACGAAATCGCTTCGTCGATGCCTTTTTCGCTCAATATTCCGACGGCATAATATCCCTCGACGTAAGAAGCAAGGTCGTTGTCGAATAAGCTCAAAGGAGTTTTTTTCTTAAACTCGCAATATTCTTCGAAATACTTATGCTCGATGAATTCTTTGCCGTATACATACAAAAGCTTTTCGTCGGACAGCTCAACGGCTCTGTCGAACAACACAGAAAGATCGTTTATATCTTTCGTACGTCTATATTGCGTTTCCATAAGATCGCAAGCCGTTCTCTTCATACCCATGCCGTAAGTTATATCGGAAGCTTTCTTCGGAAAGATAAGAACGTACATAGCGGCAAGTACGACAAAAACAGCCAACGTCACCGCCACTGTTTTTATCGCCGTATTTCTTATATATGCTTTAGTCTCTTTATCCATAACACTTTCCGATTCGATTTGTTTTATTGTATCACAAAGCGTTATTATTTGCAACTAAAAACCTACATATTCTTTTTAAGTCCTTTTGGCAATTATCTTCGATGTTTTTCCGTCGATTAAGCACGCACAAAGGCTTTCGCCGTCCATAAACGCAACGTACCAGAAATATTCGAACGAGCCTTTCTCCCCCTCTACAAGCTTTATATGTATCTCATAGCCGTCGGGGAATTTCGCAATCGAATCCTTAAGCTCGTTTTCGGCGATCTCTCTTGCTTTTTTATAGTCTATAAAGTCGTCTGCAACGCTTTTCAAAACGACCTTTTCCGTCTTTCCGCCGCTTGTGAGACTAAGAGTATAATCGCCGTCAAGGTCGGTTGCTTTTATCGTCGCGACGTATTTTCCGCCGACAATTTCTTTCGTCATCTCTCCTTCATACTCTTCTTCGTTTATGCCGATTCGATATCTAAGCTCCTCAGGATCTCCGTTTTTGACGAGTACTTTTATCTTAACATAATCGTTAAGCTTTCCGGCAACGCCGTCTATGATAACGGGCGATTCCCTTTTTCCGCCATACATCTCTACGAAATAGTCGTCGGAATTTCCGACGTAATAATAATTCCTAAGCTCCGACACGTTTTCAAGCGTTTTCGCATCGTCGATATACTCACAGGAGCAAAGCAATAAAAGCATAAAAACAGCAACAATTATTGAAAGTAATTTTCTCAAAACTTTTACCTCGAAATAATTCTTGCTATACTTTATGCTTTTATATTTACGATTATGCCCAAAGAAGTAATCTTTTGTCTATCGATAATATCTTTGCAAAACGCTTCGCTTTTGCCTCAAAACCAAAGGCTCCTTTAGCTGTGGAGCTGTCACCACAAGGCGACTGATGGATTGTTATATTTAGGCAACATTTAGAAGTTTCTGTTTTGCTTGCAAGAAACAGAAACTTCTTGTATTAGACTATTATCTCATGCAACGCATCGAATTGCAAACCGCTAAAAACGCGACGCCGACATCGGCAAATACCGCAAGCCACATATTGGCAATTCCAAGCGCGACAAGAACCAAAACCGCGATTTTAATCAAAAGAGACAGATATATGTTCTCGTTTGCAATTCTAATGGTCTTTTTGGCAATTTTACGTATTTTCGCAAGTCCGTCGAGATTATCTCTCATTAGGACTACGTCCGCCGCCTCGATAGCGGAATCGCTTCCTATTCCGCCCATAGAAACTCCTATGTCGCTTCGCATAAGAACGGGGGCGTCGTTTATTCCATCGCCGACAAACGCAGTCGTGCCGTTTGAATTTGAAAGTATCTTTTCAAGCTCGTCAACCTTATCGCCGGGTAGCAGATTCGCACGGTATTCCGAAATTCCGACTTTATTTGCTATGTCTTTGGCTACAAGCTCGTTATCCCCCGTCAGCATAACGGTTTTTATTCCTAAACCATTTAGCTCGCTTATCGTTACCTTTGCCTCGTCTTTCACTTTATCGGCAATGACTATGCTTCCGATAAACTCACCGTTTTTTGCCACGTATACGACAGTTCCGACAGCATCGTTAACGATATACTTAACGCCGTTATCCGTCATAAGCTTTCCGCTTCCGACCAAAACGACGTCGTCGTCCTTTTTTGCAACAAGTCCTTTGCCCGATATTTCTTCGACGGAATAACCGTCTTCCGCATAATTAGCCACAGCCATAATAGATTTTGCAATCGGGTGGTTGGAATCTTTTTCGCAAATGGCGGCGGTGTTTATTATCTCGTCCTTTTTATCCGACGGGAAAACGTCTACGACCTCAAAACTTCCTTTCGTTATCGTACCCGTTTTATCGAAAACGACTGTATCGAGCTTTGTCAAAAGCTCTAAGTAATTTCCGCCTTTAACGAGTATTCCGTATTTGGACGCTCCGCCTATTCCGCCGAAAAACGCCATAGGAACGGAGATTACAAGTGCGCACGGACAGCTTACAACCAAAAACGAAAGTGCTCTGTATCCCCACGTAGCAAAGTCTTTTGTGATTATCGACGGAACTATTGCCAAAACAACAGCCAAGCCGCATACGATTGGCGTATATACTTTAGCGAATTTCGTTATGAAGTTTTCCGATTTGGCTTTCTTTCCCGAAACGTTTTCGACTAAGTCGAGAATCTTGCTTACCGTCGAATCGAAATACTCTTTTTCGACCTTGATTCTTATTACCGCACCGTCGTTTATGCTTCCGCTCAAAACATAATCGCCGGCCCCTACCTTTCTCGGTAAAGATTCGCCAGTCAAAGCCTTGGTATCAAGCTCAGTCGCTCCGTCTATTACCGTTCCGTCAATGGGGATTTTCTCTCCCTTTTTAACGATTATTTCATCGCCTACCACAAGTTCTTCGGGTGCGCAATCAATTTCCGCTCCGTCAACGATTTTGCACGCCTTATCGGGGCGAATATCCATTAAGTTTGCAATCGACTTACGCGATTTTACTACGGCGTAGTCTTGGAAATATTCGCCAATTTGATAAAACAACATAACCGCGCAAGATTCGGCATATTCGCCTACCGTGAAAGCTCCGATTGACGCAACGAGCATAAGAAAATTTTCGTCGAAAATCTGACCGCGCTTTATGTTTTTGAACGCTTTGACGATAACCTCTAAGCCTACGATCAGATACGAAATCAAGTATAACGAAACAACGACAATAAGCTGCGCCGTCGCGTTTTCGAAAACAAGAAGCTTATCCGAAATTAGCGCAACGATAAAAACGGCGGCGGCAATAATTATTTTTTTGAGTTCTTTGTTCATATATTCCCTTAAAACACCTAAAAAACAACTCTTAGAAACCGATTATCTTGCAATCGGGTTCGACCTTTTTCGCTTCAGCCAAAACTTTTTCTTTTATTAAGTCGTATTTGCTTTCGTCAAAATCTATCGACATTCTCTGCGCAACGAAGTTTAAGCTTACTTCGTTAACTCCGTCGATTTTTGCGATGTTTCCTTCGATTTTGCTTGCGCAAACGGGGCAATCGATGTCGATTATTCTTACAGTCTTTTTCATTTTTTATTCCTCCACATGCTCTAAGGCTAATTTATAAATTTTTATGATATGGTCGTCTGCAAGAGAATAGAAAAGCTCCTTTCCCTCTCTGCGATACTTGACAAGCTTGCTCGTTCTCAAAACGCGTAATTGATGGGAAACGGCGGATTTTGTCATATTAAGAAGCTTCGCTATATCGCAAACGCAAAGCTCGGCAGAAAACAATGCCGATATAATTCTCGTTCTCGTGCTATCGCCGAAAACCTTGAATAGCTCGGCAACGTCATATAACGAATCTTCTGACGGCATTCCGTCAATGGCTTTTCCTACCGCTTCGCCATGGATATGCTCGCATTCGCATTCATATTCTTCAATATTTATTATCTTATCTTCGTATTCGGACATATCTTTCTCCTTTTGCAAACAGTTGAATAATTGTTCAACTGTTTTTATTATAATCATACAAACACTTATTGTCAACGGTTTTTTGACGTAAATATAAAAAATCCGAAAAAATATTCGGATTTTTATAAAAAGTTTGTTATCGTATTGGCTCGCGCGGTTTTTAGACAGCTAAGCTCGACTTGGACATTCGTACTGTTGTCTGCATATGTTCAAGTTTACACGGTTTGTAGTTTGTATACTACTAAGCTTGGCTTTGCAGTATGAAAATATTCCTTGCAAATATATCAATTTATGACAGTTGCTGCCGGTCTCTTTTGAATAGCATTATTGTTTTATTATAACATACAGCAAAAAAGCTTAGATTCAAGCATCCGACCGGCTTTTAAAGAGAATAAACAGCAGTTAAAGTTATGAAATAACTCTATTGATTATTTCCTTATAAAGCTATCGTCAGACAAGTTATTCTCTTTTCTCTCGAAGCGTTCGACAGTCATATGCAAATCGTATTTTTCGCGAAGACGCGATATTTCTTGCATCATTGTCGAAGCGTGGTGAATATCAAGAGATTTTTGATCTTTCCATTCGTCGATTAAAAGAATCGATTCGTCGAAAACCAACGGTTCGAAATATTCGTATCTGATATTCCCCTCTTCCTCGCGAATTCTTTTTGCTATGCCGCTTTTTTCCATTTCTTCGGCGAACTTTTTCGCAGAGCCGTTTTTGCCTATATAGCGAATGTTTATATAAATACTCATTTTGACCTCAATACTTTTTAGTAATTTCTAATTCGACAGCTCGGTTCCGTTTATTATTAACTTAAAGTTCTTATTGAAAACCTCGGCGGATTTACTGCAAAGCTTCATGCGGTTGAAATATATTTCAAAATAGTCCATAACGGAGCAAATGTCGTTGTCTATCGTGATATTGAGAATTATATCGTCTCCCACGACATCGAGGTACGAACTTTCAACGGCATAGTTAACTCTATCGTGAATGTCTTTTTTGACGCCCTCGACCGATCGATTTTTATAGCGCACGCGGCTTCTATGAACGTCGGCTTTATCGGCAATAATCAAAATCGCGGAAAGCCTCGAAACGGGATAGCCGTATTTTTCGTCGTGGTTGCCTATCGCCGTCATGATCTCGCAAGCGTCGTCATAAGGCATACCTTTCCTAATCATGATGTTATACGCCAAAATCGCGCCGTTCATCGAGTGATCGTAACGGTTTATGCTGTTGCCAATGTCGTGCAAATATCCCGCTATTTCGACGAGCCTTATCTCTCTTTCGGTCGCGCCGAGCTTTTCGGCAAGGTCTCTCGCCCAGCTGCTCACTATCGACAAATGCCTCGACGAATGCTCGGTATAGCCGAGATTTTCAAGCTGAATATCGGTATATTTGATTAACGCTTGCACTTCTTCGTCTTTTTTGAAATCTTTTACTGTTAAAATCTTTTCGTTTTCCATACTTTGATAATACAAGAAGTTACAAACTTGCTTGCAAGGGTTTGGAACTTCGCGGTTTTTCAAGCTTCGAAGTGCGAAACGATAGTTTCGTGCAAAGCCATCTGCTTTGCAAAATGGTTTATCGTTAGATAAAGCATTTACTTCTTTTAGGTTATTTTATCACAATATATCTCTTTTCGCAATAGCTTTATATTTTTACCGATAAAATATTACAATTTTTACAAAATTTTACCGTTTTTCGACAATAAAGAAAAGCGGCGAATTTCGCCGCTTCGATTGTTGTTTTATCAGTCATTATCAGCCGCAAGAAGGGCAGCACGCTCTTTGACTATCTTATCGATAATGTTCTGAGGAGCCTCTTCATAGCGTTCGAACTTCATTGTGAACTTACCTCTGCCTTGCGTCATGGAACGAAGGTCGGTAGCGTATTTGAACATTTCGGACTGAGGAGCTTCGGCATGAACAACCTGTTTCTTGTTTACCATATCCATACCGAGGATTCTGCCGCGACGTTTGTTCATATCGCCCATAATGTCACCCGTATAGCTTTCGGGAACAGTGATTTCAACAGACATGATAGGTTCCAAAATAACGGGACGCGCATTCTTCAAGCCCTCTTTATATGCCAAAGACGCCGCGATCTTGAACGCCATTTCGGAAGAGTCTACGTCGTGATAGGATCCGTCGTAAACAACCGCTTTAAGACCTACTACCGGATATCCTGCCAAAACACCCTTGGGGAGGCACTCGCGGAGACCTTTTTCAATTGCGGGGATATACTGCTTAGGAACGGTTCCGCCGACTACTTCGGAGTCGAATACGAAGTCTTCTTCGCAAGGTTCGAATCTCATCTTGCAGTGACCGTACTGTCCGTGTCCGCCAGACTGC
>CAZIPL010000051.1:0-10081 GCA_964541255.1 uncultured Clostridia bacterium | reverse complement strand
CGATAATACCAACGTTATGATGGTTGTTATTTTTTTGTTCATTGTGTTCTCCTTTGATTGCTTTCGCAAATCGTTAATAAAAATTAGTGATTGTAAAAGTATAAAGGATGTTAAAACGTTTTCTTCGGACTCACCACCTTATCTTTAAAATTTGCCTACATTTTGCCCAATAAACCAAACAGATTTATTCCGTTTGTATGAATATTCTACCATAGGATATACTCTATGTCAATATGTAAAAATCAAAAACTACACCGTGTTGCCAATCCGACAGACTGTCGGTTCTTTTACAATCGTACCTAAATTTCGTGAATTTATTAGCACAAGCTTTTTGAATTGTAGGTGTGTCAATTGTCGAATGACTTATAAGGAACTAAGCGGTTATTTTATTATGCTATTGTTTTGCTTATTTATAACGAGATTGTAGTTAAGTTGTTGCCTATATATAAAACAATCCCTATTCTTTTAAACGTCAAGTATCGTCTTCCATACAATAAACACTTATGTAGCATAACTTAGTATCGTATTTTACAAAAGTTTTTCTTTCTGATATAAATTATATCTTCCTATGTTTCTATCGTTATCTATCGATAGTCTCGTTCGATTGTTTTTTAATGCAATCAATTTACCGACTAAAGTTAAACCACTAATTAAACGTTTAGTATTTTTTGTTCGGCCCCTTGATTTTGACCTTTATAAAAATACTTTTCATTCAAAGTCGCCTTTTTAATATTTACACCCAATTATTGCTCGAAGCCTTAACGTAACGGCAGAAATCTATTTCTCCATAAATCAACCTCTCGATTGATAGAGTGGCTATGTATAAACTTGTTTTCGGCATAATAATTATTTTAATGCGTTTTCTTTTGGGATAGAGTATTTGCCTTTTTCTTCTATTCAAGATTTTTCTTGCATAAGATTTATTATTAAGCATTAAGGCGGAAAAGAAATGGGTAGTATAGAGGAAAGAACTCTTCTTGAGGGGGAATACATCGCTTCGACGGGTGCGACGGTCAGGGCGACTGCGGAAAAATTCGGCGTGTCGAAATCTACGGTACATAAAGACGTGACAGAAAGGTTAAGGCTTTGCAGCGGCGTGCTTTTTCAAGAGGTTAAAGCCGTGCTTGAGAAGAACCTTGCCGAGCGTCATATTCGAGGCGGCGAGGCGACGAGGGAAAAGTATAAAAGAAAAAGCGAGATAGAGAAGCTTTAGCGGTGTATATACTTTAAGCATATATTAACTCAATAACTTAGAACCGGGAAGATTATCGCAGTAAATTGCATACAAGCTATCGTTATATAAAACGCCATGGTTTTCTATGAAATTGTCATATTAAGTATTGATTTTTATTAAATTTCAAAAACATAAAAGTAATATTGCTTCTTTTTGTTCTGCGATATATTCGCATAACGGCTTTATAGAAATATTTCCAAAATAGAAAAACCCTTGAGACGGCGAAAATCGCATGGTTCCTAAGGGTTGTTTTTTATAGTATTATTTTTATTATGAATATTCGAAAGATTTGGCAATAGAAATACGTACTCGATTGAGCTTTGCCGTGATCTTTTTTGCCTAATATGTATTTGCCGTATGTTATCCGATACGCTGAACGCCTTCTTCGCCCTCCAAAAAGTCGGGGTTTAAGAGAGCGTCGTCGGAAAAATCGTCGATTTCTTCTTCGAAGCCGGCAAACGATTTAAGCTTTTCGGCAAGCTCGTCGTATTCGGGAAGGTCGGATATTTTAGAAAGGTTGAACTTTTTGAGGAAGTTTTCCGTCGTGCCGAAAAGGAAAGGCTTGCCGACTGCGTCTTTACGTCCGACGACCTCGATTATATTTTGCTTCAATAGTGCCGAAACGGCGTATTCGCTCGAAACGCCTCTGATTTTTTCTATTTCGAGCCTCGTAACGGGCTGTTTATATGCGACAATCGCGGCAACTTCGAGCATGCTTTGAGAGAACGCTCTTTCGCGTATAGGATTCAAGACTGCGGATATTTCTTCGACGTATTTGGGGTTTGTCGCGAACTGGAGTTTGCCGTCGAAGCGAAGAAGATTTATTCCCGCAACGGCGTATTTGTCGGTAAGATATTTGATTGCCTCGTCGAGTTCCTTTTGCGAGAGGTTAAGTCTTTCGGCGATTTCTGCTTCCGAAACGGAATCGCCCGCAAGGAAGAGAATTCCTTCCAATATTTTAGTTAAGTCTTTCATATATATCTCCTTTGCTAGCCGTTAAGCGTTTGCTTCGTCGCTTGCCGTAGGCGTTTCGCTTGTTTTGTCGCGAAATCTGATGTCGATATCCTCGAACATATCGCTTTGCGAAATGGTTATAACTTGGTTTTTGATAAGTTCCAAAATCGCGAGAAGCATAGTTACGAGCTGCAAGCGGCTCTTGTTTTCTTCAACGAGAGTGAAGAAAGTCGTTTCGCCTCTGTCTTTAAGTATTCTGACGACTCGCTCTTGCTGTTCCTCGACGGTGAAAGAGTCTTTCGGGATAATTCTTTGCACCATTTTTTGCTTTTCTTCCTCAGCGGCAACGAGCATAAGCACTTTGTTGAACGCCTCGAAGAGCTTATCCATATTGCTTTCCTTGAAAGCGATACGGCTTGCGTAAGCGGACGGATCGGGCACTTTATAGAGCTTGCCGACGTCCTCGATTTCTTTAAGTTCCCCCGAAAGTTCCTTGATAATCTTATATTCCTCAAGTCGTCTCAAAAGCTCGTTTGCGTCAACGTCGTCCTCGACGGAAGCTTCTTCCTCGTAGCGAGGGAGAAGCGCCTTACTTTTGATTTCGAGAAGCGTCGCCGCGACGGAAAGGAATTCCGCTTGCATATCCATATCTATGCGGTCGAGCTCGTCCATAAATTTCAGATATTGCTCCGTCACGTCGGATAAAAATACCGTTTCGATGTCAATCTTGCTGTCTTTGATAAGGTGCAACAAAAGATCGAGCGGCCCGTCGAAGTATTCGAGATGAAATTGCAACTCTGTCATAAAATCAACCCCCAAACCCATGAGATCGCGCCGAAAACGTAATCGCCCAAGAACGAAACGACGTTAAGATTGATTCCGAAACGGCTTCCCAAAAATGTGAGCAATATATATATAAGGAATACGTATCTTGAATTATTCCTCATAAAGCGACAATAAGAAGAGCGTGGGAAGAACAGTTCCACGAGTCTGAACCCGTCAAGGGGATATATCGGCAAAAGATTGAAAATCATAAGCCAAACGTCGATATAGACAAGGTAGAGCAAAAAGTAGACAATCAATTCGTCGAAAAGCATAAGGTCGGGTAGATACCTTGCCGCCAAGACGAATAGGGGATAAGCGAAAAACGCAATCGCAAGGTTGGCAAGAACGCCTGCGACAGAGACCTCGAACATACCCTTTTTGTAGTTATCGAAATTGCGCGGATCGATAGGGACGGGCTTTGCGTAACCGAATCCCAGAATAACGCACATCAAAAGTCCCGTCAAATCGAAGTGCTTGAGGGGGTTGAAATTCATTCGCCCGGAATACTTCGCTGTCGGGTCGCCGTTATGAAGCGCGGCGAGACCGTGCATGCATTCGTGCGTCATTATGGCGATAAGGAACGCCAAGAACCAGCCGAAAAAGGCTATCGGGTTTGAAAATAATAAGTCTAACATCTATTGATTTCTCTATACGTTTTTGCTTGATAAATATATTTTTCGTGCGTCCCTACGGCAATTATACGTCGTTTTGCCGCAAAGGAGCCGTTTTATTTGCTATTTTTCGATAAGGCTCGGCACAACGTCGTTACGAACCAAATCTTCGAAAGTCTGGGGCTTCACGATATAATCGCTCTCGCCGTTTTTGACTGCGACCATAGGTGGGATGAAGTTGCGGTTATAATTCGACGCCATCGAATAGTTGTATGCGCCCGTAGAAAATACCGCGATAACGTCGCCGCGCTTAACGTTTTGCAAATATACGTCCTTTGCGACGATGTCGCCGCTTTCGCAGCACTTGCCTGCGATAGTAACAAGCTCGTTTTGGGGCTCGTCCGCTTTGTTTACGGCGATAGCGGAATATCTCGACCCATAAAGCGCGTATCTGGGATTGTCGAACATACCGCCGTCAACGGAGACGTATTTTCTTATGCCCTTGATGTCTTTGATTGTGCCGACGGTGTAAAGCGTTATGCCCGCTTCGCCTACGATCGAACGACCTGGCTCGACGATTATGAACGGCTTTTGAAGTCCGTTTTCGGTTAAGCCTTTGTTAACTGCCGTCAAAAGCGTGGAGAGGTGGTCTGCGTACGCCGCGGTGTCGAATTTTTTGTCTTCGCCCTCGTAATATATTCCGAATCCGCCTCCCATGTTAAGCTCGGGGAATTCTACGTTAAGACGCGCTTTGACCTCGCCCAAGAAGTCCGTCATAACCTTAGCCGCAAGCTCGTAGGACGTGCGCTCGAAAATCTGACTGCCGATGTGGACGTGTACGCCAAGCATATTTATATTGTTGTCGGCGAGCATTTGCTCTATAGCAAAGAACGCCTCGCCTGTTTTTATCGAAACGCCGAACTTGCTGTCGTCGCAAGCGGTCTGAACGAATTCGTGCGTATGCGCTGAAACGCCGGGGTTGAGCCTAAGCATACACGGCGCAACGACGCCTAAGCGTTTTGCGATTGTCGATACAAGCGCGATTTCGTCAATCGAATCGATAACGAGCGCGTGGATGTTCGATTTGAGAGCAAACTCGATTTCGCTTTCGAGCTTGTTGTTGCCGTGCATATAAATCTTGTCTGCGGGAAACCCTGCCGTAAGCGCGGTGTAAAGCTCTCCGCCCGAAACGACGTCGCAACCTGCTTCGGTGCTTTTGACAAGTGCGTATAGCGCTTTCGTGGATAACGCCTTACTTGCGTATAGCATTCTGCCGTTGCCGTATACGTCGTGAATTGTCTTTGTGAAAACGTCGATAATGCTCTCGATGTAAGCGATGTCGAGAACGTAAAGCGGCGTACCGTATTTTTTCGCCAAATCGTCCGCCGCAGCTCCGCCGATAACGAGCTTTCCGTCTTTAATATATAATGTATCTCTTGTGTTCATAAAATTTAGTTTATAATAATTTGCCGAAAAAATCAACAGAATTTTTGTCGCAAAAAAAGAAACTCCCGAATGTGTGAAAGATTATATAATTTAATGAAAACAAGGTGAATATAATAAAGGCTCCCTTAGTAAGAGCGAATATCAAGAAAAGGCTCCCTTAGCAAGGGAGCTGGCGCCGTAGGCGACTGAGGGATTGACATTATATATTGTTTTATATTAGGGGAAACTTTTTGAGGAAAAGTTTCTCCTAAGACCTCTTCAAAACCTTTTTAATTTGAATAAGGCATCAAAAAGGCGCTCCTTACGTAGAGGAGCCTATGAAAAGAATCGATCCCACCGACACGGCGTAATAGCGCCGTGCCACCTCCCTTTACGAAAAGGAGGCGGTAATAAGGATTGAATCGATATCAAAAAGGCTCCCTTTGAGGGGAGCTGGCGCCGTAGGCGACTGAGGGATTGACGAATCGCCACGATCCCTCAGATTGCTAACGCAATCAGCTCCCCACAACGTAAGAGGAGCCTATAATAAGGATTGCTGTTATCAAAAAGGTTTTGAAAGGGGTAAGGGGAAATCTTTTCATCAAAAAGATTACCCCTTAATATAATAAAGATTACCCCTTAATATAATAAGGTTGCGATTGTTTGTTCAATCGATCCCACCGACACGGCGTAATAGCGCCGTGCCACCTCCCTTTACGCAAAGGAGGCAGAAATAAGGATTGAATCAATATCAAAGAGGCTCCCTTATGATCTATTAACGATCAAAAAAGGGTGCCTTATTAGGACGAATGCTTTTATTGGCTCCCTTTGAAGGGAGCTGTCTCGGCATTTGCCGAGACTGAGGGATTGATCTAATGCTACGATCCCTCCGTCATTGTGTGCCACAATGCCACCTCCCTTTACGCAAAGGAGGCGGTTTATAAGGATTTTTCAGAAACAATGTAATAAAAACAGCAATATTCGTTGATTATTCAACTGAAATTGTTGAAAAACTAACGTTTGATATCGAAAAAGGGTAATTTGCTGTGATAAAATGATATTGCGATAGACGATGTACCTTGAGTTTGTGGTGAGCTTGGGAGGGACATGGTCATTTTGTCGTGTTAAAAATGATTAAAAATGAAAACAAACTATTCAATTTAATTGGAGGTAGTTTATGAAAAACAAAGTTTTACGTTTGGCAATCGTTGCAATGCTCGTTGTTGCAATGGTGCTGACAATGGCTGCGTGCAAGGAACCCACACCGGATCCTACACCGTCTCCCACGGTAACGCCTTCCGAGACTGTAAAGCCTTCTGAGACGACGAAGCCTTCTGAGACGACCCAGCCTTCCGAAACGACGAAGCCTTCCGAGAATCCCACGCCTGCCGAGAAGACAGACGCTGAAAAGCTTGCTGAAAATTACGGCATCGAAGTCGTAGTAGCTGGCGGCGAATATGGTCAGAAAGATAGGTTCTCTGGTGGTTATGTTGCTTCCAGATATGGTTTCTTCATCAAAGGTATTCCCGAGCTTTCTAAAAAGTCTAACTATGCCGTAACGGCTACGATCAACATCGATTACGAAGGACAGGGCGCATTTACATCTGTAAGAAAAGCTACTGTTTCTTCCGAATTGAATTATGTTCTTACCGGTTTTGCTTCTTCCGGAGTATATCACAAAACGAGTGACGCAAGTTTGATGAGTGCTACGACTGCATATGGTGCTAATTACAGCAATCCTACGCTCGCTATCGGTTATGAATTGACAAACGTTCCTGCTGGTACATACACCGCTGAAATCACGATCACCGTTAAGGACAACGGCATTAAGTTCGGTGAATTCGGTATTGCTGCTAAGGATGCTGAAGAATACGTTGTTGAAACTTCTTTGACGATCACGAAGAAAGCTGTTGAACTTTCCGTATATGACACTGTTAACGTTGTAAGCGCTGTTGACTACACCAATCCTTTAGTTAACACGGTTGCTCCCGCTCTTGGCACGGAACTCGTTCTCGGAAAACACGCTAAACTTTCTGACACTTCTTTGACTCTTACTAACATTGGTATTCCTAGCGGTTACAAAGCATATCTCGTTCCTGTTGCTTCTTATAACAACAGCGCTGAGGGTGCTTATGAATACACCGTAGTTATCACCAAGGCTGTTAAGTATGAAGATATGGACGAAGACAACACCGTTGCTGTTGAAGACCTCGATACAGATAACTACACATTCACGCTCAACAATGGTACGGCTTACCTCATTTCTCAGTATGATATGAACGTAATCCGTGACGTAAACACTTCTGTTGCTGAAACTGTTGATTTGGAAGAAACCGATGGTGTTGCTCGTTATAACCTCGCTAAGACTCGTTATGAAGCTCTTTCCGACGCTCAGAAAGCATATTACACCAACCCCAACAACGCTGTTGTTGCGGGTGCCGGACTTTATGCTACAACAATGAAGACAGATGCAAAAAAGGCTACATCCGTTCCTGCTTTCTTCACGGCTACTGATAAATCTGCTGCTGAAAAAGAAGCAGCTGAAACACTTGCAAGCGGATGGGCTCAGGTTGTTAAGGATGCTAACTGGACTACTTACGGACCTAACTTCAACGTTAAAGATACGAACGCTATGAACGCTTTGCAGACGGTTCATACGTGGGTAACCGAGAACAAGTACACGGGATCTGGCACAGATTGGGATAATTACAAAACTGCTTTAGGTCTTGTTGCTAACGCTGAAGTAGCTGCTGCTAAAGAACTTATCAACGGTGCTTTGGGTGCTTACAACCAGGCGATCACCAACAACGTTTCTAAGGTTATCTATAACAATAATAACGGTTCTACCGGCGTTAAGCATTACATCTCCAACTCCGAAGTTAAGGCTTTGACGAATCAGGCTAATGAAGCTTACAACAAGCTCAAAGATACTTATGGCGAGGCTTTCAAAGCGGAAGTTGAATCTCAATATGCTTCTAACCTTAACGGTACTAAAGTTGACTTCGCTACGGCTATCAAGTACTTGACAGATATGAACAGCACGGTTGACCTTTTGAACGAAGTCGCAACTTATGTCAACGTTGAAGATTACGCTCAGAAAGGCGTTATCTACGGAAGACTCAACAACCTCGTTTATGGTGGCGAGACGACCGACTTCTTCGGCAATACTACTGGCTTACACAATGCTATGGACGACATTATCGCTATGGCTAGCACATATGACGACGACGTTGTTGCTGCTTGCGTTGCTGAATACAAGGCATGGATCGATTTCGCACTCGCATTTGAAGCTCACAAGGCTGACGTTGTTGCTGAGTTCGACGCATTGATCGCTGAAGAATTCACGGCTGCTAACGACTACACTGCTGCTCAGATCGCTACGGCTACGGCTAAGACGAACGTTGCTTACAATATAATCGTTGAAGCTATCTACAACGAAGATGCTCCTACGATCTTCACGACGGGTTCTGAATCCGGAAAGATCACGACAACTCAGACTGTTGTTAACAACGCTGCTAAGATCCTCGGAGATAGCTTCACGACAATCGTTAAGGAAGCTGAATCTTTCGAAGAAGCTTATGAGCTTATGGCTGAAGCTTATGACCTCGACAGAGCATTCTCGGTATTCGAGAAGACTTGGAGCGCTACAGTTAACGAATAATTGCAATAAGCAATAACGGCAATTGCCGAAATGCGGTTGAGAAAAGTTGATTGAAATCGGACAATTTCAATTGAAAGTTCAAAAACCAAATCGGCAAACGCCAAAGTTTTTGGGCAAAGAAAACTAAATGTTCTTGAATACACATTACAATATTTAGAAATAAACACCCAAAAATCGTGTGGACGAAAAGCCCACAAACAAAATAAAAAAATGCGGATAGAGCAATCTATCCGCTTTTTTTTGTGTGACAAACCAACGTAGGGCGAAGGGGTGCAACTTTCGCCGAAGAAGGCTCCCTTTGAAGGGAGCTGGCTCGGCATTTGCCGAGACTGAGGGATTGACGAACTGCTACGATCCCTCAGTCGTCTTACGACGACAACTCCCCTTACGCAGAGGAGCCATTGATAAGGATTGATAAACAATCGATCCCACCGCCACGGCGATTGAACGCCGTGCCACCTCCCTTTACGCAAAGGAGACTGGCATAAGGTTTCAAAAAAAGGCTCCCTTTGAAGGGAGCTGGCTGCGAAGCAGACTGAGGGATTGACCATTGCCGAGACTGAGGGATTGATAAAAAAGCGAAAAATATTATTTAGCTATTGAATCGTGCAATAAAAATTGGTATAATAAAACAAAAAAAGAGAACAAACGATATGGAATCCATACATAACAAAGAATTAGTCGAATATGCAAAAAATTTGCGCAAAGAAATGACGAAAGAAGAGCGTCATCTTTGGTATGATTATTTAAGAAGCTATCCGATACGCTTTTTGCGACAGAAAATAATCGGGAACTATATTGCGGATTTTTATTGTTCAAAAGCGAAGCTTGTCGTTGAACTTGACGGCTCGCAACATTATATCGAAGATAATATTGAAAAAGACATAGAAAGAACGAAATTTTTCGAGAGCTTGGGAATTAAAGTTTTGAGATTTCAAAATATTGATGTTACTCAAAGATTTGAGGGCGTTTGTAGGCGTATCGACGAAGAGGTAACCCTCAGAATCGTTGATAAACAATAATCGATCCCACCGACACGGCGTAATAGCGCCGTGCCACCTCCCTTTACGCAAAGGAGGCATTGACAAGGATTGAATCGATATAAAAAAGCTCCCTTAGCAAGGGCGGCGTTGATCTATTAACGATCAAACCAAAGGTTCCTTGTTAGGACGAATGCTTTAATTGGCTCCCTTTGAAGGGAGCTGTCGCCGAATAGCGACTGAGGGATTGACATAATGCCGCGATCCCTCAGATTGCTAACGCAATCAGCTCCCCTTACGCAGAGGAGCCTTTGATAAGGATTGATAAGCAATCGATCCCACCGACACGGCGTAATAGCGCCGTGCCACCTCCCTTTACGCAAAGGAGGCA
>CAZIPL010000050.1:0-10451 GCA_964541255.1 uncultured Clostridia bacterium | reverse complement strand
GCACGAGAATCTATATATGCTCATTATGAACATTCGCCGCAACGACGACGAAGTACTTAAAAGTGCCGCCGCCATGACCGCCGATCCGTTTTTTAAGGTTATGGAGGGGTTTAATATATCGAAAGAGCGACAAATGCATTGGCAGCGCATGCTGAGGGCGTTCTTGCACGGATTTTTGACGGAAGAGGACGACGGCTATTTTGCCGATAAAGCATATACCGCGTTAGATAGCTTTAATTTTGGAATCGATAGAATAATATCGGGAATCTTGAGTGAAGAAAGAGGTAACTAAAATGGAAATGACAGATAGGAGAAAACTGTTTTCTGATGCACCCGTATCTAAAGCGGTGCTTGCGCTTGCGGTTCCGACCGTAATAAGTCAATTGATAAACGTCGTATATAATATGGCGGACACTTTTTATATCGGGCAGCTAAACGATCCCGAGCAAGTTGCCGCCGCAACTCTTGCGATGCCGTGCTTTTTGCTGTTGACGGCTTTTTCGAACCTATTCGGACTTGGCGGTTCGAGCTTGATTTCAAGATGTTTGGGCGCAGGTAATACCGAAAAAGCGAGAAAAACAGTTGCATTTTGCATCTGGAGCGGAATTGTCTTTGCTTTTTTATACGGAATTTTAGTTTATCTGTTTAGGAATTCAATTTTCCCGATTTTGGGCGCAAAGGATAAAGCTTCGAATACTTGGATATATCTCGAGGAATATATCTTTTGGACTGTAGTTGTAGGCGCTGTTCCGACCGTTATGAATGCGGAATTTGCTCACCTTATAAGAGCGGAAGGCTATTCTCGTCAAGCGGGGTTCGGAATCGCACTCGGCGGAGTTCTTAACATCGCACTCGATCCGCTTTTTATCTTCGTTTTCGATATGGGAATAAAAGGTGCCGCCGTTGCCACGATGCTTTCCAATGTCATTGCGATGATTTTCTTTGTTCTGTTTATTCTTAAAATTCGAAAAGACTCCGTAATATCTTTTGATATAAGAAAGTTTTCGTTAAATAAAAAAATCGTTGCGGAAGTAATTATGGTAGGTCTTCCGGGCGCTTTTATGACTATGATGTCAACGGTGTCGAATATCGGGCTTAATAACGTCGTTTCGAAGTATTCCGATATTGCAATCGCCGGAATGGGTATTGCGAAAAAGATAGACCTTTTGGCTTATGCGATAGCGCAAGGCATGGCTCAAGGCGTTTTGCCGCTGATTGGCTTTAATTACAGTACAGGCAATAAAGCTCGTATGAAAAAGAGCATTTTAACTGCAACTCTATATAGCCTTATCGTTGCGGTTACGGGAACGTTTTTGCTGTATTTTTGCGCCGTTCCGATTATATCCGCCTTTATTTCTGATGCCGAAACGGTCGCTTACGGTCAAAGTTTCTTGAAAGTAATATGCATTTCCTGCCCGACTACCGCGATAAACTTTATGGTAATAACGATTTTCCAAGCGATAGGCAAAAAAGTTCAGCCTATGATTCTTGCTATGATGCGAAAGGGAACGTTAGACGTTTTGTTTGTTGTGATTTTCGATAGAATATGGGGAATGAGCGGTATTTCGTGGGCAACTCCGATATCCGATTGGATGGCTTTTATCGTTGCAATGATTTTTTTGATTCCGTTATTGAAAACTTTAGGTGACGATAAGAAAGAACAATTGACAGAAGAATAAACTTCGGTTGGCGAAAGCTTATTCTATAAAGTAATATTGATCTAAATAATTCGCAATATCATTGAGTAATTACATATCGTTAATAAATCCCGCAAATAATGACTAATCCATTGTGTCTCCGTTGATTGACTGAAAGCGGTATGTATTTGAATCTATATAATAAAGTCGTGAGTTTTAACTTGCGACTTTTTTGTTGGGAATAGCGGAATAAACTATAATAATTCAATGCGTTAACGGTATTTTTAATATCCATAATTATTGAATATTTTTGCATTAATTGAATAAATATAATCTATTTTACGGTAAAATACTCCTTTTCGCTTATATTGCGAAAAAAACGCTTGCGTTTTAGTGTGATAAAGTGATAAGATATACGAAAATATTTTTGACTTAAGAAGACTTATACTATGAAAAGATTTATTTCGGAAAAAGCAAAAGGCGTAACCAAATCGCAAACACTTGCAATCTCTGCCGCAGCAAAGAAGCTTAAAGCAGAGGGTTTTGATATAGTGAGCTTCACTGCCGGCGAACCCGATTGCGCTACGCCGCTTTATATATGCGAAGCCGCAAAAGCCGCGATTGACGGTGGTTGCACAAAATATACTCCGTCGTCGGGAACGGAAAAACTGAGAAAACGCATTGCCGAAAAGCTCTATAACGAAAACGGACTTAAATACGATTACACGCAAATCATTGTATCTAACGGCGCAAAGCACTCTCTTTTCAATGCTTTGTATGCGGTTATAAACGACGGAGACGAAGTAATAATCCCGTCGCCATATTGGCTTACTTATCCCGAGCTTGTTAAGATGTGCGGAGGCGTTCCCGTATATGTAGAAACCAAGGAAGAAAACGGCTTCAAAATGACGGCGGAAGAGCTTAAAAATGCAATAACAAGAAAGACTAAGCTTTTGATATTGAACTCTCCCAATAACCCGACGGGCGCCGTTTATTCGAAAGAGGAGATATATTCTCTTGCGAAAGTTCTTGAAGAAAACGAGGTTCTTTGCATATCGGACGAGATATACGAAAAACTGTGCTACGTCGAAAAACCCGTATCGATAGCAACTTATAGCGAAAAGATGAAAGAGCTGACGATAGTCGTTAACGGACTTTCGAAATCGTATGCGATGACGGGGTGGAGAGTAGGATATTTGGCGGCAAGCAAAGAGATTGCCGAGACGATTGATCACGTTCAATCTCATATGACGAGCAACGTAAACAGCATCGCGCAAGAAGCTTCTTATGTGGCATTCGAAAGAACGGACGACGTGGAGAGCTTGGCTAAGGTATATAATCGCCGCCGCGACTATATGTACGAAAGACTGTCGAAATTGAAAGGCGTTACGCCTATTAAGCCCGACGGCGCCTTTTATATGTTTGTCAATGTCGGAAAATTATATGGAGAAAAAATAAAGAACTCCTTCGATTTTTGTCACGAGCTTTTGGATTATAAAGTCGCCGCGATACCGGGTGGTCCGTTTGGCGGAGACGATTACATAAGACTTTCCTTTGCTGTATCCGACGAAGATATAGCAAAAGGTCTTGACAGAATAGAAGAAATGGTAAACGCTCTATGATAAAGTTAAATAAAAGAACAAATCTTCTCGAAGAAGAGAACTATCATTATTCTCTTCAAGACGTAGAAGAACCGAACTTAATACGCGAGCTGTACGATTACGAAACGGTGCCGAAGATAAGTTTCAATCATAGGCTTGTTCCTATGGACACTCCCGAAAACATCTGGATCACCGATACCACTTTCCGTGACGGTCAGCAATCGACGTCGCCTTTTTCTTCAGAGCAAATCGTCGAGATTTTTAAGCTTTTGTCTAAGCTCGGCGGAGAAAACGGAATAATTCGTCAAAGCGAGTTTTTCCTATATAGCGAAAAAGACAGAGAAGCTGTGGAAAAATGTTTGGAGCTTGGTTTGAAATTCCCGGAGGTTACCTCTTGGATAAGGGCCAATCCGAAAGATTTCGAGCTTGTTAAAGAAATTGGAATAAAAGAAACGGGCATTTTGGTGAGCTGCTCCGATTATCACATTTTCAACAAAATGGGATTGACAAGAGGTCAAGCTCTCGATAAGTATTTGGGGATTGTCAAAGAGGCGCTTTCTTACGGAATAATTCCTCGTTGTCATTTCGAAGACATAACAAGAGCGGATTTTTACGGTTTTGTAGTGCCTTTTGCGACCGAGCTTATGCATCTATCCAAAGAATCGGGCGTTCCGATAAAGATAAGAGCTTGCGATACGATGGGTTTCGGCGTTCCTTTCCACGGCGCGTCTATGCCAAGATCCGTTCCCGGCATTATTTACGGCTTGAAAAAATATGCAGACGTTCCGTCTTCCCAGTTGGAATGGCACGGTCATAACGATTTTTATAAGGTTGTTTCAAACGCAACGACCGCGTGGTTATACGGCTGTTCTTCCGTCAACTGTGCGCTCTTGGGAATAGGCGAAAGAACGGGCAATTGCCCCTTAGAAGCAATGGCAATCGAATATGCTTCGATAAAAGGCGACAACGGAGGTATGGACTTTACCGTAATATCCGAAATTGCCGACTATTTCGAAAAAGAGGTCGGATATACCATTCCGCCGCGCACGCCGTTTGTCGGACGTGATTTTAATTCGACAAGAGCGGGTATTCATGCCGACGGGCTTATGAAAGACCCGGAAATATATAATATATTCGACACGGAAAAGATTCTCAACAAAAAGCCGCGAATCGCAATTACCAATACGTCGGGCTTGGCGGGAATAGCTTATTGGATAAACGAATATTATCAGCTCGATGGAGAAGATAAGGTTTCTAAGACGGACGATATAGCCATTAAACTCAAAAGCTACGTCGATGCGGAGTATGCCGCAGGGCGTGTTACTTCGATTTCCGACGACGAGCTTGACAGCTTTGTCAGAATTATCGACAGAAAGCTTCACAAAAAGCTTGAGGTGGGAGTCAGAAAATAGTATTTTTGCCATATTTGAAAAAAAATTCCAAAACCCCCTTGTTTTTTTGAATAAAGTAAAGTATAATATAATAAATCCAATGGAGGTAATTTTAACATGATATCTTTAATTTACGGCGCCAAGGGTTCCGGCAAGACTAAACAGCTTATTACAAGAACAAACAATGCTCTCGAGAATGCCAAAGGCGAAATCGTTTACATAACCGAAAATAGCCAATATACGCGTGAGATCAAAAATGCGGTCAGATACGTAGATTGCTCCAGCGTAGGTATTAAGAATCAAGGAGAGTTCGTTGCATTTGTCAACGGAATGCTCGCCGCAAATCATGACATCGAGCACATTTTCGTCGATGCTTTGAAGAGAATCACGAGAAGCCAGCTTGCGGATATGCAGGATATGTTCGAAGCTTTCCGCAACATAACAAACGAAACGGGTTGTGACTTCACTTTCACGATCAGCGCAGACATTCAGGATATACCCGATTTCATTGCTAAGTATATCATCTGATAGCTTGCAAAAATATAAAAAGAAATAAAGCGGGGGAAAATAATTCACCCGCTTTTTCGAAATTTTTATACGATCGAAAAACAATCGATTGCAAAATAGGTGTTTATGCAATATATTAGCACAAGAAACGTAAACAATAAAGTCTCCTTTTCGGAAGCACTTGTCAAAGGCATAGCGTCAGACGGAGGGCTTTTCGTTCCCGAAAGCTTCCCGAAAATCGATTCGGCGGCGTTAGAAGAAATGCTTGAAATGTCATATGAAGAGCGCGTGGTATACTTGCTTTCGCTTTTTGCTACGGACTTTGAAAAAGATGAGCTCGAAACGGCGGCGAAAAATGCGTATTCTCGCTTCGACGGAGATCCCGCTCCCGTAGTCAAAATGGACGACGGTATTTATATTTTGGAGCTTTTCCACGGTCCGACCCTTGCTTTCAAGGATATGGCTTTGACTCTTTTCCCGCAGCTATTGTCTTATGCCAAGAAAAAAGTTGGCGAAGAAAAAGACATTCTAATTCTCGTTGCGACAAGCGGCGATACCGGGAAAGCCGCGCTCGAAGGCTTTAAGGACGTTGACGGAATAAAGATTATGGTGTTCTATCCGTCCGAGGGAGTATCTTCTATGCAAAAGCTTCAGATGTCTTCACAAGAGGGAGAAAACGTCTTCGTTGCGGCGATAAAAGGCAATTTCGACAATTGCCAAAGCGGAGTAAAGGAGATTTTTGCCGATAATGACTTCAAAGCGATTTGCGATAAAAACAACGTCGTTTTGTCTTCTGCAAATTCCATCAATTTAGGACGTTTGTTGCCACAGGTTGTATACTATTTTTCCGCGTACCTCGACTTGGTTTCCTCTTCTGAAATAGCGCTTGGCGATAAGGTGGATTTTTCCGTTCCGACGGGCAACTTCGGCGATATTTTGGCGGGCTGGTATGCTTACAAAATGGGACTTCCCGTAAATAAGCTTCTTTGTGCGAGTAACAGCAACAATGTTTTGACCGACTTTTTCACAAGCGGCAAATACGATAAAAACAGAAATTTCTACAAAACGATTTCTCCGTCTATGGACATACTTATTTCGAGTAATCTCGAAAGACTTTTGTTCGAAGTGTCGGGTAGGGACGATAAATATATAGCAAAGCTTATGTCGGAGCTGAAAGAAAGCGGCGTTTTCGAAGTATCGGAGGATATTCTTTCTAAGATGACTGAAATCATCTATGCGGGAATGGCTACGGAGGAGGATACGAAGCGTACGATAGGCTTGTTCTTCGATGAATACGCATACTTACTCGATCCGCATACGGCGGTGAGTGTTTATGTTTCTGATAACTATGCAGTTGACGAAAATGACTATTCGCCGATGGTTATGCTTTCGACCGCAAGTCCGTTCAAGTTCACGCAAAGCGTAATTAACGCTATCGGAAAGAAAAGCTCGAGTGATCCGTTTAAGGACGCGTCAACTTTGCAAAGACTTTCCGCAATGGAAATTCCGTCTGCGATTTCCGAACTTAAAAACAAAACCGTTCGTTTTAACGAAACGTATGAAATTGCCGATATGCGAAACGCTATCGAAAACTTTATAAGGAAGTAATAGGAAAATGGAAGAGAAAAAGAGATTATTTTCGGGAATTCAGCCTACAGGCAATATAACGCTCGGTAATTATATCGGCGCATTGAAAAACTTTCCCGAGTTTCAAGACGAATATGAGTGCATATACAGCGTTGTCGATCTTCATTCGATAACGGTAAAGCAAGATCCCGCAACGTTGAGAAAGAATGCATATGAGCTTTTGGCGTTATATCTTGCTTGCGGACTCGATCCCGAAAAGACAACCCTTTTCGTACAGTCGCACGTTCCCGAGCATACGGAGCTTGCGTGGGTTCTTAATACGATAACGTATATCGGCGAGCTAAACAGAATGACGCAGTTCAAGGATAAATGCGCTCGTCATGCCGATAATATAAATATGGGACTTATGGATTATCCCGTTCTCATGGCTGCCGATATTTTGCTATATCAGACGGCTCTTGTTCCGATCGGCGCAGATCAAAAACAGCACTTGGAATTGACTCGCGATATAGCTATGCGTTTCAACGCAAGATACGGCGATACTTTCGTCGTTCCCGAAGGGTATATCCCCAAAAACGGCGCGAGAATCATGAGCTTGCAAAACCCCAAAGCGAAAATGAGTAAGTCGGACGAAAATGTAAACGGATTCATTTCACTTGCCGACGACGACGATACGATAAGAAGAAAGCTTCGCCGTGCGGTAACGGATTCCGATAACAGAATAATCGCAGCCGAGGGTAAAGAGGGGGTAACCAATTTGTTGACGATTTACGCAAGCTTAAAGGGAGTTACCATTCCCGAGGCAGAGAAAGACTTTGCTTCCTCGAGCTATGCCGAGCTTAAGGACGAAGTCGCAAATGTCGTAATCGAAGCGATTTCGCCCGTAAGAGAGAGAAAGAACGAGCTTTTGAAAGACAAAGACAACCTTAACAAGATTTTGGCTAACGGTGCGGAAAAAGCTCATTATATGGCAAGAAAGACCGTTTCGAAGGTATATAGAAAAGTCGGTTTTTTGCCAAGAGGCTAAAACAATAAAGTAAAAAAGCATTTTTCTAATAGATTGTCGATAAAGAGAATACTTTTTTAAGCTCGATTTATATTGGTAACATAAAAGAATTCGTGATATTCTAGAGAAGTTATTGATTATAGCTTCTCGTAAAATACAATAGAAAAGGTTAATAATCAAACTATGTTCGGATACGTAATGCCAGAAAAGGCTCATCTATATATGAAAGACTTTGACTTATATCGCTCGTTTTATTGCGGTATATGTAAGTCTATGGAACGCCAGTTCGGGCAACTATCGCGTTTTACGATAAACTACGACATAACCTTTTTGGCTATTTTATTGCATAATTACTTGGGGGTTGACGTTTCGTTTGAAAAGCTGAAATGCATAACCAATCCTTTCGCTCAAAGAAAGTCCGTCGTGGAGAACGAATTGACCGATTTAATCGCGTCATATAACGTTATTTTGGGCTATTACGTCGCTTACGATAAAGCGGTAGACGACAACTCCACGAAGGCGAAATCGGCGATGAGGGGCTTAAAAAAGGCATTGAAAAAAGCCAACGAAAAGTTAAAGGGAGTCAAAGACATCGTATCTACAAGATACGAGGCTTTAAGGAAGCTTGAAAACGGCGGAGAGTTTTCGATAGATTCGATATCCGACGAGTTTGCTTCGATGATGCGAGATTGTGTGAAAACGATAGTATCTTGCTATATCGGCAAGCAATCGGTTGAGAAAAACGATGAGACGTGCTATAATGAAAAAGCGCTTATGGAGAATAATCTCGACGCGCTGTCGCACCTTTCGTATAACGTAGGGAAGTGGATATATCTTATCGATGCTCTTGACGATTTCGAAGAAGATATCAAGGATAACAAGTTCAATCCCTTTAAGACTATCTACTGCGACGTAAAAACGCGCGAAGAGCTTATGAATAAGCACGGCGAAGATATTGTTTTTTCGTTTGCGTCGTGCCTCAATAAAATAAGCGACAGTTTTTCTGAAATAAAATTTTGTTTCAACAAAGATTTTTTAGCTAACGTAATACAAAAAGGCTTGCCCTTGATGACGAAAGGGGTAATGCAAGGAGAGAAATGCAAGAATACTTATACAAAGTTTTTGGTTTGAGCGTCGGTGCGACCGATTCGGAAATCGACGAAGCATATAACAGACTTCGTTCAAAATACAGAAGCGAAATGTTCCTCGAGGGCGAAAGAGGAGACGATGCCGCGAAAAAACTCACTGAGCTTGAGAACGCATATAGAGAGATTTTGGAATCTCGTAGCTACGTTTCCGACGAAGAAACGCATACGGAATCTTCCGCAAAGTTCAAAAAGGTAGAGGAACTCGTAAAGTCGGGTAAAATCAACGACGCGCAAAACATTCTCGACGATATGACTGAAAGAGATGCCGATTGGCATTATTATCAGGCAATGGTCTTTTATAAAAAAGACTGGTTTACCGATGCCAAAAAGCAGCTCGAGCTTGCCCTTGAAAAAGATCCCGATAACGAGAAGTATAAAAAGACTTTACAAAAGCTCGAAAAGGTTATGTCGGGCGGCGCAAAAGCCGAAAAAGTAGATAAAAAAGCAACTAAAAATACAAATCCCGCCGAAGAGTGGTGGAAAGAACAGCAAAAACAAAACGGCAATTCTCCCGATTGGGACGATAACAATCGCCAGATGGGCGGATGCGACGACGCGTTGAATTGTTGTTCACAGCTTTTGTGCCTCAATATTTTCTGTAACTGTATCGGAGGCGGTTGCTGATGAAAAAGACTAAAAAGATTGCCTTAGCGGGGATATCCTGCGCGTTTTCGGCAGTCTTTATTATTTTGGGAAACTATTTCAACGTTCTCGATTACTCTTGCTATATGCTCGCATCGCTTTGTCTTGTTATGCCGTTTGTCACGGGGGAGATAAAGTGGAGCGTACTTTGCTTTATCGCATCGACTGCGATAGGGCTTATCTTTGCTCCGAACTTTTTGACTATGCTTCCGTTTTTTTGCTTTTTCGCACCGTATGTTTTGATACATTGCATATTGAAGCATAAAAGGGTTAAGCTTGCTATAGAGCTTACAATAAAAGAAGTTTTCTATTCGTTGTCGATAACAGTCATATACTTTTTCTCGAGCTTTTTTACCGAGATAAACGAGTGGAATTTGCCGCTTTGGATTCTTATCGTTGCGGCGTTTGCGATAATGAACGTATACGATTTATTGATGGGAAGAATAATCGTTTCCGCTTTAAGACTTGTCAATAAATATTTCAACAAGGTTTAATTAGTTTTTAATACTTTAATGCACTCGTAAAAGTAATATGCTCCTAAAAGTCAAATGCTTTTACGGGTGCTTTTTTATGTAATAAGTATTTGATTATAGCCGAAAAAGTAATTATTCGCAAAATTTGTTTATTTTGCGAATAAATGTGCGTATTTATGTTTGTTTGAACTAAATTATGCTATGTTTTTAATAAAAGCGCATTCACTTTTTTATGATATATTTCATATAGTTAAACAAAAATCGCGGGAGGGAAACGCTATGTTTTCGTGTTTTAATTCCGAGTGTTTATTACTGTTGCCGCTTCTTGCGTTATTGATCGATTTCAACAACGTAAACTGGACTCAACTGTTTTTGATTTTGGCGTTATTTTCAACAACAGATTGTTTTTCTATGTTATGCCCGAATAGCGGAACGTAATTATTTTCGTTTCGACATAAA
>CAZIPL010000049.1:0-11055 GCA_964541255.1 uncultured Clostridia bacterium | reverse complement strand
TTTTTATCTTCTTTATAGAATTTCATAAAATAATCCTCAAGCGTTTCCTTTCTGTTGCTGAAAAAGGTGATAGGGAGGGACGCCAAAAGCGCGATAAGAGTATTCAGGTCTTTGTCGTCTACGGAAATATAAACTTCGTTTTGTTTTTCGAATATAAGAGTAAACGAGTTGATTATCTTTGCTTTTGCCAAAAAAGAGCCTTTGTCGCTTAGATTTTGAAAACCTATCGAATAATACTTTCGCGATGCGTGCTTTAGGTCGTTTGCGATAAATTCCGAAACTATCTTTCCGTCTTTAATTATTGCAATCCTATCGCACGTAGAATCGATTTCCGAAAAAATGTGGCTTGATAGCAATATGGTTTTGCCGCGCGCTTTTTCTTTATGAATGAATTGAATGAAGTTTTCTTGCATGACGGGATCGAGTCCGCTTGTCGGCTCGTCCAAAATCAAAACGTCGGGATCCGACATAAATGCCGTTACGACGGCAAGCTTACGTTTTACACCTAAGCTCATTCGTTTGGTTTCGCCCGTCAAAACGTTGTCTTTAAGTTCAAATAAGTCGAGCATTTCGTTTAATCTCGTCTCGTTGTGAATGTTTTGCATATTTTGCATCATTTTGATAAACTCCCAACCCGTCAGTCCTGCGGGAAGTGCGATTTCTCCCGGGATATAGCCTACATGGCTTAAAATCTTCGAGTAGTTTTCAAATGTTTCTTGCCCGAGGATTTTCGTACTGCCGCTGTCGGGCTTCGAAAAACCCATTAAATGTCTTATGGTCGTCGATTTACCTGCGCCGTTGGGCCCTAAAAAGCCGAATACTTCGCCAATATCAACGTGGATATTGACGTCGAAAACGCCTCTTCCGAATCCGTAATCTTTGGTTAGCCCTTTTGTTTCGATGACGTGTTCGGAATTAGTAATACTTTTTGTGATCAATTAGTTCTTCCTCCAAATAAACAGTGTCAAAATTTGAACTGTGTCATATTATAATATATTTGTGCCGAAAACGAAAACACAAAAAAATATGCGGTGAAAATATATAAACACCGCAAAAAATTCTGTTTATTTTCTATAACATCGTCGAGCGATAATTGGTTTATTCGACGGTTTCGTTATTTGCCTTTTAAGTTTTATTTTAAGTTGACTTTCAAAAAGTTTATTAAGCTTACTTATATCGCGAGCATATAACATCTTAAAAAATTGGTAGCCATATTAGAATTTTACAATAAATGAAAAAGCTAATATGTTAAAATAACATATAATGAGAGCTTATCCTCGAAGTGAAGAAGCGGTTTTTGCCATAAGCATGTGATTTTTATTGACGGCGGATGTTATTACTTTAAGTAATGCTTTTGAGTATTCGGAATATTTCCGAAATCGTCAAAAAAGATTTGTTTTTATGGCGTCATGCGTTCTAAAAAACGTGGCAGATTCTTCTATTTATCGCGGATAAAGTAGGAAAAACGGAGAAAAAAGATGAAAAGAATTATTGCGATTTTGCTTTGCGTATTGCTTTGCCTATCGTCGGTCGGAGTTCTTTCCGCGTGTGGAGAGAAAGAAGATCCGAATACCTTCACTATGCTTATTGTTGCTAACGAAGACCCCATTTATTACAGCGATTATTCGCAAAACCCCGTGGTTTTGTGGACGACGACGCAGAAAGAATATTTGGGCGAAAAGATTAACATCGAATGGGCTGCACTCGTTACGGGTTCGGAGAAAGACCAGTTCAACACGATGATTTCGACGGGCGAATATTATGACTTCATGCCACTATCATATACGAGCTATTCCGCTTCGGCGCTTTATGATATGGGAATCGCGCTTGATTTGACGGAGCTTGTCGAAGAGTATATGCCCAACTACAAGCATTTTATCGATACGAACGAAGAGGCCAATAAAGTTGCGTATACCGTTGACGAAGAGGGGAACAAGAGGATTTTGCAGCTTTGGAGCGCAACCATCGAGCCTACGGATAACTTCGAGGGCAATATATATCGCCGAGACTGGATTTTGAAATACGGCACGAACCCTAAAACGGGAGAGCCTTTCACGGGCGGATATACCTCGAAAAAGGAAGACGGCTCTTATGACGCGCTTTCTTGGACGGACGATATAGTATTCCCGTCGTGGTACTCCGACAGCGAATACGTTACGGCATATAAAGAACGTCATCCCGATTGGGACGGAACAGATCCGATATTCATTTCCGACTGGGAGTGGATGCTCGAGATTTTCGATAAGGCAAGAGAAGATTTAGGCATAACGAACGGCTATAATTTTTCGATGTATTACGTCGGCTTCAATGCTTGCGGCGACGTATATTCGGGATTTGGCGGCACTGCGCCGATGTGGTATTATAACGTTGACAGCGGTCACGTAGAGTTCGACTTGACGAGCGAACATATGCAGGCATACTTGGAATGCATGAACAATTGGTACGAAAAAGGCTGGTTCGACAAAGAGTTCGATACAAGAACGTCCGATATGTTCTATGCCGTCGATACCGCTGCCGTTCGTCAAGGAAAAGTAGGCTTATGGCAGGGAAGAAGATCCGACTTAAATAATCAGATAGACGATCCTAAGGTTGACGATCCATTGACGGACGGGATATACGCAGTCGGCGCGAAACAGCCTATAAACGATATATACGGCACTGAAAATTGCAAGGGCAAGGATCCGATTTCTTCTTATCAATTCAACGTAATTCAAACTTCGCATATAATAACTGTCGGAGCGGAAGAGAAAAACATAGGCGTTCTTTTGACGTATCTCGATTCTTTCTTCGAGCCGTTTAGCGAAAACAGCTTGGCAAGAGACTTGGGCTTAACAAAAGAGCAGTTCGATTCCATTCGTGAGTATCAAGAAGAACAAGACGGACAAGCCGTTCAAGAACGTTTCGGCGTCGAAAACGGCACGTGGTACGAGCTTGACAACGATCCGAATTATAAATATTCGAAAGTCGCAGCTTTGCAAGACGATCAATATTTGAATAATGCCATGCTCGGCAACCGTATGTTTGGACTTGGAATAGGAAATTATATAAAAACTCTTTCCGACGATATATACGATACGGTAATAAACAAATGGGCGTATTACGACAATTCCGCATATTTGCCGCAATACTTGCAAAAGCTTATGAATGCTGAAGACGCTAAGACGTTCACTAAGATTCAGAATAATCTGAACGCCAAAGTAAGCACCGAAATTCCGAAGTTCATTAAGGGCGAATATGACATTTACGGCAGCGATTGGGATACCTATTGCAAGACGATAAACAAAATGGGACACGAAAAAGCTACGGCTATATACGACAAAACCGTAGGCAACTAACAAGGTGTTGCTTTAAGTGTTGCAAGTGAGTTTAGCTTTAGATTCAAGTTGCTTGCAGTGATTTCTCAATTGCGAGACTGTCAACGGATAAGTAAAAAGCCTTGAAACGAGGAGCGTATGAATCTATTCAAAAACCGAAATCGTTTCAAAAAAAGCTTTTATATAGTAGAATAATAAAAAAAACGAGCTTTGCTATAACGCAAGGCTCGTTTTTTATCAAAGTTTGTTGTTTTATTTTCTGATTAAACGGATTTTTTAGGTCTTTAAAGCAAAGATTTGTGAAGTTGTATTAGATACTATAAGCAAAGATTTGAAAATTCCGCAAAAAGACGGCTTTTAGGCTTAATCGGGTGAGGCTATCAATGGATAAGCATAATGCTTGTTTTTTATCGGATACGCCATATATATGTTTTGTTTTTTATAAGCCTTGACTTTGAAAAACCTTGTGTTGTATAATTACGTTATGAAATATATTTTAGCATCGGGTTCGCCCAGAAGAATTGAGCTTTTCAAAAACATCGTCGAGGATTTCGAAGTAATTCCGTCAAATGCCGACGAGTGCATAGATAATTTTTTCGATAAAAAGATTCAAAGCGAGGTTCTTGTAAAAAGACCTTTTGATGTTTCGATCGCAATAGCGTCGGCAAAAGCAGAGGATATAGCGGAAAAATATCCCGACAGTCTGATTCTCGGAGCGGATACGGGAGTTTTTTTGGACGGCGAGATGATAGGCAAGCCTCATTCCGAGGAAGAAGCCGTCGAAATGCTTAAAAAGCTGTCGGGAAGAGCGCATAAAGTCATAACGGGCTTTTGCGTTGTCCTAAACGGTAAAAAGTATGTCGGCTACGACGAAACGACGGTACTTTTCGAAGAGCTTTCGGACGAGCTTATTTCCGAATATATCGCAAGCGGATTATATAAAGGCAAAGCGGGCGCATACGGGATTCAAGACGGTTATCCGCTTGTCAAAGAAATTGTGGGCGATTATTATAACGTCATGGGTTTCCCGACGGAAAAAATAAGATTACTAATCGATAAGGTGATTTAGTTATGGCAGTAGTTAACCTTGTAATTGACATCGGTTCGTCTTTCACGACCGTATATAAAGAGGGCGAGGGCATCGTTCTTCACGAGCCTACCGTTGTTTTGGTTCGCGGCGACGAGCATTCTTATAGGATCGTATCCTTCGGGCTCGACGCATATAGAGACCTTCCCAAAATAACGGACGGCAAGCTTCTAAGCCCCGTTCAAGAGGGTGCCGTCACGTATAAAAAAGCGACGCTTGCCATGCTCGAGAGCTTTATTAAAAAGGTTGTAGTTCGAAGCGATTATTTCTTCAAGCCGAAAATCCGCGCGTTCATAAACGTTCCTTGCGGTTCGAGAGAAGAAGAGCGTGCGCTTTTCAAATCCGTTCTTTATGCCGCTGGCGTTGACGAGACGTATATGCTCGACGCTCCGCAGTTTGCCGCTTTCGGCACGGGCGTCAGAATAGGCGAAAAGCCCCGTCTTTTTGTCGATATAGGCGGCGGTATCACGGACATCGCACTAATAAATTCCGACGGAATAGAAAAAGGCGCGTCTTACGGCGTAGGCGTTATGGCTATCGACGGCGGAATCGTCGAGGGACTTGAAAGTTCGCTCGGAGTCAAAATCGGTCATATGGCGGCGGAGGAACTCAAAAAAGAGATCGGTTCGCTGTTTGAAAACGAAAATCTCAATAAAACCGTAATAGGTAAAAACGTCGTTTCGGGAACGACGAAAAACGTCGTTGTAACGACAAAGCACGTCAGAACGATGATAGATTATTATTACGATAAAATCGCTTCCGTCATTAAAAGCTTTATGAAGGAGCTTCCCGACGAAACGCTTATCGCGGTGGCGGAAGAAGGCATTATCGTGACGGGTGGCGGAGCAGCGATGAGAGGTCTTGACGAATACTTGATGAAAAAGCTCAAAGCCGTCGTAATAGTTCCCGAAACCCCCGAGTTTTGCACGATAAAGGGCGGCGCGAATCTTTTGGCTAATCCAAAAACGATAAACCATCTTTTGAAACTAATCTAAAAACAAAACCAAAAATCAAATCGAGTTCGAAGTTATTTCGGACTCTTTTTTATTTTGTCGAAAAAAGTATTGGTATGTTTCGGTATTTGTCGAATTTTGTCGAAGTTTTTCTTTTTTCTGCTTGATGCGATAGATTAAGGCGTAATTTTGCTATTCTTTTCTTAGCAAAGAAAAGAGGAAAACGTCATGGCGAGAAAGATCGTGATAACAAGCGGCAAGGGCGGAGTAGGGAAAACCACAGTGACTGCGAATTTAGGTGCGGCGATAGCTAATCAAGGCTTCAGAGTGTGCCTTGTAGATGCGGATTTGGGACTTAACAATCTCGACATTGCGCTCGGAATTGAAAACAAGGTCGTATATGACCTTATCGACGTAATCGAGGGGCGTTGCAGGGCAAGACAAGCGCTCGTGAAAGTTGCCGGGGAAGACAATTTATACGTTCTGCCGTCCAATCATTCCTATAAAGGTAGTGCGATTTCGGGGCAAAACCTAAAAATAGTTATAGAGCGTCTCGGAGAAAGCTTCGATTTTGTCATGGTCGATTGTCCCGCAGGGATTGAGCTTGGCTTCCATAGAGCCGTATCGGCAGTGAGCGAAGCGATTTTGGTGACGACGCCCGACGTTACGGCAGTACGCGATGCGAGTAAAACGGTAACCGCGCTTTCGAAGTACGGAGTGAAGATAGACGGACTTGTCGTCAATAGGGCAAGAGGGGATCTTATGGCTGCGGGCGATATGATGAATCCCGACGAGATAGTGTCAATTCTGAAAGTACCGCCCCTTGGCGTTATCCCCGACGATTACGCCGTAGGTATGACTCAAAGCGTCGGAAAAACGGACGACGGCGAAAGCAAGGTGTGCTTCGAAATTTTGGCAGACAATCTGATAAGAGGCGAAAGATATGTTTTCGATTGCGAGAAAAAGTATAAGGGACTTCTCGGAAGAATAAGGCGAAGCGTGAAAAGGAGTATATAAATGACAGCAGCCGATATCGGTATCAAACGACTAAAGACAATGACGGCGTTTGACGAGGGCTTTTCGAATAGAGAGCTTACCGTTATAGAACGAGAGGTCAAAAGCGTTTTGGCAAAGTTTTTCGAAATAGATAATAAAGACGTCGAAATAGCTTTTTCGAAACGCATCGGAGAAATAACAATTTCGATAAGAAAACATTAAAAGCGTTTATCAAAAATTCAATAATTTAATGGTTGAAATTTTGTCATAAGAAAAAGCGTTTTTACATATAATTAACCAAAGAAAAAGCTCAGGCTTTGTTTTTGGAGGAACGCTAAATGGAAGAAAGAGAAGAACTTTTGATGACCGAAATAAAAACGTCTACGAAAAAAGAGAAGAAGAAAAAAGAGAGCTTGATTTCTAAGTGGCGAAAAAAAGAACACGATTTTCTCGACTATCTCATTGTCGAAGTGGGGCTTGCGACGGCGGTTTTGGTCGTTATGCTCGCCGTAAACCTTTTTTCGGAAGGTGTGGAGCTTTCCGAAGTATTTTCGATGCTCTCGGCAACCTTTTCTTCGATGATGATATAACAAGGCTTGAAAAAGCGTGGTTTTAACCTTAAAGCGCACCCGTTGACGATAATATCGGGGTGCGTTTTTATTCTTACGGGCAAGCCTATAGAGGTAATATCTTATATTTTCGTCGTAATATTTCATGAGTTTTTGCATTATTTGATAGCAAAAAAACTTAATGTGTGTCTTGAAGACGTAACGATAACGCCTTTCGGAGGTTGCCTTAAAGGGGAACTTTTGGGAATACCGAGAGAAAAAACTCTTTTGATAACGCTCTTGCCGCCGATACTCAACCTTGTTACGTCGGCGAGTATTTTCGCGCTTTGGTGGCTGTTCCCGACGCTTTATCCTTATACCGAAGCGATAGCTTACGCAAATCTTTCGGTCGGAGGAATAAATCTTCTTCCGTGCTATCCTCTTGACGGCGGAAGAGCGGCAATAACGATTTTTCAAACTCATGAAAAGCTTTCTCGCCGTATAGTTTCGGCTCTTTCCGTGGTGTTTTCCGTTGTCGCACTTTCTCTTTTCGTTATGTCTGTTGTGTCAAAAAGCATAAACTTAAGCTACTTAACGATGTCTGTTTTTATGCTTTTCGGCGCGTTTTACGAAGAGAAAAAGGATTATGTCGAGATAAAGCTAAAACGCGTTTTGAAAAAGAAAAAACGCGGGATATTGCCGGTTAAAGGCTATTTTGTCGAAGAATCTTCCGACTACGAGCTTTTGAGTATGCTCGATTACGACTCGTATTATGTGTTTTTGCGAAAAAACAAAGAGGGGAGAACGATTGTCGAGAGCGAAGAAGATTTTTTGAGAAGAATAAAAAACAAATGACTTTACAAACGGGCGAATAATATGCTAACATAACAAAGGATTAATTTGTTTTTTAGGGATAATATGCACGAAAACTACGCTAAATACGAGGAACTTTTGCAGCGCGTCGAAAAGCCTGCAAGGTATTCGGGCGGGGAATTTAATTCCTGCACCGATTTTTCCAAGGGCAAAGCACGCTTTTGCCTTTGTTTTCCCGACCTATACGAGGTTGCGATTTCAAACCTCGGCAATAAGATAATCTACGGCTATCTTAACTCGCTCGACGAATATTCGTGCGAGCGTTGCTATTGTCCGTGGAGTGATATGGCACAAGAACTAAGGACAAGCGGCTTGCCCTTGTTTTCGCTCGATACGAGAACGCCTCTTAAAGAATTCGACGGATTGGGCTTTTCTCTTTCGTACGAGATGTGCTATACGAACATGCTCGAAATGCTCGACCTTTCGGGAATCGAACTTAAATCGAAAGACAGAAGCGAAAGCGATCCGCTTATCTTCGCGGGCGGCGTTTGCACCGTAAACCCCGAGCCTTTTTCGGAGTTTGTCGACTTTGTTATTTTGGGCGAGGGAGAAGTTAACTTAACTCCCGTTATGGATATTTTGGCAAAGCACAGAAAGGGACTTAAAAAAGCCGAAGCACTTAAAGAGATTGACGAATTGTCCTTTGCTTACGTTCCCGCTTTGCACGACGAAATAAGAGAAAACGGAAAATACGTAGGCTTGACGAATTCGCCCTATGCGAAAAAGGCTATTGTCGAGGATTTCAACGAGTGTTATTTCCCGACAAACCAGCTTGTCCCCAACATTCAAGCCGTTCACGACAGAGCTGTTTTGGAAATATTCCGCGGTTGCCCGAGAGGTTGCAGATTCTGTCAGGCGGGGTTCGGATATAGACCGATAAGAGGCAGAACGCCTGAAAAGCTCATAGAGCTTACGAAAAAGATGATAGACGAAACGGGCTTTGACGAGATTTCGTTAAATTCCCTTTCGACGGGCGATTTCCCGTGCATAGAAGAAACGATAAGAGGTATATCGAAAATCGCGAAAGAGCGAGGCGTAAAGCTTTCCTTGCCATCACTAAGACTTGATAGCTTTGCGGGCGAAAAGACCGACGGATTGAAAAAGACGGGATCATTGACGTTTGCGCCCGAAGCGGGAAGCCAAAGACTTAGAAACGTAATAAACAAAGATATTTCTGAAGAAGACTTCGAAAACGCGATGAAAGAGGCTTTTTTGGCAGGATATAGAAGCGTTAAGCTCTATTTTATGATAGGACTTCCTACCGAGACCGACGAAGACATACGCGGCATTTTCGAGATGTGCAAAAAGGTCAAGGAGATATATCGCTCCGTTACTGGACGAAAAGACGTGACGGTGTCGGCGTCGTGCGCGAACTTTGTTCCGAAGCCCTTTACTCCGTTTGAACGCCGTCCGCAAGACAGCGCGGAGGAGTTCGAAAGAAAGCATATGCTTTTGAGGGAGACTTTCTATAAATCGGGCTTTAAGCTAAGCTATCACGATACTTTCACGAGTAAGCTCGAGGGTGCGTTTGCACTTGGCGGGAGAGAGATGAACGACGTTCTTTTCAATGCATATAAGTTAGGTGCGACCTTTGACGGTTGGACGGAAAAGTTCGATAAAACCGCTTGGGAAAAGGCTTTCGAAAAAGCAAACGTCGATATAGAAAAAGAAACTGACGGATACGGCAAAGAGGATATTTTGCCGTGGCAATTTATCGACGTTGGCGTATCGAGAAAGTTCTTCGAAAAAGAGAACGAGCTTGCCGAAAAAGGAATAGCGACGGGCGGCTGCGGAGAAAAGTGCCTCGGCTGCGGAGCGACTAAGCTCGGGGAGTGTAAAAAATGCTTTTGATTAAATACGAAAGAGTCGATACGGCAAAGTATATTCCTCACGTCGATATGTTAAGGCAAGTTGCGAGAGTTTTGAGAAGAAGCAAAATATCGGTAGATTATTCGCAAGGCTTCAATCCGCACGAGTTGATATTTTTCGCACCGCCCATTCCTTTGGGGCTTTCGTCGAAAGCGGACTATTGCGCCATTTCGACGAGCGAAAGCGCGGAAGATTTCATAGAGCGCTTCAATGCGCATTCGATAAGAGGACTTACGGCGGCAAAGTGCGTCGTTTTAGAGAAAAATCCGAACATTGCGGGGAAAGCGGTCAGCGCGACGTATAGCTTTTCCGCAACCGACGAGATTCTCGAAAAGATAAAAGAGGCGTTCTCGAAAGATAGTTTCGAGATAACCTATATGCAAAAAGGCGAGAGCGTAACGAAAAACATAAGGGACAATATGATTTCCTATGATTTTTCGGGCGAAAAAAAGCTTGTAACGCTTTCACACGGCAATATAAACCTTAGAGCCGACAGATTTTTCAATAGCTTCGGAGTTTTGCTTTCGTCCGTCGAGAAGACGGCACAGTACGTTGAAGATAACGGCAAAATCAAAAATGCGGATGAATATTTCGCATAACGGGAAGAGAGAATGGAAAAAGAATTGTTCGTATCGACAAGGGGAAAAACTCACGCCGTCGCATTGACGGAAAACGGAAAAGTAATCGAATTCATATCGGAAAACGAAGACGATGCTTCGATAGTAGGCAATATCTATAAAGGTAAGGTTGAGCAGGTCTTGAAAGGCATGCAAGCGGCGTTTGTCAATATCGGTAGAGAGAAAAACGCATATATGAGCGTCGGTGAGCAGACCGTTTCGCTTGATTCTTCGGGAACGAAGCTTTTCGAGAACGCGGTTATCGACGCAAAGCGCGGCGATAGCATCATGGTGCAAGTTACGAAAACCGAGATAGGCACTAAAGGCGCGAGACTTTCGCCAAACGTTTCGATTGCCGGAAGATACCTTGTCTATATGCCGACGGTCGAGTATATCGGAATATCCAGAAAAATTACCGACGAAGAGAAAAAGAACGAACTTATAAGTCTTCTTGAAAACTTAGAGGGAAGAAAGGGTGGATATATCATACGAACGGCTTGCGAAAAGGCAAGAAGCGAAGAGATTCTCGCCGACGCTATAAAGCTTCGCGCCCGCTTTGAAAAAATCCTCGAAGAATACGACAAAACCCCCGTCGGGGAATGCTGTTACAAAGAGGGCAGCGTTATTTTCCGTATGGTCAGAGACGTAATGTCGAGCGACGTAAGAAGAATCGTCGTTGATGACGAAAACACCTTCCGTTTAATTAGCGACTATCTTAACGAACTTGGAATAAGCGACGGCAATTTGGAGCTTTTTAAGGAAAAAGAGATGGATCTTTTCAACTCTTTCGGACTTTCG
>CAZIPL010000048.1:0-11374 GCA_964541255.1 uncultured Clostridia bacterium | reverse complement strand
CGAAGTTGAATACGCCGTTGTCGTCCCAACCGTGTTCGTCGTCACCGATCAAAAGACGCTTAGGATCGGTAGAAAGGGTTGTCTTACCAGTTCCGGAAAGTCCGAAGAAGATTGCAGTATTCTTTCCTTCCATATCCGTATTAGCGGAGCAGTGCATCGAAGCAATGCCTTTCAAAGGAAGATAATAGTTCATCATCGAGAACATACCCTTCTTCATCTCGCCGCCGTACCAAGTGTTGATAATAACCTGCTCGCGGCTAGTGATGTTGAATACTACTGCCGTTTCGGAATTAAGACCGAGCTCTTTATAGTTTTCAACTTTGGCTTTAGAAGCGTTATATACGACGAAATCGGGTTCAAATGCTTCGAGTTCTTCATCGGTAGGAATAATGAACATGTTCTTGATAAAATGAGCCTGCCAAGCAACCTCAACAATGAAACGAACAGCCATTCTCGTATCTTTGTTTGCACCGCAGAAAGCATCAACAACAAACAAACGCTTGTTGCAAAGCTCGTTTACGGCAATTTCCTTGACAGCTTTCCAAGTCTCTTCGGAAGCGGGATGATTGTCGTTCTTATACTCGTCACTCGTCCACCAAACAGTGTCCTTAGAGTTTTCGTCCATTACGATAAACTTATCTTTAGGCGAACGTCCCGTATAAACGCCCGTCATGACGTTTACGGCACCGAGTTCGCTTACCTGACCGATTTCATAACCCGTAAGTCCGCTTTTTGTTTCTTCTTCAAAAAGAACTTCATAAGACGGATTATAAACAACTTCGGTCGTACCCGTAATGCCATATTTCGTTAAATCGATTTTAGCCATTTTTTATTCTCACTCCTCAAATAATTTTTCTTTTTTATGACGAGAGTTCGATTTACCCCAAACTCCCCATTTTGACTATCTATATTTTAATATATCTATTTTTTTTTGTCAACGAAAGATTGAAAGTTTCGACAATAGATAAAAAGTAGCGATACATATCCATTGAAAGGCAAGCGGAATTAAACTAAGAATTGGTAATTCCGCAATAAGACGACTTTCTTCTCATAAGCATTCAATCACTTATTATATGTAAAAAACACAATAATTTCTATGTTAATAGATTTCACACTCTTCCCCTATTATAAAAACAGTCCGAATGAGAATTCGAACTGCCTAATAGTTTCAATAGATTTTATTCATCGCCGCGAAGAATGTTTTCAATCGCACGGCAAGCAAGAACAAACGCCGTATGCGCAACCTCTTCGTCGTTGAGCTTGAAATCGGATTCGTATATCTGACTTACGGAAACATATAAAATCGCGGAAAGTCTGACAACAAAGCGTTTTCTCAATTCCTCTTTATCGGCGCGACCGTAGAAATCATCGATATTAAGCACTCCGTTTTTCGAAAGATACTTTTTATTGAAGTGGAACAATACGCCGTCGACGCTGTTTTGGAAAAGAACCTCGATAAGCTTCTTATTCATTCTGATAAGAGAAAAATATTGAATGAAAGAGTTCTCGGAGAAGTTCACGAAGTAGCTCGCCATATCCGCCTTATCGAGCTTATTATCTACGCAATCGATAAGAACGTTTTGAATGGATTGGTAATGCGAATATAGTGTCGGACGAGCAATATATGCTTGTTCGCACAAAAGCTTGATAGATATTTTGTCATAAGGATACTCGTTCAAAAGATCAAGAAAAGTGTTCCTTATCTCACGTCTGGTTTTAATGATTCTGGAATCCATAATTTAACCTCACTTTGTTTTTTACATTAAAAATACACCTAATCTATGTCGGATATTGACCATAATCCAACAATTAGAAGTTTAGCATTTATGCAAGTTTTTGTCAAGAAATCTTTTAAGAAAACGTTTTCTACAGACGTAAAATATCTTACACATTTTGAACGCTTTTTATTCATGCGTTCAAATTTCGACACGCAAAATTTAAATGAATATTTTGGCACAAAACGATAATTATTTGTGCTTTTCGAAAACATTTTTTCAATCATATATTGTAAAGCTCGAAAAAATGTGTTATTATAATAAAAAAATATGTGCGAGAAATACGCAACGAAAAGAGTGTACTAATGAACGACATTACATGGTCAAAATCTAATAACAAACAGGTTGCCGAAAGCGGTTTTTCTATCGTGAAGTATTCTTTCGGAAACGTCGAAACGACGCTTCATCACAACGATTATTACGAAGCGATTTTAATATCGAAAGGGAGCTCCGTAATCATTATCGAGGGCAGGTCGTCGATAATCACCCCTTGCGATATAGTTCTTATATCCCCCTCCGAGATGTTTAATTTCGGCGATTCCTCTTCGCAAGACTTCGAAGCATACTCCGTCAGAATATCATCTAAATACATAGAGACGCTTTCGTCAAAAAAGACAGATCTTTTTACTTGCTTCAAAAAAACCTGCTCGTCAAAATGCAATATATTGAAATGCAATGCAAGCTATTTCAAAAGGTTTCTCTCAATAATAAAATTGGCGTCCGAATCGAATCAAGCGTTCGGAAAAGATATTATGGAAAACGTAAATATGTCAACTTTCTTGGTCGCGCTAAACAGACTTACGTTTGAAAACCTCGCCAACGGGATTATCGAAGAAACGCTTATCGATAAAATCGTAGCGTATGTCGAGAACAATCTCGACAAGCCTCTCTCGCTTGAAATGGTCGCGAAGAAATTCAGCATAAGTGCCTCTCGCCTCACCCACTTTTTCAAGGAAGAAACTAAAGTCAGCTTATATAATTTCATAACGCAAAAGCGACTTGCGAAAGCAAAAACACTTCTTGTCGAAGGTTATCCCGTAAAAGAAGCAGCAAAAATGAGCGGATTCAACGACCTATCGAATTTCTATCGAGCTTTCAAAGAAGCCTTCAATACCACCCCGAAAGAATATGCCGATATGATGAAATAACAATACAAAACGCCTCGAAAGAAAACTTTCGAGGCGTTTTTAGTTTTATATAGTATTTTCATTGATAATTCTACTTAATAATATAACTACTAATCTATATATTTTATCTTTCATCAACTTTATTAAAAATCATTAATCACCAGTATTTTGAGTAACAAAACTAAATGTCGGGATTATATGACATATTTATTAAAATCGTCAATATTTTAATTATTGATTGTTTGTTTTGAAATCGAAGAAAATATACGAAAAATATTACATATAAAACACACAAAAATAACACAATGTATTTGCAAAAAGTAATTATTATACATTAAAATGATAATATCTTAATCAGGAGATATTTTATGCTTCAAATCAAGAACATCAGCAAAAAATTCGTTACGGGAGACTTGACGCAAGTCGCACTAGACGACGTTTCGCTTAACCTTAGAGACAACGAATTCGTCGCTATCTTAGGGCCGAGCGGCTCGGGTAAAACAACTCTTCTTAACATTATCGGCGGCTTAGACAGATACGACTCGGGCGACATTATTATCAACGGCGTTTCAACAAAAAAATACAAAGACAGAGATTGGGATTCTTACAGAAACCACACGATAGGCTTTGTTTTTCAAAGCTATAACCTTATCCCTCACCAATCGATTCTTTCCAACGTAGAAATCGCATTGACAATTTCCGGTATTCCCAAAAAGGAACGTCGCGCACGTGCAAGAAAAGCACTTGAAGAAGTGGGATTGGGCGATCAGCTTCACAAACGCCCCAATCAAATGTCGGGCGGACAGATGCAAAGAGTTGCTATCGCAAGAGCGCTTGTCAACGACCCCGATATTTTACTTGCAGACGAACCTACGGGCGCGCTTGACTCCGACACTAGCGTACAAGTTATGGAACTTCTCAAAAACGTCGCAAAGGACAGACTCGTCGTTATGGTAACGCACAACCCCGAGCTTGCGGATATGTACGCCAACAGAATCGTTAGACTTAAAGACGGACACATCACCGACGACACAAACCCGTTCACGGTTGACGACAAGAAGTTAGAGCCCCCGAAGCACAAAAACCTAGGCAAATCCTCTATGTCGTTTTTCACGGCACTGTCTCTTTCTTTCAACAACTTACGCACAAAAATCGCAAGAACGCTTTTGACGTCATTTGCAGGCTCAATCGGAATAATCGGAATTGCGCTTATTCTTGCCATATCAACTGGCGTAAATCAATATATAAGCGACATCCAAAAAGAAACGCTAACTTCCTACCCCATTTCCATTTCGGAACAAACGCTCGACTTGTCGGGGCTTGCGAATATCGCTAAATCCGACCTTGACAAAACGGACGAAAACAGAGATTTAAGCCTTATTTATACGGACGCTTCCGATTTTAAGCTCGCCTCCGAAATGTCAACGAGCTTAACGGAAAACAATCTCACGAAATTCAAAAAGTATCTTGACAACAAAGATAACGAGATTTGGAATTATATCGGCGAAAACGGAGTCGTATATTCATATAACGTTAAATTCGACGTATTCTCCTATGACCCCGAAGGTATGTTTATAAACACCGACGGCAGCACATTGACGGCAAATAAAGGTACGGGGTTCGGCTCTTCGATGTCTTCGCTTTACGCATCAATGATGAGTAGATCGAGCTACAGCAATTTTACCGAAATATTGCCCGGAAAAGACGGCGCGGTAATAAGCGAAGCAATTACCAAAAACTACGATTTAGTATACGGCAAAATGCCCGAAAATTACGACGAAGTCGTTCTTGTAGTCAACAGAAACAACCAATTATCAGCCAACACGCTTTATCAGCTCGGCTACTTGCCTACAAGCGAATATAGAGAAAACATCCAATACATTAACGACGGAGTCGATTTCGAAGTCGAAGAAAGAACTTGGAGTTTCGAAGAATTCTGCGATAAAGAGCTTTATCTTGTTACAGCATGCGATAATTACGTTAAAAACGAAGACGGCACATTCAGACAGTTAGATACCAACTCCGAAATCGAAAACAACGCTAAAGAAAACGGAATCAAGCTCAAAATCGTAGGTATCATTCGTCCCAATCAAGACGCGACTACGACGTTTATCAATTCGTCTTTTGCATATACAAAAGAGCTTACGGATTATATCATAAATCACACCACTAACAGCGAAATAGTTCAAGCGCAGCTTGCTTCGAAAGACGTAAACGTCCTCAACAACCTCGGATTTGCTCCCGATTCCGACGAAGAAAAAGTTAAAGACGCGAAAAAATATATCGAAACGCTCGGAATCACCGATAAAGCAAAAATGTTCAAAGACTTGATTAAGACAATCGGAGACGATTCGATGATTGCGTATATCGACAAAGCAAGCGAAAGCGACCTTGCGAAGCTTTTCGATCAAAACATAACTTCTGCCGACGACGAAACCTTGCTTTATATCTACGACAGCTATATCACAAGCGGTAGTTATGACGATAATATGAGCGCGTTCGGACTCGTAGATTACGACGCCCCTGCATCTATCAACATCTACATCGATTCTTTCGAAAATAAAGACGAAGTTTCAAACCAAATCAAGCTTTATAACGAAACCGCCGACGAAGTAGATAAAATCGTTTATACCGACTACGTAGGACTTCTTATGTCCTCTATTACGACGATAATAAACGTAATCTCTTACGTTTTGATAGCCTTTGTCGCGGTATCTTTGGTCGTTTCATCGATTATGATCGGTATCATCACCTATATATCAGTTCTTGAAAGAACAAAGGAAATCGGTATTTTGCGTGCAATCGGCGCATCGAAGTCTAATATCTCGGCAGTTTTCAATGCGGAAACTTTGATTATAGGCTTCTGCTCAGGACTTATGGGAATTCTTATTACTCTACTTCTTATCATTCCGATAAACGCAATAATTCATTACTTTGCAGGCATAACAACGATTAACGCAATTCTCCCTACGACATCTGCAGTCATTCTTGTTTTACTAAGCATGCTATTGACCTTTATCGGCGGACTTATCCCGTCGAAAAAAGCGGCAAAGAAAGACCCTGTCACGGCACTCAGAACCGAATAAATTAGATTTCATCAGTTTCATATACGAATTATGGCAAAAAATCCGACCTATCGTTTCAAACATAGGTCGGATTTTTCTTTATATAAATTGTTTATTGGGTATTGGGTTTTATTATCGAATTAGAGTCAATTACGTTTTATTAAGCTAACTTAATAATAATTTTTTCACTCATTACAAAAAGCTTAGAATTAAGCTATATTTCATTTTTCATTATTTAGCTTATCCATTGATAGTCTTGCAATTTAGCCTAAAAGCCGTATTATTTGCGGAATTTTCAAAGTTTGTTTGTAGTATATTATAATTTTGTAGTATATTATAATAAAGTTACATCGGACCTTTATGGTGCTTTCGAATATATTTTGCTCGATTTACACAATGCTTATATGACTTCATATTCCCTATTTCGTCGTCAAAGCACATAAGCATTGAATTTGAAAACTCTTTCCAATCATCGCAAGGTTTCCCGAATTTAGCAAAATGAGCAATTTCTTCAACCATTTTTCTATGTACCTTATAATCAAGCTCGTCAAACGGACGCCAAGACTTTTCTTGCCGACCGAATACGTACCATAAATCTACCGCATGAAACGCCATGTAACTGTTTCCGGGTGGAGTTTTATCGAAGAAATATCCATAAACAGGGCTTCCGATTTTATCTTTTTGAAGCTTTGCCCATTTGGCGTTTAATTTAAGCATCAAATCGGGAATCATCATATCTTGACTCGTAACACCGAAAATATAAGGTATATTGAGCCTTTTCCCCTTTTTGTAAAGCTTTTTAGGCAAATCTTCGATATAATTACCGTCGGCAATCGGGAACTGTGTTGCAATAGGATGTCTGAGTTTTTTTGCTTCAACGTATGAATCGAAAAGACGTTTAGGCGGTATGTTTTTCAATTCGTCACCGTTTTTGCAATCGGATAGACGTTCTACGTTTTTCCAAAAAGCGCGGGATTTTTTCGATGTGGAAAAATTAAAATCAAACGGCAGCGAGCCGCCCGGAAGTCCACTCATCATAACTGCACCACACACTTTTCCCTCAAGTTCTTTGACAAAACATAAATCGTCAACAGACATTGCGCCGGCGGATTGACCTATTAGAGTAATCTTATTTCCGTCACCGCCGAAAGAATCGATATTATCGCGAATCCAGTTTATTGCGGCTATTTGGTCTGCGACGCCGTAATTGCCTTTATATTTAACCCCGTCGTTATAAAGCCCGAACGCATTCATTCTGTATGAGATAGAAACGAGTATTACGCCTTGATCGACATAAGCCGTGCTTCCTCCGTATGGCAAATCGTTCACCATTCCCGTTTCGTATCCGCCTCCGTGAATAAACATCAAAACAGGCAATTTTTCGCCTTTAGGAGCGACTATATCTAACGTCAAATAATCTTCGGTGAAAGTATACGACTTATGGCTTGTAAACTCTTTCTCGTAAAAATCATCGGGATTTGGCTCATAAAAAGAAGCCATTTGATATACGTTCGCACCATCTTTCGTTCCGTCGATAACTTCATCCCAATGCGTTGCTACAACAGGATATTCAAACCTTTTTGTATACGCATAAATAACGTTTTTTACTTCGATATGATCTTCAAAATCAAGACCGCGGATTTTTCCGCATTTAGTTTCAAATACTCTCTCCATTTTCCACCTCGAATATATTTTAGCACCAATATAAATTGATTGCAATACACAACTTCAATATTATTGTTTCGAATTACGGCAATTATTCGCAAAACATAAATTATTGCGAATAGATTGAAGACAAATCGAAAAAGTCAAATCGATATAAATCATATTACATTTTAATTAAAATAATTAAACACCTATAATAATCGATTGCTTTATAAAAAGTAACTCTTTAATGTTCAAATCTTTCTTCTTAAAACAAATCCTAATATAAAAATACAGCCAAAATATTGGCTGTATTTTTGCTATTAAAGACTATATAATTATTCTTCTACGCTTACGAGGAATCTGAATTCGTAATCGTCCGTTACGGGATATTTATACTCGTTAAAGGTTGCAGGTCCGCAAGAGCCCGTTCCGATGCCCATTTGGAAAGCCTGAACGGTTACATAAACTCCGCTTTGCTTTTCGTCTTCCCTATGCTTCATTCCTAAAAGCTCTTTGTCGGAATAACGCTTTACGGCAAGCTCGAAAGGCTTATCGATTGCAGTTATAGTAACGGTCTTCTTTCCGTTATTGAGCTTAACGTATTCAACGTCCATACGGTTTCCGCTTTCCTGAGGTCTGATATTAGGTTCAGTCATATCGCAAACCTTGCAAACGACTTTTTCAACTTGCGTATGATTCTTCATATCAGCATAAGATTCGCCGTTTCTTCCAAAGTATTCGACATTGTCGAAGCTTTCATCGAGCTTGAAGCATTTACCGAATCTTTGGACAAAGCCTTTGCCTTTGACGTTATGAAGCTTTGAAGTAACCAAAACGCCCTTGTCGGTAAGTTCATAAGTATCCGTGCAATTCAAAGTATGCTTCTTGAATTTCAAATTGCTCGTTATTACATACTTATCGCCGACTCTTTCAGAAGAAATAACTTTTTGTGTACCGTTCAAGTATTCTTGCTGTCCCTGAAGCTTAGCCATTCCGCTATCATTGTCGGTAGGTGCTCTGTAAAGCAAAGTATATTCGTCGTTTTGGTTTACGCCTAAGAGAGATACCTTTCCGTCATTTACGGAAATTGCGCTATCGTTAAGTTTAAGCTTATTCCCCACATCGCTGTTAGTATATTCTTTAAGTCTAATCTGCTCAGTCGAAACAACGACGCCGTCGGAGTTTCTTATAACGTCAATATAGACAAATTCAGCGTCTTTGAAATCAACGTCGACTGTTTTTCTTTCAAGAGGTGCAACACTTACGGAAAGTGTATTTTCCGTGCCGTCGGAATATCTCAATTTCAAAGTGTAATCGTCGGAATTTCTGAACGAAAGCGTGTTGAATAATTCAAGCTTGTTATCAGAAGTCTTAGTTGCAATAATCGGACGATACGTGAACTTCATCAATTTTGCTCCCGTAGACGGCGTTCTGTCGGGATAGAAAAGTCCGTCAACACAGAAGTTTCCGTCGTGCGCCCACTCGCCGTGATCGCCGCCGTAAGTATAACTTCCGTCCTCGTGAAGCACAGCATGATCTACCATTTCCCAAATGCAACCGCCGAACAAATTATCGTATTTATAGAATACTTTCCAATAATCCTCGATTCCGCCGGGGCCTACACCCATTGCATGAGCATATTCGCAAAGCCAATACGGTCTGTCGTTATATTCTTTGATTCTATGTTTGTGTTCGCCAACTTCTGCAACAACGTTAGGTGTCGTATACATTTCGCTCGCAACGTCATAAGCGATACGCTTAGAGTGAATTGCAGACTCGTAATGTACGGGAATGTCGGAATGAGCTTTTATGTATTCATACATCTTATCTTGGTTATGATAACCGCCCGATTCGTTACCTAAGCTCCAAAGCGTTACGCAAACGGCATTTTTGTCGCGGTTATAAAGCCTTATCGCTCTATCGACATAATGCCTCTCCCACTTCGGATCGTCGGAAATCTCATTATACGTCATAGGAAGCTTTCTATCCATAGATGGATCGTATTCAAACGGGAATTTGAACTTCTGCGCAAATACTCCGTGAGTTTCGATGTCAGCTTCGTCGATAATATAAACGCCCAAATGCGATGCTTCTTCGATAAGAAGCGGATCCGGAGGATAATGCGAAGTTCTTATTGCATTTCCGTTATATTCTTTAACAAGTCTGACATCTCTCTCGATCTCTTCGGGTCTCATATAATAACCGTCGGTACAGCTCGTATCGTGATGGTTGACGCCGCGAAGCTTGAAAAGCTTGTTGTTGAAATAAATCTTATCGCCCTTTATTTCAACTGTTTTGAATCCTACGTCTTGTTTTATTATTGACGTCGGCGTTTCGATATATAAAGAATAAAGATTAGGCTCTTCGGCGTTCCATTCCAAAACCTCAAGATCGTTAAAGGAAATCTCAGCTTTGCCGTTATTCGAAACAGCAGTAAGTTCTTTTTCGATTCCGTGTCCTTTTAGCGTTGCCTTGACTTCGATATCAGAATAGGTTTCTACCGTCAAGTTCAAGTCATAAATGCGTTTTTCGGAGTCTTTTCTTGCCGTTTTGACCACAAAATCTTTAACCGAGTTATTATCTTCTTCACGAAGCAAAACGTCTCTGAAAATACCGTTGTTTCTGAACATATCCTGACACTCGAGATACGTCCCGTTACACCAACGATGTACTACTGCGAGCAATTCGTTTTTGCCAGCCGTTAAATATTCCGTCAAATCGAATTCTGCAGTGTTGTGAGCACCCTCGGAATAACCCACGAACTTACCGTTAACATATAAGTCGAGACACGAAGCAACACCCAAGAAAGAAATTATATGCTTTTTGGAAACATCGTTTATATCGATAAAGGTTCTGTATACTCCGACGAAATTATATTCGTCAGTCTTCGGAGTTTTTGAACATAAGAATTTATTATCCTCATTCCAAAGATTAGAATATACCTTTCCGACCTTTTCTTCTTCGGGTATAAACGGCGGGTTATACCTATATTGATACCTTATATTTATATAAAAAGGTCTATCGATTCCCCTAAACTGCCAACAGGTCGGCACGTCCATTTTATCCCAAGTTATAGCTTCCGTATCGAGAACGTCGGGAAGCTCTTTGGGAATCGGATAAAACTTGAAATCCCAAGATCCGTTTAAGCATTTGACAAGAGACGAGTTATATCTCTTTTCCGTCAAAGAAACTTTATCCGCACTTTCTAAATCAGGATACGGAATAAAGTATGCTCTTGCCGGAAGCTTGTTGATTTCGATAATGTCAAAAGTTTTGTAATTTGTCTTATCGATATTGTACTTCATAATTCCTCCTATAAACACGTCACAATAACCGCATTTTATTATAATTATTATATAATCAAAAAACGAAATAATCAAGGGGTTTTTGAAAAAACATCACAATAAATATGTATGATTATATGAAATAAAATCAAAGATAATTGACGCGTTTTAGATGACTTTTGAAAAATCGAAACTATTCTGAAAATAGAAAATGATTATACCTCAAGTATGAATGAATTAGTAATTTAATAAGCATTAAAAATCCGAATTAGAAAACTTGAGATGTTTGTTGATTAACGTTATTGCAACAACTGTTTTTATATAAAAAAGACTCAAATAAATTCTTAGAAAACGGCTTACGATAGAAAAATCTCAAACGGCGTTTAGGCTTACAAAAGAACAGATTAAAGAGTTTTACAAGGCAGGTCTTGAAAAAGAGCCTTTGAAACTCATAAACTATTTCGTAAAAGAAATAC
>CAZIPL010000047.1:0-11403 GCA_964541255.1 uncultured Clostridia bacterium | reverse complement strand
CGGTGGCTCTGCTACCGCCGTTTTTGATAAATAAACCTTCCTTATTTCTGCCTCCTTTGCGTAAAGGGAGGTGGCACGGCGCTATAACGCCGTGTCGGTGGGATCGTATTTTTTATAGTTTTTACACCATTCGCGTGGGTATTTATCAATCCCTCAGTCTGCTACGCAGACAGCTCCCTTCAAAGGGAGCCTTTTTCCTTATTTACACAAACTGCTTCCAACAAATGGGAACATTTTTCCCTATTTGCACAAACAACGTCCAACAAAAAGAGAGCCTTTTATATAAAAAAAACTCTGTCGATTGTTTCGACAGAGTTTTTGAATACTACATATTTTATCTCATATTGCATAATACAAGAAGTTTATGCTTTGCTTGCAAGAAGCAGAAACTTCGAAGTTTTTCAAGCTAAGAAGTGCGAAACGATAGTTTTGCAGCAAAACATTCTTGTTTTGCAAAATGCTTTGCCGTTAGATAAATCATTTACTTCTTATAGATTATAGTTATATGTTTTTATATATGCATTTTATGTATATCTAATATGTATTTCTTGTATTATTTGAAAAGAATACTAACTTTTTACTTTATGCTTTTTGAAAAGTTATTTCAACTTCCTTGCTTTTTATCGAAAAATAACTTCAGCTTTTTCAATATATCGAATCGATACATTTCGACATATCATTTTTAGCCACGATTATCTCTTCCGATAATTTCAGCTCTGACGTTTGCACTAATTACGGAAGCGTAATAGTAGCCGTTCCGCTATTACCTGTTGTTACGTCGCCCGTGCTCGCTTCAACTCTTCCAACATAATTGTTTGCATTATACTCAGAAGAAGAAGTAAATCCTTTATAATTGTTAGAGTTATCTATAACAATATTAACATTTTCTCCAACAGTACAATTCTTAACGGTTACATAATCATTTGCAATACCCGCAATTGCACCTACATCACGATAAGCCTTTATCGTAGTTGAAGAAACAGAGCAGCTTTCAACCTTGCAACCATCTACGGAATGAGTATAACCAACGATACCGCCAGCCTTATCTCCGCCGTCTGTCGAATCATTAACTGTTATTGCTTTAGATGTTATTTCCGAACCTACAACACTACAGTTTTCAATTACAGTAGTACCGAGAGCATATCCAACAATACCACCGGCATAATGAACACTTGAGATTTTTGCGCCACTTATAGTTAAGTTTTTAATTGTCGCTCCATTTGTTTGATTAAAGAAACCGGAAGCACAATCTGCGATTTCTCCTATCGGGCAAGTAGCCCCGCAGCCGTTTTGGAAATTGCCGCTTTCATCATAATCGGGACATTTGTTCGATACAGTCACACCAGAAACAATATGGATATTTCCGTCAAACGTTCCTTTGAAAGCTGCGCCTGACGTATGCTTGCTTCCTATACCATTGAAAGAAGTTCCCGTCATATTGACATCGGCAGTAAGCTTAACGGTTTTTCCAACAAATTCGTCAGCACCAGTATTAACTTGATTTGCAAGCCATACCAAGCCGTTTGCGTTGCTTATATAGTATGTGTTAGCGTCGGCGTCTTTCCCTTTCTTTACGCCGTCGGCAACAGCTTCATAAACGTCTGCGCACAAAGTGTTATCGTCGTCCCAGATATATCCGTCGGAAAGCATAGGATTATTCGTTTCGCCTTTCGATACATTATATTGACCGTAAACGTTATCACCGATAACAACATCGGGGTCTCCGGCCGTTGTCGGATTGAACTTTCCGCCGTTTATAGTTACGGATACGTTGACAAGCTCTTCCAATTTATTATTCTGCGGATTTGCAATCGAAATCGGAGCAACCGCATTGAACGTACCGCCATTTACGGTAACATTCAAATACATCATTGTTTTATGTTGTGCGATCGCAAGAGCGGCACCGAACGTCGTCGTTCCGTTTCCGTTCGCTTTAACTTCTAACGGAAATGCCGTGCAAGTAAACGTTCCGCCCGAGATTTCAAGATCACCCGAACGAACTTCGACCGCAGATTCGTAGCCTGTAATGTCGCCACCGCTAATTATATAAATTCCGTTCGAGGGAAGATAAATCGCAGCGTAAACCGCACTCTTGATCGTTCCGCCACTTACATCGAGATAAACGTGGTGACGATCACCGTTGCCGCAGATTGCGTAATGACCGTTACTTTCAATCGTTCCGTCATTAACAAAAAGGCTTGCCTGCAATTTATTGAATTCCTCATCGGGAATCTCGCCTTGCTCTTCGCAAGAAGCCTCTCCTTTGATCGTAAGCTTTATGCAAACCTTAGAATCGCTTCTTATAGCGCCGTTTTTGCCGCTGCTATAATCTACAACGGTAAGAGTTCCGCCACGCTTTACGCCGATAAGATAATCGTTAAGCTTATCGTTAATATACTCCGTTGCGGTTTTGTCTTCGGTAATTACATGACCGTTGAGGTTGAGTTCGACATAATTTTCGATATAAAGAGGGCTTGTCAAAGTGATGTCTGCGCCGAGTTTTACTACATCTTCGGTCGCAATAGCGTTTCTAAGTTCTTCTTCGTTTGTTACCTCTGTTCCCTCGTTTACGGAAGATCCGCCGTACCAATCCCAGAACTCGTCGTCGAGAAGATCGTCTGTCGGCTCGGGTGTCTCGGTAGGCTCTGCAGTCTCCGTGGGTTCAGCCGTTTCGGTAGGCTGAGTAGTCTCCGTCGGCTTTGTCGTTTCACTCGGTTTCGTCGTTGCCGTGGGGCTTACCGTTTCGGTAGGCGTGGGCGTAGGCTCAGGATCTGTTTGTTCGCATGCCATTAAGGCCATGGAAAGTGCCATGACCAAAACGATTGAAACCAAAAGTCTCAATACTTTTCTTTTTTCCATTCTTTTCTCCTAACCCTTTTAACGTGGTTTTTCAGTCGCAAGCTATTTGCAAATCTGAATTCAAAAGGGCTTCAGAAGTACCCCCCCCCGAGGATTTTTAACCCGTAAATCTACGTTTCTATAATACGTTTTTCGGTGCCTCGCTCAGGGTATAATGGAGGTATACTTTCATATTGTGATATAATCATTTTAGCACTTTTTTCCTTTTTGTCAAACCATTTTGATACACACCATATCGATAATAGTATACTTTCCGATATTTCTTTGCGAGTTTTTCGCCGTTAGTTAATTTTTGTTAAGAATTTAGAGTCTATACCTTTGTTCTGCGGCGCTATAGTGCCGTGTCGGTGGGAACGATTGAACATACAATCGCAACCTTATTATATAAAGGGGAAACTTTTTGAGGAAAAGTTTCCCCTTTAACCTCTTCAAAACCTTTTTTATAATAGCAATCCTTATTATAGACTCCTCTGCGTAAAGAGAAAAGATATATTTTTTATATTCCAATAATTTTTATCGAAAAGAGTGCTTTTCGGGCGATATTTGCTTGACTTATCGGGAGATATTTTTTATAATAGACAGGCTGTAAAGTATGCGATTTGGCACGCGAATTAGCCCTCGCGGAATGAAAGAGTCTTGCAGTCGGAACTATGCATTGACTTTTTAAGCCGAAAAGTATTATGAAAAGTAACAAATAATTTTAAGTAATATTTTGGAGGAATAGGAATGAAAACCTATATGGCAAACGCGAATACCGTTGAATCTAAATGGTACGTCGTTGACGCAGAAGGTAAGACGCTCGGAAGACTCGCTTCCCAGGTAGCGGCTATTTTGCGCGGTAAAAACAAACCGACCTTTACACCCAACGTCGATTGCGGCGACCACGTTATCGTTATCAACTGCGACAAAGTCGTTTTGACGGGCAAGAAGCTCGAAAAGAAAGAGTATATGTATCACACAGGATACGTTGGCGGTCTCAAGAGAACGCAATACAAGAAGATGATGGAGACAAAGTCTGACGTCGTTGTTTATCAGGCAGTCAAGGGAATGCTCCCCAAGACCCCCCTCGGAAGCAAGATGCTCAAAAAGCTCCGCGTTTATAAAGGCGCAGAACATCATCACGAGGCTCAGAAGCCCGAAGTTATCAACCTTTAAGGTGTAAGGAGGATGCATCATGGCAGCTAAATCTACAAAGAAGAAAGTTCAATATTTCGGAACAGGAAGAAGAAAAGAAGCTATCGCGAGAGTTCGCCTTATCCCTAACGGAAACGGCAGCATCGTTATCAACAACAAGACTATCGACGAATACTACGGCGGAAACGAAGTAGTTAAGATGGTTGTTAGACAGCCCCTCGAGCTTACCGCTACGAGCGACAAGTTCGACGTTTTGGTAAACGTTTACGGTGGCGGTTATACAGGTCAGGCAGGTGCTATCAGACACGGTATCGCAAGAGCTCTTTGCGAAGCGGACGAGAATTTGCGTCCCGAGCTTAAGAAAGCAGGCTTCTTGACGAGAGACCCGAGAATGAAAGAAAGAAAGAAATACGGTCTCAAAGCAGCTCGTCGCGCTCCTCAGTTCTCGAAGAGATAATTTCGACGACAACAAGAAATTCAAAAACCTTCCGTTTTTCGGAAGGTTTTTTCTTTTTTGTCCTATCCCCTCTTTTTATACCGAGAGATATAGTTTTTGTCGGATAATAATTATATTATTATTCCCCAACTTTATGCTTTTTCGGTTGTTGCGGAAGTTTTAATAATATTACATTCTGAGATTTTCCTAAAAAAGCAATCCGACTTCTTTAATGTTCAGTTGTAGACTATCAATGGCTATCATTAAGCTCTTTATAGGTTCTTCGTATAAAGAATACCGCTATGATAAAGGTCAGAATATCGGCGACGGGGAAAGACCACAGCAAGCCGTCAAGTCCCATAAATATCGGCATAACGATTGGTAAAAACACGCCGAAGATTATTTCTCTCGTCATCGAAACGATAGTCGAAGCCGCGGCTTTACCGAGCGCTTGCAAGTAGATGAACGTTCCTTTATTGACGGTTGCGAGTGTCATCATGCATAGATAAGTCCTGAAGCATTTGATTGCAAAGTCCGCGTAATACGAGCTTTCGTTTTGCGCGCCGAAAAGATTTGCGATCTGAAGCGGGAAGCACTCGACGATAACCGTCGCGACAAGACCTATCGCGACTTCCGCGATAAGAAGATAGCTAAACAGCTTTTTAACCCTATCTTTTCTATCCGCGCCGAGGTTATATCCGGCAACGGGTATGCACCCTGCCGCCAAGCCTATCGAAACGGAGATTGCGATCTGGAAGAATTTCATTACGATTCCAAGCACCGCCAAAGGGATTTGCGCATATTCCGTTTGCCCGAAAATCGGATCGAGAGCACCGTATTTCATGCAGGTATTTTGTACCGCCGCCATAGATATTACAAGGGATATTTGTGCCAAAAAGCTCGTTAGTCCCAAAGACAAAAACTTGCCGATAAGCTTTTTGTTGAAAACAAAGCTGCTCTTATCTATTTTGACGGTTTTCATTTTTAATAAATAACCAACCGACATTAAAGCCGTGATAACTTGTCCTATAACGGTCGCAACGGCGGCACCCGTCATTCCCCATTTGAAAGCGAAAATAAAGATCGGATCGAGAATAATGTTTGCTATAGCTCCCGAAAGAGTCGAAATCATCGCAAACTTAGGGCTTCCGTCGCTTCGAATTATCGGATTCATCGCTTGCCCGAACATATAAAAGGGTATGCCGAGAGTTATATAGAAAAAATACTCTTTTGAAAGCTCGAACGTTTCGTCATTTACTTTGCCGCCGAAAAGAGTCAGAATAGGCTCGGAAAACAGTAGATATATCGCCGTCAAAACAACGCTTGAAATTATGCATATCATTATTGCGTTGCCTATGCTTTGCTTCGCTTTGCCCTTTTCGTTTCGACCAAGCGCAATGCTTACAAACGAGCAACAGCCGTCCCCTATCATGACGGCGATTGCAAGCGCTACGACGGTCATCGGAAACACGACCGTGTTTGCGGCGTTGCCGTATGAACCTAAGTATTCTGCGTTTGCGATGAATATTTGATCGACGATGTTATATAGCGCGCCGACGACAAGCGAAATTACGCAAGGTACGGAGTATTTTCGCATAAGCTTTGTCAGTTTTTCTTCTTTAAGGTATGCGACCGAGTTTTGTTCCATAAAAAATTACCTTCCTTATAATAAAAATAGCGTGCAGCTCTTTTGCCGGATTTACGCCTTATCCGTCTGTAATCTCAACGGATACAAAAAAGAGCTACACGCATTTGCTTTTATATTTAGTTTTCCTTAAAAATATATGTTATTCATTGAAAAGGTGCCAGATTGAGACTCATAGGCGTCTTTTTGCGAGATTTTCAAATCTTTGCTTATAGTATCGCAAAAAGATTTCCCCTATTGCAACGGCTTTCGACGAATAAACAAAAAATGCGACATAAATACGCAACCGGAATTACGCTTTAAGCCACACGTTGTAATTATATTTTAGCATAAAATTTTAATTTTTTCAAACAAATTCGAGCGTTTAATACTCGACATTTTCTAAGAGTAGTCCCTCGGGCGAAACGGTTTTCCCCAAAACCGTTCTGTCTTTCGTCTCAAACGCCTTGTCTATCGCGTTTTCTTCCAAAAAACCGAGACCGATAAATATAAGCGTTCCGACCATTATGCGAACCATATTATATAAAAATCCGCTACCCGTGAAAACAAAATCGAAGCCGTCAAAAGTTCTTTCTACTCGCGCTTCGTAAAGCGTTCTTACGCTCGTTGTCGTATCGGCATTTGCCGAGCAAAACGCCGCGAAATCATGCTCGCCTACAAGCTTTTCCGCCGCCTTTTTCATCTTCTCGAAATCAGGCTCTTTATCGAGGCGCAGTTTATATTTTTCATAAGGCACAATCGTTCTCGACACATATGTTTTATAGCGATAGGTCTTTTTCTTTACGTCGTACCTTGCGTTGAAATCGTCAGAAGTCTTCTCGCTTTTTTGAGCTTGTACCGTCGGAGGAAGCTTATAGTTGAGCGCAATGCAGATTTTTTCGGGCGGTATCGTCGTTTCGCAATCGAAGTGTATGACCTGCGCGCGAGCGGAAACGCCCTCGTCCGTTCTTCCCGAAACGAAGGTTTTTGTTTCTGTTCCAAAAAGCTCTTTCAAGCCGTTTTCGACGGTTTCTTGCACGGTTTCTACGCCCAACTGTCTTTGCCAGCCGTGGAAAGCCGTTCCGTCATACGCCAAGGTCATTTTTATTCTCATTATTGTTTCCTATTTTTTATATAATATCTCTTAATCACAAAACGATTATTCCGCTTGCGATGAGATTATTCAAAACAACGATTGCCGCAATAAGCGCCGCCGTCAACAAAAGTGCGACGATGTCGGCAAAGCGGATTTTGAATACTTTATATTTCGTTCTCTTTGCGCTTCCGCCATAGCACCTTGCATCCATTGCGTCGGCAAGCTCGTCCGCACGCCTAAAGGAAGACACCAAAAGCGGAATCAAAATCGGAATTAGCGACTTCGCTTTTGCGAAAATATTTCCGCTTTCAAAGTCGGCGCCTCTTGCCTTTTGCGCTCTTATGATTCTGTCGGCTTCTTCGGTGAGAGTCGGAATAAACCTAAGAGCGATACTCATAATTAGAGCAAGCTCGTGCACGGGGAATTTGATTATTTTAAGCGGCGACATAAGGCTTTCTATGCCGTCCGATAGCTCCACGGGTTGAGTGGTCAGCGTCATAACGGAAGATCCCATAACCAAAAGTATGAGTCTTAGTGCCATAAATCCGCAAAAGACAAGCGCTTCGTCGCGAATTTTTATGAAGTAAAACTCCCAAATTATTTCGCCGCTCGTATAAAACAACAGGTTTAATATCGCCGTAAAAACGACAAGGAACACTATCGGTTTCAACGTCTTTAAAACATACTTGAAAGGTACTTTCGACAAGACTATTTCGACTGCCAGAAAAACTATCGGCAAAACAAATCCCACAAAGTCTTTGACAAGGAAAATCGCCACCATATAGGCAATCGTCATAACAATTTTGACTCTTGCGTCTAATCGGTGAATTATCGAATTCTCGGGGTAATATTGACCGAAGGTAAACTCTCTCATTTCCTTTCACCCCCGTCTTTCAACGCAATAGCGACGTTTTTCGCAAAATCTCGGAAGTTGTTCGAATAAGGTACGTCTATCCCCTTTTCACGCTTCAAGGCGTTGCGAACCTTTGCTACGATCGGTATATCAAGACCAAGCGACAACAGCTTTTCATCGTTTTCGAAAAGCTTTTCTGGGGTATCGCACATCGATACCTCGCCATTTTCTATTACAGCAACCCTATTGCAGTTTTCGGCTATTTCGTCCATATCGTGCGAAATCATAACGATGGTATCGCACGTCGTTTCTTTAAGCTCTCTCAAAAGCGAAAGTATCTCTTGCTTGCCTTTCGGATCGAGTCCGCTCGACGGCTCGTCGAGAACCAAAATTTCGGGCTTTGTTATTATTATTCCGGCTATCGCGACGCGGCGTTTTTGCCCGCCCGAAAGCTGGAACGGGGAGCGGTTCGCAAACTCCTTAAAAGGAAGTCCGACCCTTTCCATTGCGTCTTTTACGCTTTCGTTGATTTCGTCGCTCGTTACGCCGTCGGGGTTTTTATCGCTTTTTCGTCCCTTAAAGTTTATAAGTCCGAACGCTATATCGTCCGCAACGGTCTCTCCGAAAAGCTGATATTCGGGGTATTGGAAAACCATTCCGCACTTTGCGCGAAGCATTTTGAGCTGTTTGGACTTAGGCTCGACATCGATTCCTGCCGTAACTACTTTTCCGCTTTGAGGCATAATAAGCCCGTTGAAGTGCTGAATAAGAGTTGATTTGCCGCTTCCCGTATGCCCTATTATTCCGAAAAAGTCCCCTTTGTCGATATCGAGCGTTATGTCGCAAAGAGCATGCTTTTCCATTTTGCTGCCTTTGTTATAATAAAAATCGAGATGAGAAATATTTATCGACATAATTCGTCCACAAGCTCCTTTGTCGTCAATATTTCCCCTAAATCGATTCCGTTTTCTTTCAAGTGCATCGCAAGCTTCGTGGGGCGCGGAAGCTTTAAGCCGACGCTTTCGATAAGCTCGGCGTTTTTATATACCTCTCTCGGCGTTCCGCTATCGACAAGCTTTCCGTCCGACATGACGATTACTTTGTCAAACAGCGCCGCTTCGTCCATATAGTGCGTTATCAAAATAACGGTCATTCCCTCTTTTTCGTTGAGGGCTTTTATTACGTCGAAAATTTCCTTTCTTCCTCTCGGGTCGAGCATTGCGGTCGATTCGTCCAAAACCAAGACTTTTGGCTTAATCGCCAAAACGCCCGCTATCGCAATCCTTTGCTTTTGTCCGCCCGAAAGCTTGAAAGGCGTGGCTTTTCTATATTCTTCCATTCCGACAGCTTTTAGAGCAAAGTCGATTCGGTTGCCGATTTCTTCTCTTTCGATTCCCAAATTCTCAGGACCGAACGCGATATCGTCTTCGACAATCGTCGCAATCATCTGATTATCGGGGTTTTGGAAAACCATCCCTACTTTACTTCTTATCTCGAAAAGCCTGTCTTTGTCTTTGGTATTTATTCCGAAAACCTCGACGTCGCCGCTTGTAGGAAAAAGAAGCGCGTTCATAAGCCTTGCCGCCGTCGATTTCCCGCTGCCGTTATGCCCGACAAGCGCTACGAAATCGCCCTCCTCGATTTTCAGAGAAAGACCGTCTATCGCTTTTGTCTTTTTGTTGCTATCCTCCGTTTCATAAGAAAAGGAGACGTTTTTGAATTCTATTGCAGTCAATTTTTCTATCCTTCGGATAACCGCTCTTAGAGAAGTTCTTTCTCGTTAATAAAGTCGATTTCCTAATAGTTATCTTTCAAACACATAAGCCGCATTTTTTGCATACTTTTTTTAATTATAGCATAGAATGCGAAAAATCGGAAACGTTTTGACTTCGTTTTGAAACAAAACGGTAGCAAAAGACAATCGCTTTCCGACGCCTATAATAAACCTCTCTTTCAAACATTGTTTTTATCGCTTATTCGGCTCTTTAATTTGACTAAAACCTTGACAAATTCTGCAATAAAACTTATACTGTTATTTGGCAGATAATAATCTGTCGTTGTTTGCGTACGCTTTTGCAAGCAACCTATGTTTAATTAAAAAATATTGTTATGGAGGACTTATATGAGTACTAAAAAAACCGTTGACGGTAACTATGCTGCGGCGCACGTTGCGTATGCGTTCTCAGACGTAGCGGCTATTTACCCGATCACCCCCTCTTCCCCTATGGCAGAGGACGCAGATGAGTTTGCGGCTAACGAAGGAAGAGAAAATATCTTCGGTCACAAGCTTCACATCGCAGAAATGCAGTCCGAGGCAGGTGCTGCAGGTGCAGTTCACGGCTCTTTGACAGCAGGAGCTTTGACGACGACCTTCACCGCTTCTCAGGGACTTTTGCTTATGATCCCGAATATGTACAAGATCTCCGGCGAGCTTCTTCCCTGCGTATTCCACGTTTCCGCAAGAGCCCTCGCAGCTCACGCTCTTAACATCTTCGGTGACCATTCCGACGTTATGGCTTGCCGTCAGACGGGCTTTGCGCTTCTTTCCTCTAACTCCGTTCAGGAAGTTATGGACTTGGCGCTCGTAGCTCATCTTTCTACGCTTAAATCCAAAGTTCCTTTCCTTCACTTCTTTGACGGTTTCAGAACGAGCCACGAAGTAAGCAAGATCGATATGATCGACTACGAGGATATGAAGAAGCTCGTAGACATGAAGGACGTTGAGGACTTCAGAGCTCGCGCTCTTAACCCCGAACACCCCGTTCAGAGAGGTACCGCTCAGAACAGCGATATCTACTTCCAGAACAGAGAAACGGCTAATAAGTATTATGAAAATACCCCCGCTATCGTTCAGGAAGTTATGGATAAGGTTTCCGCTTTGACGGGAAGATCTTATCACCTTTTCGACTATGTAGGCGCACCCGACGCTGAAAACATCATCGTTATGATGGGTTCCGGTGCAGACGCAGTTGAAGAAACTCTCAACAAGATGAACACCGAAGGCCATAAGGTCGGTCTTTTGAAAGTACGTCTTTACAGACCTTTCGCTATCGATTCCTTCATCAACGCTATTCCTAAGACCGTTAAGAAGATCGCAGTTCTCGACAGAACGAAAGAACCCGGTTCTTTGGGCGAGCCTTTGTATCTCGACGTTTGCACGGCACTCCTTGAAAAAGGAATCAACAACATCAAGGTTGTAGGCGGAAGATACGGACTCGGTTCTAAGGAATTCAGCCCCTCCATGATCTATTCCGTATATAAGAACCTCGAAAAGGACGAACCTAAGAACCACTTCACCGTAGGTATCTATGAGGACGTTACAAATTCTTCTTTGGACTTCTCCGAAAAGTACGACGCTGCTCCCGAGGGAACAATCTCCTGCAAGTTCTGGGGTCTCGGTT
>CAZIPL010000046.1:0-11412 GCA_964541255.1 uncultured Clostridia bacterium | reverse complement strand
GAAGCAGCTCGAGCGGCGGATCTACGACTCCCGAAGAACCCGATGAGAATTACGACGTAATTGTCGAGGGCGTTAAAAAGCACAAAGAGACAGGCGTATACGAAATCTCCAACGCTAACGGTCTTATTTGGCTTGCAAACGAAGTTGGTAAGAATAATAATATATTCTATGATTATACAACCGAAACAGCTACTACGATTTATTTGACTGCAGATATTGATCTTGCAAATTCTGCTTTTAACGGAATAGGTAGGGCTGATGAGGGCTATGCTTCTTTCCCGTCATATGCTTTCGGCGGTATATTCGATGGGCAGAATCATACGATTTCGAATATGACAGTTGCAAACGAGATTGGGAATAATTCTTCAGCAGGCTTCTTTTATTGCTTACATCCTCGTGCTGTAGTAAAAAACGTTAAGTTTGATAATGCAACGGTAACAAGTGAACATGAAGCAGGTGTTGTTGCTGGATATGTAATGTCGTGGAAAGGAAATGGTGCTCCTGCAAGTAGCGGAGGAACAGTTCTCAATACTACTGTTATTGAAAATGTTCATGTAAGTAACTCTACTGTAACTTCAAAAGCTTGGATGAAAGCGGATAATACATATGATGACGGCGATAAAGTTGGCGGTATTTTAGGCTATTCTGGTAATGGCGCCAATTCTAAAATCAATAATTGTTCGGTCACTAACACGACTATTAAAGCTGTTAGAGATGTTGGCGGAATCGTAGGTGCTACAACAGGTTCTATAACGAATTGCACAATAAGTAATGTTACTATCGTTATCGATACTACTAATCTCGATTATAGCAGTGCTTCAAATCTTAACGCAGGTAATTATTATGGAAGAAACTTAGGCGGTGCAAAAGAGAGCGGCAACAAGGGAACCGCAACGATAAACAAAGCTGTAAGCAAACTCGAAGAAGCGTTTGACGTTAATTTTGCTTATAACACTTCAAACACCGGAACTGTTGAAATCGACGGTAAAGGCACTGTTGTCGTTGAAGATTGGGTTGACGCATGGGTAAATGCCGATACGACGATTAAGGGCGTTACTTTCAAACACGGTGCGGTATTCTCGCTTTTGACGGATAACGTAACAATAACGCTCGAGGATTGTACTTTCTATGCTTGCGATCAAAGTCTTTTGAAATATACGGGAAACAACTCTTTGACAAACAGCGGTGCGGGAATGTGCTTGAATCTTGAAAAAGGTGGCCATACGGGAGCAAAATTTGTTGTTAAGAATTGTACATTTATCGGGGAAAACGACAGCACTTTGAATGCAGGCGGAAACAAGTATAAGGCTGACGGAAATATTGAAGTTTCGAATAAAAAACGTGGTCACGCGATTGCAATCGACGCTATTTGCGGCGGTGGTTCCGGTGGTAAGTTGGACTCTTTGACAATCGAAGGTTGCACTATTGACGGCGTTCGCGGCAATGCAATTCAGCTTTACGGAACAACCGGAAATATTACGATCAAGAATACGATGATCAATTCTTGGGCTGTAAATAACACTGGTGTCGGCTTTGCAATTCGCGGTGATTTTAATGCAAACGGAGAAAGAACGCTTACTTTGGAAAACGTTTATTTCGGTTTGAATGAAATCGCTAATAACACTGATTTCGGACATGTATATGTCGGCGCATATACCGGAAATACAGACGGAACGAGAGTTGCAGGAACGTATAATAAGTAACCTTAAATAACGTTTTCGCACTTATTTCTGACGGCTTTGTCGGAAGAAACTACGGTGCGGTAACCGTTACTAACGACTAATTTATACATAGAATAAGACTAAAAACAAACCAAAAGGTGAGAGAAATCTCACCTTTTTTTTGCCGCAAAAAACGGCGGCAATGAGAAGCCACCGCCCTACGCATAAACATTTCCAAGGCTCCCTTTGAAGGGAGCTGTCTGCGTAGCAGACTGAGGGATTGATAAATAGCCACGGCGGCAGCAGAGCCACCGCCCTACGAGAGGGATAGACCTATTGCCACGATCCCTCAGATTGCTAACGCAATCAGCTCCCCTTACGCAGAGGAGCCGATTATAAGGTCATTATAAAACAAACGCCTCCGTCACGGTGATTGGACACCGTGCCACCTCCCCTTACGCAGAATGTGCAAAATTGCGGATAAAACTATTTCGAAAAAACCAACTTCCCCATAAAATAAAACCGAGAATAAACATCTCAAAACAAAAAGCGTTGCGAAAAACTTATCGCAACGCTTTTGATCTCAAATATTTTTTTATACGTTGAATCTGAAAAGAACGACGTCGCCGTCTTTGATGACGTAATCTTTGCCTTCCGAGCGAACCTTGCCTTTTTCTTTTGCGGCGTTAAAGGAGCCTAAGGAAAGAAGCACTTCGTAATCGACTATTTCAGCTCTAATAAAGCCTCTTTCGAAGTCTGTATGAATTTTGCCAGCCGCCTGAGGCGCTTTCGTGCCTTTGACTATCGTCCAAGCTCTCGTTTCTTTTTCTCCTGCCGTAAGGTACGAAATAAGTCCCAAAAGGCGATAGCAAGCTTTGACGAGCTTAGAAAGACCGCTTTCGGTAAGTCCTAAGTCGGAAAGGAAGATTTCGCGTTCTTCGGGATCGAGCATTGCAAGGTCCTCCTCGATTTTTGCCGAAATTACGCATACGTCGGCGTTTTCTTCTTTCGCGCGTTCCTTGACTTTAAGAACGTAAGGCAAGTTTTCGCCGTCATTTATATCGTCCTCTTTGATGTTTGCGACATAAATAACGGGCTTATCGGTAAGTAGAAACATATTGTCGACGAAGGCTTTTTCTTCGTCGTCGAACTCCATCGTGCGAACGGGTTTTTCGTTTTCGAGCTGTTCGATTATTCGCTTGATAAGCGCCGCCTCGATGTCGTATTTTTTGTCTCCCGATTTTCTCATATTGACAGCTTTGTCGTAACGCTTTTGCGCCGTTTCAAGGTCTGCCAAAATAAGCTCGATGTTGATTGTGTCCATATCTCTCACGGGATCGACCGAGCCGTCAACGTGAGTGATGTTCGTGTCGTCGAAGCATCTTACTACGTGAACGATAGCGTCGCATTCGCGGATGTTCGAAAGGAACTTGTTACCCAAGCCTTCGCCGCGGCTTGCGCCTTTAACAAGTCCTGCGATGTCTACGAACTCGATTTGCGTCGGTGTGATTTTTTTGCTGTTGTATAGTGCCGCGAGCTTATAAAGTCTTTCGTCGGGAACGTCGACTATGCCGACGTTAGGCTCGATCGTGCAGAAAGGATAATTCGCAGATTCCGCGCCTGCTTTCGTTATTGCGTTAAAGAGAGTGCTTTTGCCTACGTTTGGCAATCCTACTACGCCTAATTTCATTTTTACATCTCCGAAATATTTTATTCGAAAGAAAGTATATAATAAAAAAATAAAAAAAGCAAAGAAATAGCCAAAATATTTGATAATCTCCTAACTATTATGATAAAATAGCTTGGTAAAAAGAACAATAAGGAAGAAGTTATGAAAAATTATCCCTCTTATATTGAAAGCAAATTAACCTTCGACGGCGCACCCGAAGGTATATTCGAAGGCTGCTGTCAGCTTTCGCAGAATCCTCTTGCGGATTACACCGTTCCGTGCTTTAAGTTCGCTAAAATTTTGAGAAAAAGCCCCGTCATGATTGCGGATTCGCTTGTTTCGTGCTTTGACGGCGACGATACGTTCGAAAGCGTTTCCGCGACGAACGGCTATCTCAACTTCAAGCTCGATAAAGCCGTCGAGGCGAGAGAGGTAATAAGCGACGTTTTGAGCGTAGAAAACTACGGCGCTTCGGATATGGGAAATGGTAAGACTATCTGCCTTGACTATTCTTCCATAAACATCGCAAAGCCTTTCCACATCGGTCATCTTTCGACGACCGTTTTGGGTGCGGCTCTTTGCAGAATATATAAATATTTAGGATATAACACCGTTTCGATAAACCACCTCGGAGACTGGGGAACGCAGTTCGGAAAACTCATTTCCGCATATAAGCGTTGGGGCAATCGCGAAGAGATCGAGAAAGGCGGAGTCAGAGAGCTTTTGAAAATATATGTCAAGTTCCACGACGAAGCAGAAAAAGACCCGTCTCTCAACGACGAGGCGAGAGCGTATTTCAAAGCCATTGAGGACGGCGGAGAAGAGGAATTGCAGCTTTTCAATTTCTTCAAAGAGATCACCCTCAAAGAGGTCGGAAAGACCTACGACAAGCTTGGCGTTAAGTTCGATAGCTATAACGGCGAAAGCTTCTATAATGACAAAATGCAGCCCGTCATCGACGAATTGAGAGAGAAAAATCTTCTCGTAGAGTCCGAGGGCGCGCAGATAGTCGATCTTTCGGAATACAATATGCCTCCTTGCATAATCTTGCGTTCCGACGGCGCGACGCTTTACGCAACGCGCGACTTGGCGGCGGCTGAATATCGCTATAACACTTATAATTTCGATAAGTGCTTATATGTCGTTGCTTATCAGCAGAACCTGCACTTCAAGCAGATTTTCAAGGTTATGGAGCTTATGGGAAAACCCTATGCCGACAAAATGGAGCATGTCGCATACGGAATGGTTTCGCTTGAAAGCGGCACTCTTTCGACAAGACACGGCAACGTCGTTTTCCTTGACGACGTTATAGATACGGCGATAGCCAAGGCAAAAGAGATTATCACCGAGAAAAACCCCAACCTCGAGGATAAGGACGAAATTGCGAGAAAGGTTGGCGTAGGCGCTGTCATTTTCTCACCCTTAGTAAACAACCGAATCAAGGACATAGTCTTTTCCTATGACAAAGTTCTTTCTTTCGAGGGAGAATCCGCGCCCTATATGCAATATACCTATGCGCGTGCGAACTCCGTTTTGACAAAAGCGGGAAGTATCGGCGAATATGAGGTAAAGGAAGTAAACGAAACAGAATTCGAGCTTATCAAAAACATTTCGCAATTCCCCGATATTATCGTTTCCGCAATGGAAAAATCTGAACCGAGCTTCGTCACGAGAAAGCTTCTCGATATAGCGAAATGCTATAACAAATTCTACTTCGATTGCCCGATATTGTCGGCGGACGACAATACGAAGAACTTCCGTCTTGCACTTACGAAAGCAACCGCTAAAGTAATTAAACAAGGTTTGGCTCTTTTGGGAATCGAAGTCCCCGACAAGATGTAATTTTCTTGGAGAAGTTTTGAGGTAAAATGAGATAAGGCTTTTCTGAGATAAAAGCCTTTTTCAATATAAAGCTAAGTAACAATACGGTGCGTTTTTGATATAGAAGAAACGCCCCGTATCGAAAAAAATCTTTGGTTGAAGCCAAAGGAAGCAGATAAATGCTGATATATTTTCACACGCCTTTTTGCGTAAAAAAATGCAAATATTGCGATTTTTCGTCCTTTGAAAACAAGGACGAATTTATTATGCGATACTTTTCGGCGGCAAATGCAGAAATAGAAGAAAAAGCCAAAAGGTATGGGAGAGAAAAGGTTGAAAGTATATACTTCGGCGGCGGAACTCCGACTGCGATAGAAACGAAATATATCGTCAAAACGCTTGAGAAAATCAAAGAGTCTTTCGAAATAGCCGACAACGCGGAAATCACCGTCGAAGCCAACCCCGAAACGTTCGACGAAGAAAAGCTTATTATGCTAAAAAAAGCGGGCTTTAATCGCATAAGTATCGGAGTACAGTCCTTTTTTGACGACGATTTGAAAAAATTAGGCAGAATTCATAGCGGGAAAAAGGCGGAAGATAGCGTAAAAACGGCGAAAAAATACTTCGATAACGTGTCGATAGACCTAATGCTCGGTCTTGAAAACCAAAGCGAAAAACGCGTGAAAGAGAACCTTGACAAGGCAATAAACCTAAACGTTTCGCATATATCGGCGTATATGCTGATAATAGAAGACGGGACGAAGCTCAAAAAGCTTGTCGAAGAGGGAGAATATATTCCTCTTTCCGATGACGAGAGTGCGGAAGTATACGACTTTGCGGTCGATTATCTTGAAAAAAACGGGTATATGCGTTACGAAGTATCTAATTTTGCAAAAAACGGTAAAAGATCGCAACATAATTTCGGATATTGGCAAATGAAAAACTATATCGGGATCGGTCTTTCGGCTCATTCGCTTTTTGGCAATAAGCGGTTTTATAATACTTCGAATCTTTTCGACTATATAGACAATCCCGAAAACGAGCTTTTAGAAGAAGAAATGAGCGAGAAAGACTTCGAGGAAGAATATATAATGCTGGCGCTTCGAACAAGCGACGGCGTAAACTTGAAGGATTTCGAAAAAAGATTTAATAAAAGCTTTTTGAGGGAAAAGGAAGAGAAAATCAAAAAGATAGAAAAATTCCTCGATATAACTAATGACAAAGTCGCGATAAAAAGCGAATATTTTTCCGTCGGAAGTGCGATAACGGCAGAGCTTTTGGATTGAGTCTCGCCCGATTGAACATCATTGGCTTTTATTTGCGAAATTGTCAAACCTTTGCAAATAATTTCTAACACAACTACTTAAAGCTTTGCTATAAATACCAAAAGTTACGATTTTGATGTGCCGTAAAAACTCAATTGCGAGACTATCAATAGATAAGTGATTTAGTCAAATCTAATGTATCATAATTGTATTTTTTGATAGGGATAAGTTTTCTTGCAAGAATATATAACTGTTATCTATTTCTCGAAGTTTATTAAGAGAACGAATACGAAGAATAGTATAAAAAGAGCCTTTTGAAAACGTTTTGGCAAAAGCATTGCTTGAAGTTTTCGATAGGCTCTTTATTGTTTTGTTTTGTGATTTTATTTTACGTCGTCGGGCTTTTTATCGGGCTTAAAGCCGTTTCCTCCGTCAAAGTCATTAGGCATATCATCGGGCATATTTTCCGGATTAAAGCCGTTCGGCAAGTCACTTGGCATATTATTTGGGTCGAAATCGTCGGGCAAGTCATTCGGATTGAAATCGCCGTTTGGCATATTATTCGGATCAAAGTTTTCCGGCATATCGTCGGGCATATCTTTTTGGTTTCCGTTAGGCTTAAAGTTCGGCATAAAACCGTTGTTTTGTTTTCCGAGAGTCGTTCCGATAGAAGAAAGGGTTGCGTCGAAAGACTCGTCGTCGACCTTTACGGTATAGCTTTCGTTTTGCTTAAAAGAATTTAGGCTCAATATTATCGATTGATATTTTTTCGTAGGGGTTAGCTCGAAGACCTTTTCGCCCTTGGAGTTTTCGACGGTAATCGTAGTGTTTTTGCTTTGCGCGGATGTAAGGTTCAAAACGATAAAGCATTGCGTCGATTTATCCGACGGCGTTTCTACCATACCCGAGCTTCCGACGGCGCAAATGTTGCCGCCCGTTATGATAATTCCCGTGTCTGCGTCAAGCGCCGAATTGAAGTTGTCGGTAGGTCCCAAAACGCGCAAATCTCCGCCCGTGATTTTGAGCGTGCCGTTGCTGTCGAGTCCGTCGCCGTCTGCGTCAACGTCGATGTCGCCGCCCGCAATAAGGATATAGAACGCGTAATTCCCAAGGTCGGCGTTTGCGGCATTGATTCCGTCGTCGGTTGAAACGACGTCGATATTTCCGCCCAAGATTTCGACCGTCGCACCCTCGATGCCTTCGTAGGATTTGTTTATAACGATATTTCCGCCTGTTATCTTAGTGAGATATTCTGCGTGTATTCCGTCGTCGCCCGACGAAATATTCAGAGTTCCGCCCGATATTATTACGTTGCCTTTTGAATGAATCGCGTCGTCGTTGGAATCTATCTCGAAACGTCCGCCCGTTATGACAAGCCCGTAGTTTTGTTCATAGTCTGCCGTGTAGAGAGTGTCTTCGAATTCGATCCCGTCCGTTTTGAGCGCTTTGCCGTCGGCGTTATCGGAAGAGTTTTCGGTAACTTTATTCGGCGCTCCGCCGTTTGTCTTGATTTTGATAAGGTTTTCGTCGCTGTTAGCTATATATAAACAGCTGTTAGCCGAAATTCCGTCGTCGCCCGACGTAATATCTATGTCGGAGTTTTCGATGTAGATATATCCGTACTTGATTTTGGAAGAATATTTCTCCGCGTCTTCCGCACTTTCGGGCTCCATATCCGTTTTGATTCCGTCTCCGTCTGCAGAAACTGTTATATCGGAGTTTTTAATGATGATTTTTTCGTCCGCTTTGATGCCCGATTTTTTGGCATTCGAAACGTTTATCGTCGCACCATCGACAACAAGCGTTTTTTTGACCTTAATGCCGCACGTTTTTTCGCCGTTGCAAACAAGATTCAAAATTCCGCTTCCGTTGACGACAACTGAACGTTTCTTCGCTTGAATAACCGCTCCGTCGCCGTCTGCGTCGTCACCCGTGCTGTCCGAAAGGGTGTTCGTAGTACCGCTTTTTACCGTAAGAACTCTCTCGGCTTCGTCGTTGTCGGGCTTTTTGAAAACGATTGCCGCGCTGTTTTGGTCTTTTGTCGTTGAAATGGTGACTCCGTTTAATACGATTTGAACGCGATCGTCTATTCCGTCAACCGTAATCGTCCCGTCAAACGTTCCGCTCAAAACAAAAACGCCGCCCGCTTTTATCCTAAGCTCGTTGTTTTTATATGAATACGCCGTTACGGATGAGAGGTCTTCGCTTTTAATTGTTGAAAGATTTATCTTGTAACAATTTTCCGCGTTCTCGTCGTAATCGGGGGAAGCGGAAACGTCTGTCAAATCTTTTATCAAATAATCCTCCGCCGAAACGACTGAATATTCCGTAACGTCAACCGCGTTTTGTCCGCCAAATCCGCCGTTTGGAAATCCTCCCGGGGTGTCGGGCTTTTTTTCGCAACCGCAAAAAGAAAGTAGAGCGACTATAAGTAATACGCTTGCGATAATTTTAATGTGTTTCATATTTTCTCCTTTATAGCTTCTTTATATAATAAGGATATAATAGAAGTATAATATTATTTGAATTATAATACAAGAAGTCGGAAACTTGCTTGCAAGGGTTTACGACTTCGCAGTATTTCAACGATTAGTTATAATACAAGAAGTTTCTATTTTGCTTGCAAGGGTTTGGAACTTCGCTACATTTCAAGCTAAGAAGCGCGAAACGATAGGTTCGTAGCAAAAGCGAAGCGTTTGCAAAATGATTTGGCGTTAGACAAAGCATTTACTTCTTATAGATTATAAAATCAAATTTCGGTATCTATACGGCAAAAAAGCGGAAAAATTATGTTTTTTATAAAAATGTTTCGATTTTTCCGAAAAAGTACTTCCAAAAAGTTGACAGTCTCGCGGTGAGAGTGCTAAATTATAATCAAAGTTTAGCACTCGAACTAAAAGAGTGCCAAAACTAAAATTAACGAGGAGGATGTAAGATGTTATCGGATAGGCGAAAAAAGATTTTGCAAGCGGTAATCGACGAATATATCGAGAATGCCACGCCGATCGGAAGCAAAGCGATTCAGGAAACGTATTTTTCAGAGCTTTCTCCCGCGACGATAAGGAACGAACTTGCCTCTCTCGAAGAGATGGGACTTTTGTCGCATCCGCATACGTCGGCCGGAAGAGTGCCGACAAACCTTGCCTATAAGATGTATATCGACGAGCTTGTTGATAGCACTCGCGCGTCGGAAAGCGAGCTTAAAGAGATCAAGGAATACTTCACGTCCAACGTCAGAGAGACGGAATATATCGCAAATCAAGTTGTCAAAGTTCTTTCGGACATGACGAATTACACGTCGGTTGCTTCGATAAAGGGCGGAGAGGACGATACGATAGCGTCGGTAAAGCTTGTTAAGATTTCCGACAACGTGATAGTAATGATCGCCGTAATGGCGGGCGGAGAGGTTAACGACTTCCGTATTTACGGGAACTTCCTCAAAGGAGAAAACTATGTTGCGTCCGCAGAAAAGATACTCTCTCGCAAGCTTATCGGAAAGACGTTTGACGAGCTCGACGATTTGTCGGAGCTTATCAAAGAGGAATTTTCGGAGTTCAAAGAGTTGTTCTCGAGGATATTCGAAGCAATGAGAGAAAGATCCTCTCGAAAAGGTAGCGTGCTTTTGGAGGGCGAGTCGAAGATATTCTCTCACCCCGAATACAGCAACATCAAAAACGTCAAGGATTTCCTTTCGGTGATAGATTCGAAAGAAACTATCAAAGAGCTTTTGTCGGTTGGCGACGGCAACGTCGATATAGCGGTTACGTTCGGCGGCGAAAGCGAAGAGATCCCGAAAGACTTCACGGTCGTCACGGCACATTACACGCAGGGCGATAAAGATCTCGGAACGTTCGGAGTAATAGGACCTACGAGAATGGATTATAACAAAGTCATAAAGGTACTTAACGGAATAAGGGAAGTATTGAGTGACGACGAAAACAAAGATTAAATCGGAGCAGAAATGTCAGAAAAGAAGAAAAAAGAAAACGAGAAAGAAAACGTAAACGCCGAAACGGTTTCGGAAGAATTCAAAAAGCTTACGAGCGAAGAAAAAGATAAAGCTTTCGAAAAGCTTTCGGGGCAGTATGAAATAATCAAGTCTCTCGTCAAAGAGCTTAACGAGCAAAACACCGAGCTTGAAAACAAGGTCAAAGAGCTTGAGAATAAGACGAGCGAGCTGGAAGCAAAAGCCGTCGGAAAAGTTTCGGACGAAACGTATATGAGGCTTGCGGCGGATTTCGATAACTTCAAGCGCAGAAACGCAACGGCGGTATCGACAAGCTACGCCGACGGAAAGATTGAGGTTATAAAGAGCTTCCTTGCGGTTGAGGATAATATCGAAAGAGCGATAGCGTCGATTGCCGATGAAAGCTCGAGAAAGGGCGTGGAACTGATCAAAAAGCAGTTTGACGAGATTTTGAGAAAGCTAAACGTCGTCGAAATAGAAGCTTTGAACGCATCGTTCGATCCCGAACTTCACAACGCGGTAATGCAATGCGAAGCGGAAAAGCCTGAAGACGTAGACAAATGCGTCGAGGTGTTCCAGAAAGGATATACCATGGACGGTAAGGTAATCAGATATAGTTTTGTCAAGGTCGCAAAATAATTTGCGTATCGAATAAAAAAGATAAAAAATCGGAGGATATATATTATGAGTAAAATTATAGGTATCGACTTAGGAACGACTAACTCTTGCGTAGCGGTTATGGAAGGCGGTGAACCCGTCGTAATCACGAATGCAGAGGGTGCAAGAACGACTGCTTCCGTAGTAGGCTTCAAAGCCGACGGAGAAAGATTGGTAGGTCAGGTTGCAAAGCGTCAGGCTGTTGCTAACCCCGACAGAACCGTTTCGTCCATCAAGCGCGAAATGGGTACGGATTACAGAGTACACGTAGACGGAAAGGCATATACGCCGCAGGAAATTTCCGCTATGATATTGACAAAGCTTAAAAACGACGCGGAAAGCTATCTCGGCGAAAAGGTAAATCAGGCGGTA
>CAZIPL010000045.1:0-11508 GCA_964541255.1 uncultured Clostridia bacterium | reverse complement strand
CCTGCAAGAGTCAATACCGTCAAAAGTATCGCGATAGACGGAGCTATCGTGAAAACAGCCGAAGACGTAATTATTTTTTTGAGCTTTTCTTTACTCATTCCGCGCCTTTGTCCCTCTTTGTATGCGTTGACCATAAAGACCAAACACATCACCGTGACGAAAATTACCACGACGACCGAGAGAATATATAGTATAGGCGAATTCGTAGAAAATTCCATATACCTGTCTCCTTTTAGCAAATTCACTTTATCTCAATAAAGTATTTGCGATATTATACACCATTATGAATAAAAATGCAATTGTTTTGGATAATATTGATAAAAAATATTTATAATCGCATTTAGAAAAAGCATACAATCAAAATTAATCGCTTCTTTACGCATATCTTCGATTGCAAAATCTCTTTTTAGAGAAAACCGTCGAAACAAAGCTTCCTACAAATATATTGACAAGCAAAAACGATTGATATATAATATCAAAAAATAAATCATTTCGGGGCGGGGTGCAATTCCCCACCGGCGGTGACAGCCCGCGAAGCGAAAGCTTGATTCGGTGTAATTCCGAAGCCGACGGTATAGTCCGGACGGGAGAATTTTTTCGGCTTTTGACGCCCCGATTTTCGGAGCGTTTTTATTATGAAAAATTCAACGAAGAAAATCGTTTTGACTGCTATGTTCGTAGCGTTGTCGTACGTTGCGGCATACTTCATTCACTTCCCCGTAATCCCCGCCGCGCCATTTTTGAAGTACGACCCGAAAGACGTCATAATGACTCTCGGCGGATTTATGTTGGGTCCGATTCCTTGCATTATCATTTCGATAATCACACCTCTTCTCGAATTCTTTACGCGTAACGGAAGCGGCGTTATCGGCTTTTTGATGAACGTCATCGCGGCGATTTCTTTCACGCTCCCTGCAACACTTATCTATCGAAGAATAAAAGGTTTTAAGGGCGCTATAATCGGGCTTATCACGGCGACAATCGTTATGACGGTCGTTATGCTTCTTTGGAATTATCTATTAACCCCACTATATACCGACACGGAAAGAAGCGAGGTCGTGAAGCTTTTTCTCCCCGCGCTCATTCCCTTTAATATGCTTAAAGGAGCAATCAATTCGGCATTTATCATAGCGCTTTTTAAGCCTCTTCAAAAGATATTCAAAACAGAAAAAGTAAACTAAAAACGCAAAACGCACTTCAAAAAAAAGAAGTGCGTTTTCTAAATATGCGTATTAAATCATAATTGCAGCCTTAATTTTAGCTTGAAACTCGGCGAAGTTATAAAACCTTGCAAGCAAGTCTGTCACTTCTTGCATCGCGAAAGTTTTCGGCATATTTTTTAAGCCGATTGAAATAAACTAATTTACAAGACTATCAATTGATATTCATCGAAGACCGAACCGATTGAGACTCATAGGCGTTTTTGCGTGATAGACAAATCTTTTCTTATCGCAATCTAATAATACTTCACCGAGCTTTGCCTTATTTGATTTATATTTTTAATTAAAACCTTGTCTCACATAAGCTTTTTCTTTTTGAAAACGAACGCTTCGTAATCCCCCTCTCCCGTCGTCTCGTTTTTGACGTCGATCTTTTCTTTAAGAGCAGAAATCTCTTCGTCGTTCATTTCCGAAACAATCTTTCCGAAGAAGGTATTTTTAGAAAGGTCGATTTTGCAATTCTTTTCTAAGTCTCCGCTTTTAGCTACGATAATAGGATCGTCTCGATAGCCGCTTTCGACAATATTTCCTTCTAACACAAAATCGGAGGGCAAAACTCTCGCCGCTTTCAAACGGAAAAAGCCTGAATTTACAAAATCGGAATTCTTTATTGTGGTCTTTTGACTGCCCTCGAGATAGACGGCGCACTTGGTATTTTTAACAACAATCTCGTTAAGCTCGCATTTTGCGACGTATTTATTGAACCTCACGGCGTTCTCAAATCCCTCAAAGGTGGAACTTAGAATCTTAATCGCCGAAAGAGCTGAAGATTCGCCCGTTTTATCCGTCGAAACGGCATAACCGAGAGAATATTCGGAATAGAAATCGCAGTCTGAAATAACGACGTTTCTCGACTCTCCTCCGATAACGATACAAGGCGTTACTCCGTTATAAACAAAATCGATATCCGAAATGACTACCTCTCGAACGGGCGTTTCGAGCGCGGGGCTTCCTATCGCCACCGTTCCGACTATCGACGCGCCGTCGCCGAAAAGCGTTATGTTTTTCGTGAGATTGACATATTCTCTATAAACACCGCTTTCAACCTTAATGACATCGCCGTCCTCCGCGGCGGCGAGCGCTTCGGCAATCGTCTTAAAGCGATATTTGCCATATAGTTTATCGGTGATTCCGTACCCTTTCGACACCGTCAAAACGTTATCGACAACCTTAACGTCAACGCTTTTTTCGAACCCGCCGTCTTTCGTCGAAACGACTATCTTGCAATCCCCAACGCTTTTTCCGTATATTATGCCGTTTTTTACGTCGGCAATGTCTTCGTCGGAAGAGCTGTAATCGAGCTTTTTATCCGTCGAAGTCTCGGGAAGAACGTGAGCGGAAACATACGCTTTTTCGCCAACCGCAAGAATAATCTCGCTCTCTTCAAGATATAATCCCGAAACCGCGACGCTTTTTTCACAACCGGAAAAAAGAGAAACAACTAAAACCAACATCGATATAAATGATATACAAAACTTTCTCATAACATCGTTGTTGACATATATATGCGTTTTTATTCGACTAAACCGAAAAAATTCTCAGACTATTTTCTTCGCGCAACTTTTTTAAAGTATACTTAATAAAACTTATATGAACTTTGTTCGGATTTTTTCGATTGATAATACTATTAAAAAGATTTGAACACACAAAAAGACGACTTTGAGACTCAATCGGACACGACTTTCAATGCATCTCGGCAAGATCTCGTCTATCCGCCGCCTCTTTTTCGAGCATTGAAAGATATTCCGCGACCTCGAGCTTTGTGGGAAAGTCGGAGCTAACAAGCGTTTTTATCGATTTTTCTATCTCGACGACCTTTTTCGTGAAAGGGTTGTAATATAAAGACGATTCTTTTTGTTTTTCCATTGCGGCAAAAACAATCGGGCTTTTCGCCTTGACAAGGCTTCTGAATTTGTTTTGATAGCGTAGGCGCTTTTTACTATCGCCCGTAAGCCGACTTATCGCGCCTTTGACGGAAGAACCTTGCGCGCAAAGTCTCAAAATGTCACAAACAAGCCTTTCGGCTTCTTTTTGCGTAAAAACATTGACCTCTTTTTTGGTTATGCCCTCGGGATAGAAATCAGCCGCGGCAAGGCAAGCATAATAATAATTTCTCACCGAATCGGGCTTACGAGCGCTTTTCTTAGCAAACTCTTCGAACGCGCACCTTATCGGAAGTCCGTTTGACTTTTTCTCGACAACCGTTCGCATAAGCTCTTTCCTCTCTTTTTTCGTCCAGCCTCTTTTCATAAAACTCCTTTTGTTTTCTTTCTTTTTAGATTACGATTATGTTATTGACATATTCGATAGTTTTATTCATCGATATCCATTGATAGTCTCACCCGATTAAGCCTTAAAGTGTATTTTTGTCCATTTCGACATAGATAAATATTTTTACACATTCGACTACGGTTTTCAAAAAATAATTCAAAAAATTTCGGTTCTATATATTGGCTTTTTCGCACAAAATATTATATGGAGTTATTTTTAAGCGACGATATTTCATATTTCGAACTAAACGGCATAGCTTTCCCGAAAAATATAAGATCATTTGACGTTTCGAAAAGCAACTTCGAAATATTTTGCCGTTCACGTTTCGGAGAATTTTCCGCGAGTTTTTCTAATGGAAAAACAACATCGAAAAACATAACCGCAACAAAATTCAAGAACGGCTTTTTGCTATCGCCGCAAAAACAAACGCAAGACGCGATTATTTCTACCGTTTCGAAAAAAGTGTTCGGAATGTCGATAACGGCTTCCGTCGTTTTATCAAAAGGCGTGCAATATGCCGTTATAGAAAACAACGAGAAATTCATTTCGCTTCCGGCTTTCGAAAAAACAAGCTTTTTGTTTTGCGATAACGGAATCGTAGTAAAAACAAACGAGGGGCTATATATCGTTTGCTACGACAAAGACTTTATCTCCTCCGACCTGATTTTATATACGACCGCGACCCTTTTTAATAACACGCTATCGATAGTTTTTGAAACGGAAACTTCGGAGGGCATTGTCGTGAAAACAGACTATTTGCTTTCGGGGAAAACATACTCGATAACAAAAACCGAAACGGAGCTTTCAAGAAAAGGAAATTTCACTTCAAAAACCTTTGCGGTTGCTTTCATCGAAAGAGTTCTTTACGGAAGCGACGAAAACGCTTCGGAATTATTGTCCGACGATTTCGACGCAAGCGACGTGAAGAAAATCAAAAGCTTTATCGGCGACGGCGACATTATCGGCTTTGACGGAAAAAGAGTTTTTATGTCTTTAGGAAAAAGCTTTGAAGTGCAGTCGCAAAACGGCAAAGTCAATAACATAATCGACTGATTTGACATTATCCGCGCATTATAGTAAAATATATAAGGCAGTCGAGCTTCCTTTTTTCGAAAGGCGTTTATAAAAACAAACGCTTTTTCAAAAACGGCATATACGTCTGCCCAAATAATAATAAAGAGGACAACTTATGCTTTGGGATATTTTAATATTCGGTCCGTGGTCGGTTCTTATACTGCTCCCCGGGATCTTACTTGGAATATACGCTCAAATCAAAGTATCTACGACCTATTCGAGATATTCGAGAGTATATTCGCAAAGCGGTATTTCCGCCGCCATGATGGCAAAAGAAATGATGGGCAAAGCCGGCATTTACGGAGTCGGAATAAAGCCCGTAAGAGGCAATTTGACGGACAACTACAACCCCGCGACAGACATAGTAAGCCTATCGCAATCGACTTATAATTCAACCTCAATCGCCGCACTTGGCGTTGCAGCTCACGAAATAGGTCACGTTATGCAACAAAAAGAGGGATACTTCCCGATGAAGCTCAGAAGTGCGCTCGTTCCCGCAGTCAACTTCGGCACAAGAGCTTTTATGCCGCTACTTATTATCGGAATTCTTCTCGAATGGGTTGGAATCGGAAGCAGCGGAAGCTCGTCTAATATCGCAAACTTCATCATCAATCTTTCGATTATTCTTTACGGGCTTTCCACCCTTTTCGCGTTTGTTACACTCCCTGTCGAATTCAATGCTTCGAAACGCGCGAAACAAAATCTCGTCGAATACGGAATCTTAACGAAAGAAGAATGCCGCGGTGCAAGTGCGGTTCTCGATGCGGCGGCGCTTACTTATATCGCGTCGTTCTTGACGTCCCTTTTGTACTTCTTCCGCTTTTTGATTATTATCGGCGGATTCAGAAGAAGAGACAGATAAAACAAAATATATTCTTATAAATAACGATAATAAAAACGGGATTAACTTTTCTAAGTCAATCCCGTTTATCTATTTGTTTGGCTATAATTCTTGTTTTTATATATCCGTTGATAGTCTCGCTATTGATTTTTATATCGATAATCCACAAGTATCGTTTAACAAACAAAAAAGAGTCCGATTTTTTCGGACTCTAAATTTTTATTAGTTGTTTTCCATCTTTGCGAGAAGGTCTGCGATAGAAGCTCCGCTGTCGCCCGTTACCCAGTTGGTAAGTTCGTCTTCGCGTTTAGCTCTTTCGTCTCCGTTAGACTTTCTGGGACGACGTTCTCTTTCGGGCTTTTCTTCTCTTGCCGGTCTTTCAGGTTCAGGAAGAAGCGCCTTGATAGAAAGGTTGATCTTGCTCTTAGCGGTATCTACGCCGATAACCTTAACGTCAACCTCTTCACCCTCTTGCAATGCGTGAGCGATGTTGTCAACATAAGTGTGAGATACCTGAGAGATATGTACGAGACCTTCAACGCCGGGTTCGATTTCGATGAATGCGCCGAACGCTTTAAGTCTTGTTACCTTACCTTTAAGAATCGTTCCCTCGGGATATTTCTCAGCGATAATATCGATAGGACGTTTCGTGAGCTGTTTAAGTCCCAAAGAAACCTTGTTGGTCTCTCTGTCAGCCTTCAATACCTTGAAGTCGTAAGACTCGCCGATAGTAAGAACTTCGTCACAAGTCTTGATGTTATCCCAAGACAAATCGGAGATGTGAGCGAGGCAATCGAATCCGTCTACGGAAACGAATGCGCCGAAAGACGTGAATCTCATAACCTTACCGTTGACGGTTTCGCCGACAACGATCTTAGACCAGAATGAGTCTTCTTTCTCTTTTCTTGCTTCTTCGAGGAGTACTCTTGCGGAAGCAACGAGCTCTTTCTTTTCAGCGTCGGTCTTGATAACTCTGAGCGTCAGAGGTTTATCGATATATTTATCGAAATCTTTTTCGTTTACATATCCGACTCTGATCTGAGAGCTGGGTACGAATACGTTATAAGTTCCGATTCTGCCTCTCAAACCACCTTTGTTCTTGTGGTGGGATGACATCGTGAGAGGCTTTCCGTCGATGAGTTCCTGAACGCTTTCGTCAGCTTTAAGCTCTTCTTCGATAGCTTTCAAAGAAATCAAAAGTTTTCCGTCGTTGGACAAAACTTTTACTCTAAGCTTCTCGCCGACCTTGAAGGCGTCTTTATCGTAAGTACCGTCAAGGCTGATTTCTTCTTTGGGAAGAAGTACTTCTGTCTTAGCAGAAGGAATCGACAAGTGAAGTCCGTCGTCAGCGACTGACTCTATTGTACATTCAATAATTTGCCCCCTCTTGAATTCTTTTTTCTTTTCCAGGCTGGACATAACATCTTCCATCGAGATGTCGTCAGTAGCTGCTGCCTTGGTGTCGGCTACTTTCTCAGGTTGCAAATCCTGAAGTTTTTCTTCCATTGTCAATTTTACCTCCTTGACCAACTCCTTTGGAGTTGATGCGCCTGCGACAATTCCTATATTTCCAAAACGCACAAAATCGAAATTCTCGATCTCGCGAGTGTTTTGACAAAAAATTACGTCCTTGCAATAAGCCTTGCAGATTTTGAAAAGCTCGTTGGTATTCGCGCTTTTTTTATCTCCGATAACGACCATAAGGTCGCTGTTTTTCGCAAGCTCTCTTGCAGAAGACTGCCTTTTGAGAGTAGTATAACAAATTGTATTGAAAATCTCAACTGTTTTAACTTCGTTTTTCTCAAAAAATGCTTGGATTTTATTGAATTTATCCTTAGAAAAGGTGGTCTGCGAAACAACGCAAACCTTATCGCCAAGGTCAAGCTTTTCAAGCTCTTCTTCGCTTTCGACGATAAAAACCTTACCTACCGCATTCCCCGCGATGCCTATAACCTCGGGGTGAGTACTCTTCCCGCAGATTACTATATCATAGCCATTTTCGCTCTTTTCTTTGACGATATTCTGAATCTTTTTTACGAACGGACACGTGCAATCGATAACTTCCAAACCGCTTTTATTTAGCTCTTCAAGTACTTTCGGCGAAACCCCGTGAGATCGGATTATGACCTTTTCGGTTTTTATTTCGCTTATGTCGTTTACTTTTTCGACTCCCTTTTCTTCAAGCATTTTTATGACGTCGCCGTTATGTATAAGCTCGCCCAAAGTCGTAACTTTGCCGCTTTCAAGCGCGGTATTCACCGCCGTAAGGACGCCCGAACAAAAGCCGCTGTTTTCGTCAACCGTTATTTTCGTCATCGACTTGTCCTTCTATTCTTCTTGCCTCGTATTTGAACTTTTTCGGATACTCTTCCGCGAGCATTTTGTTGAAGCCGTCTTGAAGCTTATCCATTTCGTTCCAAAGCTTATCGCTTGCAAAATCTATGTTTTCTTTCGTGATTCTTTCTCCGTAAAACTCGTCAAAGCCGATAGGTTCGCCCATAATGACATAGTTTTTTCTGAAAGGTCTCGTTTTTCTCTTTATGATAACCGGGATAACGGGCGTTTTCGATTGCAACGAAAAAAGCGCTACGCCGTTTTTGAAATCTTGAATGTGGTCGGGATCTTTATAGTTCCTCGTTCCCTCGGGGAAAAGCCCGAAAGCATAACCCTTTTCCAAAAGCGTTACGGCTTCTCTTATTGCCTTGAAGTCCTTTCCGTCTCTTTTTGCCGCAACGCATTTGAAGGTGTTCAAGAAAAATCTCAAAACGGGATGCTTATAAAAATCCGCTTTCGCCATAAAACAAATCGGGCGATTGAGATAGAGCGCCAAAACGAAAGGATCTAAGCCCGAAACGTGATTGCAAGCGATTATGCACTTTCCCTTAGGGAGCTTTTGTTTGTTAATAAACTTCGTCGGGAAAATAAACTTTGCGGGGAGCCAAAATATTATTTTCAAAAACCAATAGAGAACCATTATTTCGCTTCCCCCTCTTTGACTGCCGTAATAATTATATTTGCAACCTCGTCTGCGGAAATATTCGTCGAGTCGATAAGAACGGCGTCTTCGGCTTGTTTAAGCGGCGCGGTCTTTCTCGTCGAATCGTTAAAATCTCTTTCCTCGATCTGCTTTTGAATAGTATCTATATCGACAATCTCGCCTTTTGCTTTAAGCTCTTCGCAGCGTCTTCTCGCGCGCTCTCTCGAATCTGCGGTCAAGAAGAATTTATACTTCGAATCGGGCAAAACCACGGTTCCGATGTCTCTGCCGTCCATAATGACATCATTTTCTCTCGCGATTTGTCTCCAATCTTTCATAAGCTTTTCTCTCGTTTCGGGGTATGCGGAAATATCCGACGCGATTTTAGATACTCCGTTTTCGCGAATAAGCCCCGTAACGTCTTCGTCGTCGAGAAGAACCGTCATATTGCCGCCGCAAAACTTCAAGCTCACCGACGTGCTATTCAAAAACGCATTGAGCTCTTCCTCGTTTTTCATATTTAGGTTTTTTCTCATAGCCTTGACAGCCAAAGCTCTGAACGTCGCGCCCGTGTCGAGATACATAATCCCGAGCTTTTTCGCAACGCTTTTTGCTACCGTGCTTTTTCCCGCGCCCGACGGACCGTCAAGGCAAATGTTGATCGTCATTGTTCTTCTCCTCCTAAAAATCTACCGCACAAAGCGCCGCTGGCGTTTGCTATTTGCAAATTAAAACCGCCCGTTTTGGCGTCTACGTCCAAAACCTCTCCGACAAAAAACAATCCCTCGACAAGATTTGATTGCATGGTCTTTGGGTTAATCGCCTTAACGTCAACGCCGCCTTTCGTTATTATCGCAAGATTGTCGTCTTCGAGCCGTTCTATCGTTACTTTGAACTTTTTGAGAGTCTCGATAAGCTTCTCACGCTCTTTTTTCGTGATGGAATTTACCCTCTTTTCTCTGTCGATTCCGCTTCTTTCAATAACTTCGTCGATGAGCCTTTGAGGTAAAAGCTTGTCGAGAGCATAACGGAACGTCTTGTTTTTATTTACTTCGAAATCCCTCAAAATTCTGTTGTCGAGCTGTTCGTAAGAAAGTGCAGGCTTTAGGTCGATATACGAAGAAAGCTCCGACATATTTTCGCCCGCAATCTTCGACGACGCCGTCAAAACTATGGGGCCTGAAATGCCTTTATGCGTAAAGAGCAATTCGCCAAGCTCAGAGAAAATTTCTTTACCCTTTTTCTCGACGGTAAAGGAAACGTTTTTTAAGGTTAATCCCGCTAAATTTGGCTTCTCTTTCGTAATAAGTCCGTTCAAAACGCCGATAGGCTTTATTATTTTATGTCCGAAATTCTCGGCGAATTTATATCCGTCTCCCGTCGATCCCGTTTGACGGTAAGTTATTCCGCCCGTTGCCACAACAACCTTGTCGAACTTATATTTACCCTTGTTCGTTTCGACCTCGAAAATATCGCCGAATTTCTCAACCGAGAGCACTTCTTCGTTGAGTTTGACCGTTACTCCGCATTTATCGAGCGCTTTGTTATACGCTTTCAAAATATCCGACGACTTGTCGCTTACGGGAAAAACTCTGTTACCTCTTTCCGTTTTAAGCGGCACGCCCAACCCCTCAAAAAAGCTCATTGCGTTGGCAGACGTATAAGAATACGCGGCGGAATATAAAAACTTGCGATTGGTGTTTATGTTATCCAAAAACTCCTTTTCGTCGCAATCGTTGGTTATGTTGCACCTGCCCTTTCCCGTAATAAAAAGCTTTTTGCCCGTTTTTTCGTTCTTTTCTATGATAACGACGTCTTTGCCCTTTTTGGCACACTCGATCGCCGTCATCATTCCCGACGGTCCTCCTCCGATAACGCAAATCCTCATTGCAGTTCCTCCAAAGCGGAATAGCACGTTCTATCGACCGAAAGAGGCGTTACGGAAACATAGCCGCCGAAAAACGCTCCGACGTCGGTAGTAAGATCCGTCGTTTGCTCGCGGTTGAGATTGCCTTTCAAAACAAAGCCCTCTTTGCCCTCTATCTCGACAGGCGTATACGACTCGTCATAAGATATGCTTCCGAGCTTCGTCATTTTCACGCCTTTAATACGGCTTTTTTCTAAATCGGGACAGTTGATATTGTAAATAAAAGATTTATCGTATTTTTCATAAAGTTTCGGGAAAATCTCCAAAAACACCTCCGCGCACGTTTCGAAGCATTCCGCTTTATCTGCGATTCCGACGGAAAGTGCAAAAGACGGCAAGCCTTGTAAACCTCCCTCCATCGCAGCTCCCACCGTTCCCGAATACATTGTGTCGTAGCTTATGTTAGAACCGTTGTTTATTCCCGAAATCACTACGTCGAAAGAATCTTTTCCGAAGTGATGTACGGCAAACTTTATGCAATCGGCGGGCGTTCCGTCAAGGGCATATACCTTGATACCATCGTCATATCCGCCTACGTTCTTTTTAAATCCCATATTTTTCCTTACGGAAAGCGAATGAGAAAAACCGCTGCGATTGGCAAACGGCGCGACCACAGTAACGTCGTGCCCGCTTCTTTTCAACGAGTTTGCAATAGTTTTTATTCCGACGGCTTCAACCCCGTCGTCGTTTGCCAGAATAAACCTCATTTTTTCTATAAAAATCCCGATTTTATTTTATTTATATATGATAATAAAAATTGCGCCGTTTTGCAAACGAAATCGACCACAAAACAAAACCTTTCAACGCCGTTCGTTTTTGAATATAAAAAATCGCTCCGAAAGCATTTGCCTCGGAGCGAAGTTTTCATTAAACGGTGTGAATCATTTTATCGGAATCGAAAGTTGCGTCTACGCCCTTTTTCTGAGCTTTTCTCCATTTGAAGAAGTTAAGAGCAACTTGCGGGAACAAAGCGTAAGACAAAACGTCTTCTTCCTGCTCGTAATATTCCTTGATTTCCTCGCGATACTTATCAAGCTCGGGCTTGATGTCGTCTGCGGGACGATGAGTGATTCTCGGTTCGTCGCCGATAATCTTCTTAACGATCTCGGGATCGGGTTCTGCGGGAAGTCTTCCGTATTCGCCGCGCAAAAGTCCTTTGGACTCCTTAGAAACCATCTTATATCTCTCGCCCATAAGA
>CAZIPL010000044.1:0-11925 GCA_964541255.1 uncultured Clostridia bacterium | reverse complement strand
CGCGAAACTCACAAACAGGCGAAAATAAGCCCACAAACACAGTGGAAACGAACCACACAAAAAACAAAAAATCGCGGATAGAGCAATCTATCCGCTTTTTTTTGTAACAATCCCTCAGTCGCCTACGGCGCCAGCTCCCTTACTAAGGGAGCCTGTTATATTGCCAGATTTATTATTGTACCAACGGCGGCAGCAGAGCCACCGCCCTACGAATATAAATGCCACCAACATACGGGTAGGAATGTTGGCAAATTGTGGTAGGGCGTGTTATATAAAAACGTCGGCAAGGTAGGGCGAGGGTTCTACTCCCGCCGAATGTAATAAATGACAACCTTATAAAAGGCTCTTTTTTGTTGGGAGCTGGCTCGGCAATGCCGAGACTGAGGGATTGACGAATTGCCACGATCCCTTTAGTATTGTGTGCCATAATGACAGCTCCCCTTACGCAGAGGAGCCATTGATAAGGACGGATTTTTTATCAATCACGGCGGCAATGAGAAGCCACCGCCCTACTGGGAAGATCCGAGACTGAGAGTGATTCTAAAGCAAAATTTAGGTGCAAATAATACTTGATAAAATACTGCTGTAAGTGCAAATAATCGCAAAAATATGCAAAAAGGTGCAAATAATATGCGATAAAACGCTGCTGTAGGTGCAAATAATTCAAAAAGCACTTGAAAAATAATTTACAGTATGGTATACTTTACAAAAAGATATGTACGGAGGTCGGTTTATGGAACGCAACGCTTTGCGGGAATTGATCGATTGGAATCAAAGCAAAAACAGGAAACCGTTGATAGTTTGGGGTGCGAGACAGGTTGGGAAAACTTATCTCGTCAAGACGCTTTTCGCAGAGAACTATTATAATGGCAATTACATTTATATTGATTGCAAAATTGAAGATGAAATTCGAGATTTTTGCGAACAAACAGCAAACGCAGAAAAAATTATCGAATATATTTCACTAATCAAAGGGAAGAAAATCACTGATAACACTCTTTTGATATTCGATGAAATACAAGAGGCTCCAAACATTATATCCGCTTTGAAATATTTTTGTCAGGATTTTCGCAATATACCTGTTATTGCAACTGGCTCTATGGTTCGCATTAAGTTGCAAAGAGAAACTAAAAAACGCGGCGTAAAAGGAAGCAGGGAATATCTTTTCCCCGTAGGGAAAATCGATCAACTAACCATATATCCAATGACATTTGACGAGTTCTTACTAAATGTCAATAAGGTCCTTTATGATGCCGTTAAAGCGGCATATGACAAAAAACAGCCGTTGCCGAGCAATATACACGAGCTTGCAATGGAGCAGGTTTACAAATATTTACTTGTCGGTGGTATGCCCGAAGCGATAGCTTCCTATATCGATAACGGAAGTTATATTGAATCGAGGGATATTCTAAAGTCGCTGTACGATAATTACCTCGCAAATATGGATCTATACCAAGCAAGTAGAGAAGCCGTTTTGCGTTCTCGGTCGTTGTTTCAAAATATATATAAGGAACTCGATAAAGAGTCGAAAAACTTTTCGCCCGGACTTATTGAAGAAAAAAGCAAAACAAGAGATTTTGCTACGTCGATTCAATGGTTGACCTTGGCGCACGTGGTCAATCAATCATTTCAACTGAAAGAGCATATAACAATGCCTCTTATGTCGGAAAATGAGAGCGTTTTTCGACTATTTCTCGGCGATATAGGAATGTTTTCGTATCAAAGCGGAATAAACGCAGCTTCTTTCATATCCGGCGAGCGCAACAATACACTTTCGGGAATATTCTTCGAGAATTTTGTGGCAAATGAACTTGTAGCAAAGGGACTTAAATTGTTTTATTGGCGAGGTAGGTCGTCGGCAGAATTTGAATTTGTCGCAGAATCAAACAATAAGCTCTTCCCTATCGACGTAAAAAAGGGGAAAGGAACGTTGAACTCTCTCCAAAAATTCTCGGAACACAATAAATTCGAATGCGCAATAAAAATTTCGAAAAATAATTACGGCTATAACGCAGAACAAAAGATTTTGACAATTCCGTTTTATTTTGCTCCGTTTCTTGCTAAAGATCTCGCAGACGGAACATTAATTGTGTAAATAATTAAAACATTTCAAAGACATCTTTAACGGCGTAAGATGTGTCGCCGCCCTACGAGAGGAAAATCCAATTATATTTTCCCCTCGCTCTGCGAAAGGGCGTATTTACTTTATTATTTGATACAAAATTGCGGAAAACGGCGGAGAAAAATTTTCGAAAGGGTATTGACATAATAAAAAAATGTGATACAATGTATGTACATACGAGTGTATATTACTGTATTTTTAGGTGGCTATGAAGAAAAATGTGACAAGAAAGGACGTTGCGGAGCTTGCGGGCGTAAGCGAAACCGTGGTGTCGTACGTTATCAACAACAACAGATACGTCGGCAAGGATAAAAAAGAGCGGGTTTTGCAAGCGATAGAGGAGTTGCAATATCGTCCTAACCCCATCGCGAGGGCGCTTAAAGGGAAGAATGCTTATCACATCCTATTCGTCGCCGACCAGATCGATAACGAACATTTCGGCAAGATAGTCAAGGAAATGGACAATCTTGCGTACGAAAAAGGCTATCTCGTTTCGCTACTTGCAAACCGAAACGACCAAAGCTTTGTCGATAACATAGTTTCGCGTCAGGTTGACGGAATTATTATCAACTCAGCCTCTTTCAAGGAAGAGTATATCGAACAGCTTATCGCGAACGACGTTCCCGTGGTTTTGATTATGATGCGAGATTACGGCAAGACTTTCGAGAAAGCGGGCAAGATATATACGGGCGTAAACCAAGGTATGAAAAACTCGATGAAATACCTTTACGACAAGGGCAGAAAGAATATTCTTTACATCGACAGAATAAGCCGCCGCGGAAACTTCTCTAAGGAGGACGATTTGAGGCTTAAAGGCTTCCTCGACGCGGCAAAAGAGCTTGGGTATCCCTATGGCAAAGAAAACGTCATCACGGGTTGTTCGAGCGAAGAAGAAGCAATCGAAAAAATCGCCGCGGCGATAAAAACACGCGGGAATATCGACGGAATCGTAGGACGAAACGACAATATGAGCCTACTTGGCCTTAAAGCCGTCGAGCGCGCAGGGAAGAAATGCCCGAGCGACGTCGCCATTATCGGCTTTGACAATTCGCGAATCAGCGAATATACCACGCCGAGACTTACAACAGTAGAAATCAACAGAAAGGCTATCGCCGAGGCAGCCGTACAAATGATTTGTGCGAAAATTGCGGGGGAGGAAACTCCGACGGTGAAGCTCGAAACCAGCATGATCGTTAGGGAAAGTACCTAAGCGTTGACGTGCTAAACATAAATGCCGATATATCTGAATGATACTTTCGGCAAAAATTTTTGTCGATATACACACGTGTGTATATATAGATTCACAACAAAAATCGCCAAACCGTTTAACACAATTGGCGAAATTAGGAGGAAAAATGGAAAGAGGTCATTTCACGCTAAGCGAAATCGGTCGTCAGAAAGAGGGATTGAGAAATACGCTCGGTCTTTTCAAAAGCTTCGCCCCGATTATCGAAGAGGTAAGAAAGGAAAATTTCGACAAGGTGTTGTTCTTAGGCTGCGGTACGTCGTACTTCCTTGCGGCAAGTGCGTCGGCGTATTTCAATCGCTTCAACGACATTCCGTCCATGCACCTTGCTTCTTACGAGTTTTTCAAAAACACGGAGTATTACATCAAGAACGGTGAGAAAGTTCTTCTCGTGCCGTTTACGAGAGTAGCTTCTACTTCCGAAACGATGAACGCAGTCAAAAAGGGCGTTGCTATGGAAAACGTCAAGTCTTTGCAGATAACTTGCGACGATTTTTCGACGACATATTCGACGTGGTCGCTATATCTTCCCGAAATGTTCGAAAACTCCATCGTAATGACGTTGTCGTTCACGGTTATGCTTTATACCGCGATGTATTTTGCGGCAAAGCTTGCGAACAACGAAAGAGTGCTCGAAGAACTCAATAAGCTTCCCGACGACGTTGACGAGAACATCGAGCGTTTCGAAAGAGAAATGAAAGCGTTCGCCGAGAAAGAGGTTTCTTCGAAGCTTCTCGTAGGCTTAGGCAGCGGCGAGTTTTATGGGCTTGCGGGCGAAAGTACTATTAAGGTCAAAGAGATGTCCCTCGAGCCGACGGAGGTATATTACTCTCTCGAATATCGCCACGGCCCGATTTCTATCGCAGACGAAAACACCGTTATCGCGTATTTCGTAAGCAAGAACACCGCCGACGACGATTTGAGACTCATAAAAGAGCTTAAAGCGCTCGGGGCAAAGGTAGTAGCGCTTGGAAGCTTGACCGACGAAATCGCGGAGATTTGCGACGTATCCTTTAAATCCAAGCTTTGCGAATGCGCGGCGCTTTGCGAGTACATAATCCCTATGCAATATTTCGGCGCGTACCTTTCTATCACAAGAGGATATAATCCCGACGAACCGAAGAATCTTACGAAAGCGATTATTCTTTAATAACACTATTAATCTATAAACTAAATCAAAAAACACAAGAATGTTTAACCCGAAAGGGCTGACATAGAGAAAACCGGTGATAAAATCACTGATGAGGAGGAAAATTATGAAAAAAATGTTACTTAGAGCGCTCGCTGTTTTGCTCGCTCTCACCATGCTTGTTTCCCTTGCGGCATGCCAGCAACCCGATACTCAGGACGAAGATGTAACCATTTACTTCTGCAACTACGCTGTTTTGGAAACCGCACACACGGAGTTTTGGAATAAAATGATCGCTGATTTCCAGACCGCGCATCCGCATATTAAGGTCGAAGTAGTTTCCGCTGCTTATAACGACGTTCTTACATATGCGATCAACCGTATCGGCGGCGGCGACAGAATCGACGTTATGTACGGCGAAATCGGTTGGAACCAGATCCTCGCTTCGAACGGCGTTACGTCTCCCGTAACGGACGTATTTGACAACGCGTTCTTGAGCGAATTCGACTCTAACATTATGGACTGCTTCGATTATAACGGCGAAGTATACGGCGTTCCTTTCTTGACGTCCGGCCTTACGCTTATGATCAATAAGCGCGTTATCGAAGCTGCTGGTCTTGACATCAACAATCCCCCGAAGACTCAGGCAGAGCTCGAAGCTTGGTGTGAAGTCCTCAAAGAAAAATGCGATGACGACGTTGTTATTTTGGGGCTCCCCATGGCTGAAAAGACCGCTCCCGGAAGCTTTATCAAATCTATGGTTTATGCATTCGGCGGAACGATTACAGACGCTGACGGCAAACTCGCTATCGACGGAAACAAGGGCTTTGACGAGTGTATCGACTTCTACAAGTCTTGCGTTGACAAGGGTTGGACAAAGGTTAACCAGCTTCCTAAGGATTTGAGACCTATGATGGCAACCGATAAGGTAGCTATGTACGTTGACCAGACTTGGGGATTCTCCGGAACCTATGCTGTAGATAACACCGCTGCTGAATACGTTGTTACGGCTGCTATGCCTTCTATGGGAACAAACGGTCAGGGACTTACGGGACTTTCCGCTCATACTTTCTACGTAGCAGACAACGGCGACAAGGAAGCAGAAGCAACAAAGACTTTTGTCGAATGGCTTTTGAATAACGACGAATTCTATGCTCACTTTGCTGAATCTACGCCCGGTTATTACACATACGGCCCCAAGAAGAACAGCAACTTGCATCCTATTTTGGAAACCTCTAAAGAAGCTGCAAGCAAGATCCAGTCCGAGGTATTGTTCGAAAAACAGGACGCTTATCAGATCGCAATCGCTAAGATGGTAAACGCAATCTGCTCGGGAACGGCAACTAAGGAAGACGCTATCGCTAACTTCAAGAAGGAAGTTTCTGCTTACATCAACAAATAAGTTATTAAGTTGAAACAAAAGATTAAGTAATTATAACACAAAATCGGCTGTCGGGGCGGCAATACCGCCCCGATAATTGCCGAATAAATATGATAAACCGGAAAAATGGAAAAGGTTATAAATGAAAAAAGACTAAAAAATCCGTTGTCGAAAAACGTGCGGGAAAAGATATTTTGGGCAATACTCGTTGCTCCTGCGGTACTTGTCGTAACGCTGTTTATCATCGTCCCGATAATCGACTCGGTAATAAAGAGCTTTACGGATTATAAGATAATCAATATCGTCAAAGATATTCCGCCAAAATGGAATAACTTCAAGAACTATACGGATCTTCTCGAGCAAGGCGTTTTGGGCAATTCTGTTTTGATAACGTTCGAATTCGTTCTTTCGACGGTAATTTTGTCATTTGCGATAGGTATGACTCTTGCGTTAATCCTTAACTCGAATATTAAGGGTGCAAGATTCTTCCGAAGCATAATGATGACTCCGTGGGTTGTCCCGACGGTAATTTCCGCGCTCGTTTGGATTTGGATATATCAGCCCCAATACGGACTTTTAAGATATTTTGTAGAAATCATTACAGGCGGTAAGGTCAAGGAGTTCGGAATACTCAACAGCACCGATACCGCGCTTATCGGTATTACGATAGCTGCGCTTTGGAAACAAATTCCGCTTATGACGTTGCTTTTGTTGGCGGGATTGCAAAACGTGCCCGAAGACATTATGGAAGCGGCGAAAATAGACGGAGCAAACGGAGCGACGAGACTTTTCAAAATCACCATTCCGTATATGATGCCCGTAATCAAAACGTCCATTTCGATGTCGATAATCGACAACTTCAAACAGTTCCCGCTCTTTTGGCAGATGACTTCGGGAGGCCCGTATAACTCGACGACTACTCTTGCGGTTCTTTCCTATCAAAAGGCATTCATCGAAAGAGACTTCGGCGCAGGTGCCGCAGTTACGACGATTTGGATGATAATCATGATCTTCGTAGTACTTTTATACAACAAGATCTTCAAAGCAGAAGACGTTTCTTAAGGAGAGTAAAGATATGAAAGCATCGACTAAAAAAGTATTGATAAATATTCTTAAATACTTTATTCTCATAGTTATTATGTTATTCTTGCTTTTCCCTATTTATTGGATGCTCATAACGTCGTTCAAGCACAATATGGAAAGCTATCTCAATCCGCCTACGTTCTTCCCACAGGATTTCACGTTCGACGGATATAAAAATCTATTCAACAACTATCCGGAGTTCTTCGTATACTATAAAAACAACTTCATAGTTTCGGGAATTTCGGCTGTTCTCGTTTGTATAATCGCGGTTTTCGCGGGTTATGCGCTTTCGAGAATAAAGATCAATTGGAACAAATACGTAATCGCGTTCCTTATTTTCTCTCAGATGTTCCCCGTAATTTCGAGACTTATCTCTCTTTATTCGCTTCTTCGCGGCGTGGGACTTTTGAACAAACTTTCGGGACTTATTCTTTCGATAACCGCAGGTCAGATGCCTTTCTCGATTATACTTATGGCATCGTTCTTCGACGCGGTTCCGAAAGGCATCGAAGAAGCTGCGTACGTTGACGGCTCGGGCAGAGTAAATACCCTTTTCAAGGTGGTAATTCCTCTTGTCGTTCCAGGTCTTCTTGCGGTCGGAATATATTCGTTCCTGACCACGTGGGACGATTATCTTTACGCTTCGACCCTCATTCAGAACGACGCGTTGAGAACGCTTTCTACCGGTATTACGCTAAGGTATTTGGGCGAACTTTCTTACGACTGGTCGCTTGTAAATACGATCTCGGTAGTAGGAACGCTTCCGATGGTATTTGTATTCTTCTTCTTCCAAAAATATATGGTAAAAGGATTAACTGCAGGTGCGGTAAAGGGTTAATGATATGTTAGTAACATCAAAGGAAATGTTGATAAAGGCAAGGAAGGGCGGATACGCCGTTCCCGCGATCAATACGCAGGGCGGTAATTATGACATTATTCGTTCGATCTGTCTTGCCGCCGAGGAGGAAAAAAGCCCGATTATTTTAGCGCATTATATCTCTACGGGAGCTTATGCCGGGCATGATTGGTTCTATGAGGTGGCAAAATGGTGGGCAAATAAGGTTTCCGTTCCCGTTGCCATACATCTCGATCACGGCGATTCGGTCGATATATGCAAGCATTGCGTCGATTTGAATTTCACCGCGGTTATGTATGACGGTTCCCTTCTTCCTATTGAGGAAAACGCTAAAAACACGAACGAAGTAATAAAATACGCGCACGAACGCGGAGTTACCGTTGAGGCGGAAATCGGAGAGCTTCTTCGCTTGGATCAGATTCAGGCGGGGCAGACAACGACTAACACCGTCAAGGTGGAGGACGTAAAGAAATTCCTCGAGCTTTGTCAGCCCGATTCCCTTGCGATAGGCATTGGCAATGCTCACGGTTATTATACCGAAAAACCCAATATCAGACTTGATATTTTAGAAGAGGTTACTAAGTTTACGGACATACCACTTGTACTTCACGGTTGCACGGGTATGGATCACGACATCATCAAAAAGTCGTTGAAGCTCGGAATATCGAAGATAAACTTCGGAACGCAAATCAGATTTTCTTATATGGATTATCTCAAAGACGCTCTCGAAGAAGAGAAAAACGGCAGAAGCTTTATCGCTATGCAAAATGCTTCCGACAGGCTTAAAGAAGACGTAAAAGACATTATACGTTTGTCCGAATCTTGCGGAAAAGCATGAAAAAGAATATTTTGTTCGTCTTGACGGACGATCAATCCTATTTTGCGCTGGGACGTAAATGCAAAGACGTGATTACTCCCAATTTAGACAAGCTTTGCGACGACGGGGTTTTGTATGAAAATTGCTTTTGCGCAAGCCCCGTTTGTTCGCCTGCGAGGGCGTCAATTCTGACGGGCACGATGCCGTCTTATCACGGCGTGCACGACTGGATTATTTCGGGAAACGTCGATATAAACGAGATCCCCGAGTTTTCTGCGGAACGTTCTCCTATAAAAAACAATGAAAATGTGGCTATAGATTATCTTGACGGGATAACGACTTATACGGATATTCTGGCAGATAACGGCTACGACATCGCGCTGTCGGGGAAATATCACCTCGGCGACACGCTCAAAGAAAGAAAAGGCTATACTTATCGAAACGTTTTGCTTCGCGGCGGTTGCAGCTATGTGTCTTATGACGCGTTTAGCGACGGTAAGATTAAAGCAAATACAAAGTATGTCACGGACTATATCGCGGACAACGCGATAGATTTTTTGAAAAACAAAAGAAGCGAAAGACCGTTTTATCTCGGCGTTCACTTCACCGCTCCACATACTCCTTGGAACAAAGAAGAGCATCCTAAGGAAATTTGGGATCTATATGAGGGGTGCGATTTCGAAAGCGTGAGATACTCTCCAGTTCATAAAAACCAAGTCAATCACTTTTTTGTAGGCGATACGGAGGAGAAAAGGCGGGAATATATCCGCGGCTACTTCACTGCGATAACGGCAATGGATAAGGCCCTTGGAAGAATCATTTCCGAGCTTAAATCCTTGGGTTTATATGAAAACACGGTGATTATTTTTACCGGCGACAACGGTATGAATGTCGGTCAGCACGGCGTTTGGGGTAAAGGCAACGGAACGTATCCGCAGAATTTTTACGAAGAATCCGTCAAGGTGCCGCTTGTTATTTCGGGCGGCGGAATGAAGAATCGAACGGTTGACGATATGGTTTCGCACGTTGATTTGTTCCCGACGATTTTGGAACTTTGCGGCGTTATCGGATATTCGGATAAGCCTTGCGGAAAATCTTTCGCAAAAACGCTTGAAGGAGAATGCTTTGACAGAGAATACGTTTCGGTGTTTTCCGAGTACGGCGCGGTTAGAATGATAAGAGGCAAGCGGTATAAGTTGATAAAGAATTATATCGACGGTAAGGATTCTTTCTTCGATCTCGAAAAAGACCCGTATGAAGAGACAAATCTTATCGATGAAGAAAACTACCGCAAAATAATTGAAGAAATGGCTGCAAAGCTGTGCGACGGCTTTGACGAGTATTCGGATTCTCGCTACGACGGCAAATATCAATTTCCTATGGGTGCGGGACAGCTGAAAAAAGCGGACAAAGAAAACGGCAGAGCGGCATACAAACAAAACATCGAAATGTATTACGATGTAAAGAAGGACGAAAAATGAAAGAGAAATTGAGGATCGGATTTATTACGACGGTTTCCGGCAGATGGCCGAGAGAACTTCCTCGCGAAAGAAAGGCGAAATATGAAGAGTATGTGAAAAACGCATACCCTCAATACGATTTTTGCTTCCCCGACGATATAGCCGAAGACAAGAAATCCCTTGCCGAGGCGACGGAGAAATTCAAATCGTTCGGCGTAGACGTGGTATTGTTGCTTTTCGGCGCGTTTTCGGGAGACGATTACGCATGCGGACTTTACGACGAGCTGAAAGTGCCGATTGTTTTCTGGTCGCTTCGTGAACCGGAACTTCACGGAGGCAGGCTTTTGGCTAACGCCCTTGTCGCAGCGACGATGAATTCCGCCTCCGTAAAGAGACTTGGCGGAACGACGCATTTTGTCTTAGGGAACGAAGACGAGCCGCAAGCGAAAGCAGATCTTGACGCGATACTTTCGGCGTATGCTTTGAAAAAGGCGATGAGCAAGGTTACTTTCGGGCTTTTGGGCTATCGTCCTACGGCTTTTTATAACTCGGCGTTCAACGAAGGGCTTATAAGAAGAACTTTCGGAATCAAGATCGAAGAGACCGACTTAAAGGTCGTTTTCGATAAGATGGACGGATATTCGGAGAAAGAGGTCAACGAAGAAATTTCGAGGATAACAATTCCCGTTGCAAAGAATCTTCCCGAAGGTCATCTTGAAAATCACGCAAAGCTTTGTCTTGCGATGAGAGAGGTTTTTTTGGAGCAAGGATATGATTATGCTTCGCTCAAGTGCTGGCCTGAAATGGGGAATCTTCACGCAACGCCTTGCGCGGTTATAGGAAGACTTGCCGACGAGGGAGTTCATCTTATCTGCGAGGGAGACGTCGACGCGGGAATTGCTTACGCTGCCGAGAATATTTTGAGCGGAAAAGCGGGATTTATCACAGATCTTATAAACATCAACGAAGAGGAAAATTACGTAACGTTCTGGCATTGCGGAAATGCGGCGCCGTCTCTTATTTCTAAGGATTGTTCGCCCGAAATGGCAAATCATCCCTTGGCAGGTCAAGGCACGGCTATTCGCGCGATTTTGAAGGGCGGAGTTATCACTTTTGCAAGGTTCTGCGACATCGACGGCAAGTACGTTTTATTCGTCGGAAAGGGCGAGGGCGTCCCGTCAAAGATGTATACGCCGGGCGCAATGATAAACGTCAGACTCGAAAAGCCCGTCAGAGACGTTATTTATAACATAATCGAGGAAGGCATTCCTCACCACTATGCGTTGGCGTGGGGTGATTACGTCGATGAGCTTAAAGCATACGCGAAGCTTATCGGTGCGGAAATAATAGAGGCATAATAAGGAGAAAAATATGGCTGATTTAAGTTTACGTCACATTTACAAAATTTACGATAACCAATTGTCTGCAAAGGAAAAACGCGCGGAGAAAAAAGAGGGCAAAGTAGTTGTTTCTAAGCCCGCCGTATCGGACTTTACTTTGGATATAAAAGATAAAGAATTCGTCGTTTTCGTAGGTCCCTCGGGCTGCGGAAAGTCTACGACTCTTCGTATGATTGCGGGATTAGAGGAAATCACGAAAGGTGAGCTTTATATCGACGGACGTCTTGTTAACGACGTTGAGTCGAAAGACAGAGACATTGCGATGGTTTTCCAAAACTACGCTCTTTATCCCCATATGTCGGTATACGAAAATATGGCATTTGCTTTGAAACTTCGAAAAATGAACAAGGAAGAGATCGATAAGCGTGTCAAAAATGCTGCAAAGATTCTCGATATCGAGCAGTACTTAAACAGAAAACCTAAGGCTTTGT
>CAZIPL010000043.1:0-12326 GCA_964541255.1 uncultured Clostridia bacterium | reverse complement strand
TTTTCCGACACATAGCTACTTTTTGCGAAATTTTTCGATATTTTTTAGCGGTTTTTCGGAATTGGTTTGTTTTTATTAGGTTGTTATGAGCCAAATCAAAGGCTCCCTTTGAAGGGAGCTGGCGTCGTTAGACGACTGAAGGATTGATCTATCCCTCCGTCACGGCGCTATAACGCCGTGACACCTCCCTTCAAAAGGAGGCAAGAATTATTGAAAAGCACCCCGAAAGTCTAATTCTTTCGGAGCGCCATATTAATTATAATTATTTTGATTTACGAAAAACCTTTATTTTGATTTACTTAAATCTTTATTTTAATTTACACAAAATGCCTTATAATCTTATCAAATTACTCAATACTTTCGTCAAGACAATCAATGCCTCTATAAAAAGATTCAATGGTACTATCAAAAAACTCTTATTGTTCTATTAAAATAGTTCTATTAAAAAACTTGGCAGTTCAACCAAAAGCCCCAACAGCACTATCGAAGTTTACAGCTTATCGTAAACGGGTTTTCTGTTCTCGAAGTGCAGGATATATTTTATTCCCAAAGACTTCAACGTATCGGCGACGACTTTATAATTCTCGGCAAGTCTTGTCGCTTCATGAGCGTCGGAACCGAAAGTAAAGTTCTTTCCGCCAAGTTCGATATATCTTTTTACGATATTCAGATCGGGCTGAAAAGCTCCCAAGCCGCCCGTTTTGGTGTTAAGTTCGAGTGCCTTGTCTTTTTTGACTATCGTCGAAAGAATTTCGTCCAAGTAATCTCCGTACGTTGCAAAGTCAAGCTCGCGCTCTTTGTAGGGAGCTTGTCTCAACACGTAGCCGAAATGCGCGACGGTTTGATAGTTAAGCGGGCTTTTTACGGCGTCGAGAACGCACTCCAAGTATCTCGTATAAGCCTCGTGCGGCGTTTTGCCGATAAAATACGGCTGAAGCCACGGGTCTTCGTCGTATACGATATGGGTGGAAATTATATCGTAATCGAAAGGATACCTTTCCAAAAACTCCTTTATATCGTTCTCGGCAGGGATAGAATACCCCGTCTCGGCTCCGAAAAGCAGTTTGATTTTGCCCTTATACTTTTCTTTAAGCTCGAAAAAGCGTTTTGTGAACGCCTCGTAATCGGTCGTATCCATTTCAAGCGGACTATGCAAATAGTCGTAATCGACATGCTCGGAAAAGCCTATCGCAGGCATATTAAGCTCTATCGCTCTTTTGATATATTCCTCCATTTCGGAATGTCCGTCGGGTGAAAACTTCGTGTGAATGTGAAGATCTATCATAATTTCAAACTCGGGCAAGCGTTGACCGTAAGGTCGCCTTGCTTTTTTCCGTAATAGTATTGTATATATCCCTCTGCCCCTATCATCGCGCCGTTGTCGGTGCAAATCTTTTTATCGGGGAGAACAAGCTTGAAGCCGTTTTTATCGGCATACTTTTGCATGCGTTGACGAAGATATTCGTTTGCGCCTACTCCGCCCGCTATCGCGACCGTCGAAAGTCCGTTATCCTTTGCCGCTTTCATGGTCTTTTCGACCAAAACGTCTATTGCGGCTTTCTGGAAGGACGCGGCAACGTCCGCATAATTTACCTCTTCGCCCTTTTGCTCGGCGGTGTGGAGATAGTTTATTACGGCGGTTTTGAGTCCGCTGTAGCTGAAGTTATAGCCTTTATCCGTTTTGAGCATTTTAGGGAACTTTATGCACGCTTTACCCGAAAGGGCGAGCTTCGATACCGACGGACCTCCGGGGTACGGAAGACCCAATGTCTTTGCAACTTTATCGAAAGCTTCGCCGCACGCGTCGTCGAATGTTCCGCCCAAAAACTCGTGAGTCAAAAAGCTGTCGATTTTGAGTATTGCGGTATGTCCGCCACTTGCGACAAGGCACAAAAACGGCGGTTTAAGTTCTTTGTCCTGAATATAGTTCGCGGCGATGTGACCTCTTATGTGATTGACGGGTATTAGCGGCACGTTAAGCGAATACGCCAAAGCCTTTGCGAACGAAAGCCCCGCCAAAAGCGCGCCGACAAGTCCAGCGCCGTAAGTTACGGCAACGGTGTCGATACGAGAAAGCGGGATCCCCGCTTGCGCGACAGCCTCTTTTACGACGTTTTGAACCGCCAAAACGTGGTTTCTGCTCGCAATCTCGGGGACTACGCCGCCGAAGCGTTTATGAATTTCTATCTGCGAAGAGATTACGTCCGACAATACCTCACGTCCGTTTTTGATTATCGAACAGCAAGTCTCGTCGCAGCTTGATTCTATTGCCAAAATATATATATCAGACATTTCTTTCGTGCTTTTTCAAAAAGCGGTTTCGTTATTACGACTTTCTCAAATAATCGTGAATGAAGCCTATTATATCTCCGTCCATGACAGCGGAAATATTGCCGTTTTCATAGCCCGTTCTATGGTCTTTGACCAAAGTATAGGGCTGGAATACGTATGAACGTATCTGGCTTCCCCACTCGATCTTTTTGAGTGTGCCTTGCAAGCTTTGAAGCTGTGCTTGCTGTTCTTGCTCTTTTTTCTCCAAAAGCTTCGAACGGAGCATTTTCATACACATTTCTCTGTTCTGAATCTGGCTTCGCTCGTTCTGGCAAGCAACGATTATTCCCGTCGGCAAGTGAGTGATTCTGATTGCAGATTCCGTTTTATTGACGTGCTGTCCGCCTGCACCGCTCGATCGATATGTATCGACCTTTAAATCTTCGGGGCGAATCTCTATCGAACCGTCGTCCTCTATTTCGGGAACTACGTCTAAAGACGCAAATGAAGTATGTCTTCTTGCGTTGGCGTCAAAAGGCGAAATACGGACAAGTCTGTGAACGCCGTGTTCGGATTTTAAGTATCCGTACGCGTTGTTGCCCTTGACTTCGAACGTGACGGATTTTATTCCCGCCTCGTCGCCGGGGATCATATCAAGCTCGGTATATGTATAGCCGAAGCGTTCGATAAATCTCGTATACATGCGGTAAAGCATACTCGTCCAGTCGCAAGCCTCCGTTCCGCCCGCACCTGCGTGCAAGGTCAAAATGGCGTCGCAATGGTCGAATTTGCCCTTTAGCATCGTTTTGAGATTATATTCGTCTACGTCCTTTTCAAGCTTTGTAAGGCTCGCTTCGAGATCGGGAACGAATTCTTCTTCGTCCGTCTCTTCGATAAGCGAAATAAGCTCTCTGCAGTCGTTCTCGAGCTTTATTAGTGCGTCGTATTCGCTGATAATGCTTTCAATGTCGGCTGCTTCTTTATTGATTTTCTGTGCGCGTTTGAGATCGTCCCAAAGCGCGGGATCTTCTTGCAGTACTTTAATTTCCTCTAACTTTTTCTTGAACCCGTCCAAGTCAAAGAGAGTGTCCTGCCTGTTCCAAAGTTTCGGCGCAAGCTTTTAAGCGCACCTTGTAATCGTCGAGTAATACCATATTTGTTTCTCCTTTTTATATTCGATGATTATTTTTTAACTATTTGCCGCCTTTACGCGTAAACCCGTATCGCGACGTTTTGCGTTATTTATAAACACAAACGGTTCGGATGGTTTAATATCCTTTTAACAGTTTATATAATGCGTTCCTATTCCTAAACCGTCTTCAAAATTATCGCATAGAAAAAACCTTTTTATTTATCCTTTCCGCAGCAGTTTTTATATTTTTTGCCGCTGCCGCATGGGCAAGGATCGTTTCTTCCGACCTGTCGTTTTGCTCTAACAGGAACTCTTCCCTCGTCACCCAAAGGGGTTGCGGTCTTTTTTTCTTCGGCTTTCGGCGTTTTCTTGAATTCGCCTTTCAAAAGCACCGCGACGGTATCTTCTTGAATTCGCGCCGTCATATCCTCGAACATATCGAAGGCTTCGTTCTTATACGCAACGACGGGGTCGGTGTTGGCGTACGCTCTCAAAACTATACCCTTACGCAACGTATCCATTTCGTCAATCTGGTCGATCCACTTATCGTCAACGGTTTTTAGAAGAATTACTCTTTCGACTTCCGCAAAAGGTATGCCCTCGTCGGTATATCTCCTGCACTTATTCTCATATTCCTCTTCGGTCTTTTCGGTAAGCTTCGACAAAATCTCTTTATACGGCTTTTTCGCAAGCTCTTCCGTCATAAATTCCGTTCCGACGGGGAGCAATCTTTCTTCGATCTTCTTGTTCGCTTTTGCGATATCGACAAGCTCTTTTCCGTTTCTGTCTACAACTTCCGAAAGCGTGTCTTCGACAAAATCGGGAATCATCTTCATAATATCGCCGTGAACGTCCTCGCCTTTCAAGACCTTATCGCGTTCGGCATACATAACGCTACGCTGCGTATTCATTACGTTGTCATATTCAAGCACGCTCTTTCTTGCGGCAAAGTTTCTGCCCTCGATAGTCTTTTGCGCGAATTCGATTCTGTTGGAAAGAACCTTTGCGGAAATAGGCATATCCTCTTCCACTTTAAGCTTTTCGTATATTCTTTGCAACGTCTCGCCGCCGAAGCGTTTTGCCAAGTCGTCTTCCAAGGAAATGAAGAACACGCTTTCGCCCTTATCGCCCTGTCTTCCGCTTCGTCCGCGGAGCTGGTTGTCGATACGTCTCGATTCGTGGCGTTCGCTTCCCAAAATAAACAGTCCGCCCGCCTCGAGGACCTTTTCTTTCTCTTCTTCGGTGGTCTTTTTCGCCGCCTTATAGTATTCGTCGTATTTGTTTTTTATTGCAATAAGCTCGTCGTCCTTAAGCTCGTTAAAGCCAAGTGCTTCGTCGATTCTTTCTCTATCAACGCCCTCTTGAACAAGCTTGGATTTTGCCATAAATTCGGGGTTACCACCCAAAAGTATGTCGGTACCGCGTCCTGCCATGTTTGTGGCGATTGTGACGGACTTAAATCTACCGGCTTGAGCTACGATTTCAGCCTCGCGCAAGTGATTCTTCGCGTTCAATACATTGTGAGGAATGCCTGCTTTTTTAAGCGCGCTCGACAGCGTTTCGCTCTTTTCGACGGTGACTGTACCTATCAAAGTAGGCTGACCTTTTTCGTAATTTATTCTCGTCTGTTCGACGATAGCTTTTATTTTTCCGCGCTCCGTCGGATACACAACGTCGTCGCGATCTATTCTTATCGTCGGTTTATTAGTCGGAATGGTAACTACGTCAAGGTTATAAATCGTCTTGAATTCTTCTTCTTCCGTCTTTGCAGTACCTGTCATTCCGGAAAGCTTTTTATAAAGTCTGAAGTAATTCTGGAACGTAATGGTTGCGTGAGTTTTGTTTTCTTCGCGAATCTTTACTCCCTCTTTTGCCTCGATTGCTTGATGCAAGCCGTCGGAATAGCGACGACCGATAAGAATTCTGCCCGTAAACTCGTCAACGATCAAAACTTCGCCCTTTTCGACGATGTAATCCATATCTCTTTTGAAAATATGGTTTGCTTTGAGCGCTTGCTGGATATGGTGCAAAAGCTCTCTGTGCGCCACGTCGGATATATCCTGAACACCGAAGAAGCGTTCCGCCTTTTCGCTGCCGCTTTCCGTCAATACGACGGTCTTTTCCTTTATATCTACTTCGTAATCGTCCTTAAAAAGATTTCTGACAAATGCGTTTGCTTTGACATATAAATCGCTGGATTTCCCGGACGCGCCCGATATGATAAGAGGCGTTCTCGCTTCGTCGATAAGGATAGAGTCTACTTCGTCTACGATCGCGAAATTATGTCCTCTTTGAACCTTTGCGCTCATCGATATTTTGAGGTTGTCCCTTAAATAATCGAAGCCGAACTCGTTGTTCGTTCCATATGTTATATCGGCGTTATATGCTTGTTTCCTTTCGTCGTCGGGCATCATAGGATAGATAACTCCTACGGAAAGCCCCAAAAACTTATATATTTTGCCCATCCATTCGGCGTCGCGCTTTGCCAAGTAATCGTTGACGGTAACGACGTGAACACCCTCGCCCGAAAGACCTATCAAATATGACGGCAACGTTTCGACAAGCGTTTTCCCCTCGCCCGTTTTCATCTCGGCGACTCTGCCTTGGAAAAGTGCTATTCCGCCCATGAGCTGAACCTTGAAATGCTCCATTTGAAGCACTCTTCGAGACGCCTCTCTCGTTACGGCAAATGCGTCGTTCAATATATCGTCAAGCGTTTCGCCCGCTTTCAAACGGCCTTTCAAAATTTCGGTCTGCCCTTGCAATTCGGAATCGGACATAACCTCGTATTTCGGCTTCAACGCCATTATATCTTCCGCTCTTTTTTCGAGCTTCTTTACGTTTCTTTTATTGTCTTGCGTCGCAAGCAATGAAAAAAGTCCCATTTTCTCTCCAAACAAAAATTCGTTATCGATTGATAATAGGCTCTCGAAATTGAGTTTTACCCCAATAGAGCACAACTATCAATGGACAAAATTTATTTTACTATAAATATCTCAAAAAGTCCAATGTTTATAGCTTAACCATTTGCTTAAGGTTTAACCATTTGCATGACGTTGACGGCGAGCGTCAGCGTGATAACGCGCTTTGCGCCTGCTTTTTTCAAAACTCTCGCAATCTCCGACAGCGTCGCGCCCGTCGTACATACGTCGTCAACGACAAGCACCGTTTTGCCGATAAGCTTTGCAGTCGGAGCAAAGCAGCCTCTTAAGTTTTCGCGACGTTTTTTGAAGTTAAGCCCGACTTGCTGTTTCGTCTGCTTTCTCTTTTCGATTACGTCGACAACGTCTATCCCCGTCTTTTTAGAAAGATATTCCGCTAAGAGCTTGCTTTGATTATACCCTCTTTTACGCAAATCCTTTTTAGTCATCGGTACGAAGGTTATAAGGTCGATTTCCTCTTCGATGTCTTTATATTTTCTCTCCAAACACTCGCCCAAAAAATCGACGAGATATTTTCCGCCGCCGAATTTCAGGCGGTGAATGATTCTTCTCACTCCGCCTTTATACGCAAAAACGGCGTAGTTTCTTTCGAATTCGACGTCCTTGTTTTTGCAATCCATGCAATAATCGCCCTCGCCGAAGATCTCTTGCCCGCACCTTTTGCAAGCGCGATCGCTTTTTATCATGACAAAATCTTTTCGACATTCGTCGCAAAGTATATCGCCTTCTTTTATCTCTTTCTTGCAAGCAAGGCAAGTGAACTTTTTCGGAAAAAGCAATTCAATAAGCGTCATAGCTCGACACCCATCAAAAAGTTTTTGAGCATAGTATATCTTTTTTCAATATAATTATTGTCTACCATTCGCTTTATCGAACTTTTATCTCCCATCAAAACGACAAGCTTTTTCGCTCTCGTTATTGCGGTATAAAGAAGATTTCGGGTATAAAGTCCCGGACTTCCCCCCGTTATCGGTATTATCGCGACGTCAAACTCCGAGCCTTGGCTCTTATGCACGGTGATAGCGTATGCAAGCATAAGGTCGCCTATGTCCGTTCTGTCGTATAAAACGTTTCTGCCGTCTTCCAAAAGCACGGTCATCTCTTTCGTTTTTTCGTCTATCTCGATTATTTCGCCTATGTCGCCGTTAAAAACTCCCTCGCCGTAGCGCAATCTGCCGCTTTCCTCTCTCGTCCATTCGGCGTGATAGTTATTGACCGTTTGCATAACCTTATCACCCTCGCGGAAAACGGTCTCGCCGATTTTCAGCTCTTTTTTATTCGGCGAGCTTGGATTTATCCCCTCTTGAAGCGCGGCGTTTAGCGCTACCGTTCCGACTGCGCCTTTTTTCATCGGAGTCAAAATTTGTATCTCTTTCGACGGAACGCCCGAAAATTTCGGCAAAGTTTTCGTTATCATCTCGACGACTCTTTCCGCCATAACTTGCGGAACGTTTATCGGCGACCAGAAAAAATCGTCGCTCTTTTCCTCTAAGTTCGGCATTATTCCGCCGTTTATCATATGCGCGTTGACAATTATTTTGCTCTCTTTCCCTTGCCTATATACCTCCGTTAAATATACGACGGGGAACTGACCGCATTCCAAAATATCTTTCAATACGTTTCCCGCGCCTACCGACGGAAGCTGATCCTTGTCGCCTACAAGAATAACTCTACCGCCGAGCTTCACGGCGTTCATAAGGGACTTCATGACAAATACGTCAGTCATCGACACTTCGTCTACGATAAGAACGTCCTCTTCAAGACGTGTCGATTCGTTATATGAAAACGCGCCCTTGCCGTCCTTAAAATCGAGATCTAAGAGCCTATGAATAGTGCTTGCCTTTTCGCCCGTCGCTTCTTCGAGCCTTTTTGCCGCTCTTCCAGTCGGTGCAACGAGCGCGGTTTTGAAGTTTAGCTTTTTCATTATGTGCAAAATGCACTTTATTATCGTCGTCTTGCCCGTTCCCGGACCTCCAGTAATGACGGCAAGTCCGCCCGACAGCGCGGTTTTTATCGCGTCTTTTTGCTTTTTGTGAAGAGTGATTTTCTCTTTTTTCTCAAACTCCTCTATGTCGCTTTCCACATCCATATGAAGCTCGCTTGCATGACGCGCGATGTTTCTCAATAGCACCGCAAGGTTTCTTTCAAGATAATAGGTCGATGACGACGCTATCATACGCACGCCGTCGATATAAAACTGCTTGATTTTTCCCTCAAGCACGAGATCGGCTATCGTTTTTTCAAACCTTGTTTCCATATCAATCGGCGAAAAGCCGAGAATGTCGCAACCTTTTTCGACACACGCCGAAAAAGGCAAACATGTCGAGCCGTCTTTGTCCGAGTTTTCTTTGAGAAGATATATAAGCCCCGCGCGGACTCTAAACTCCGAATCGAAGCTCACGCCCATTTTTTTCGCAACATCGTCTGCCGTTTTGAAGCCTACGCCGTCAACGTCTTCGACGAGCTTATACGGGTTTTTGCTCACCGTTGAAATGGTATGATTTTTGTATACGTTGAAAATCTTCAACGCAAGATTAAAAGTCAAGCCTTTTTCGGTGAGATATATTATCGCGTCTTTGAGTGACGTAACCTCTTTGTAGGAATTGGCTATATCGGCGGCTCTTTTGGGAGAAATTCCCTTTATCAAAACGAGCCTTTCGGGAGTTTTTTCTATTACGTCAAACGTCGAAAGCCCGAACATATCCGTTATGGCTTTCGCGGTAACCTCACCGACCCCTTTGAAAAGTCCGCCCGACAAAAAGCGCGTTATCGCGTCGACGGACTGAAAGCCTATCGACTTATAGCCGTCGGAAACGAATTGCTCGCCGTAACGTCCCTCTTTATACTCCCCCGAAAGCTCCAACGTTTCGCCTTCGGAGACTTGAGGAAAAATCCCCGTCGCAACGACGGGGAATTGATCCGTTTCCAGTTCGAGAACCGTATACATATTTTCGTCGTTGCGAAATATTATGTTTTCTACCGTTCCCGTAATTTTCATTTGTTGAGATATTTTTCCTTCAATTCTTCCGCTCTGTCGGTCTTTTCCCAAGAGAATATCTCTCTTCCGAAGTGACCGTAAGAAGCGGTTTTTTCATATATGGGTTTTCTCAAATCCAAGGTGTTGATTATCGAATAAGGACGAAGGTCGAATTCGTTTTTGATTACGTCAACAATCGTTTCGTCCGAAACCGCGCCAGTTCCGAAGGTGTTTACGCATACCGATACTGGATGCGCAACGCCGATCGCATACGCAACCTGAATTTCAAGCTTTTTCGCAAAGCCCGCCTTGACAAGATTCTTTGCGATATATCTTGCCATATATGCAGCAGACCTATCTACCTTTGTGGGGTCTTTACCCGAGAACGCGCCGCCGCCGTGAGGACAGCTTCCGCCATAGGTATCGACGATAATCTTTCTTCCCGTAAGTCCCGAGTCTCCCATAGGTCCGCCGATTTCGAATCTTCCGGTGGGATTTACGTATATCTTCGTTTCGTCGTCCATAAGATTTTCGGGAATAACTTTCTTGATAATCTCTTCGACGACGCCTTTTCTTATCTCTTCGTTTGTTACATTCTTCGTATGCTGCGTCGAAATTACTACCGTATCTACACGCTTAATCTTGTCGCCGTCGTATTCGACCGTTACTTGACTCTTCCCGTCGGGAAGCAAGAACGCAAGCTCTTTGTTCTTTCTCGCTTCGGCAAGACGCATTGTAAGCTTATGCGCAAGGGAAATAGCAAGAGGCATAAGTTCCTCCGTTTCGTCGCAAGCATAGCCGAACATCATTCCTTGGTCGCCTGCACCGAAAGTATCGGCAAGCTCGCCGCCCGCTTTTTTCTCCATAGAGGCGTCTACGCCCAATGCAATGTCGGGGCTTTGACCTGAAATCGCGGTCAAAACGGCGCAGGTGTTTGCGTCAAAACCGTATTTCGCTCTGTCGTAGCCAATGCGATTGACGGTGTCGCGGACGATTTTTTGAATATCCACATAGCACGACGTCGTGATCTCACCCATGACGAGAATTAGTCCGTTGGTAGTCGTCGTTTCGCAAGCGACTCTCGCCTCGGGATCCTTTGCGATGATTGCGTCTAAGATTGCGTCGGAAATCTGATCGCAGATCTTATCGGGATGACCTTCCGTTACGCTTTCAGATGTGAAGAATTTTCTCATAATATCTTCTCCGTTTATGTTTATTTGAGGTGTTTTTCTTTGTTTTTCAAAACGATTTTCCTCGTTTTCAAAATTAAATACTCGGCTCAATCGTTTTGCAAATATATATTATCACATAAATAGGAAATTTGCAATCAAAGATACCCCCAAAGAGTTGACAAAAAGAAAGAGATTTTGTATTATTATATGGCGTTTGAAAAAGCGCACTCTTTTCTTTGTGCAAAAAATCAGGGCACAAGGACAAACAAGACCACAAGGAGGTAAAAAATCTTATGAACAAGTACGAATTGCTTTACATCATCGACAGAGACGTAACTGAAGAGGCAAGAGAAAATGCCATCAAGCTCGTTGAAGACACGATCGTAGAATTCGGCGGCAACGTTGCAGACGTTGACAGATGGGGAATGAGAAAATTCGCTTATCCCATCAACTACAAAACCGAAGGTTATTACGTTCTCGTTAACTTCGAAGCTGACCCGTCCTCTATCAAAGAGATGGAACGCCGTATGCGCGTCAACGACGCTTTCGTTCGTTACATGACGACATCCGTCATCGAGAACAAAAAGACCGAAGCTGCTAAGACCGCTAAGAGACCTACAAAGACCGCTAAAGTCGAAAAGATCGCTGAAAAGGCTGAAGAAGTCGTTACCGCTCCCGCTGAAGCAGAAGCTCCCGCTGAAGACGCAACGGAAAACGCTTAATTAGACAACTATGAACAAAGTAATTTTAATCGGCAATTTAACAAGAGATCCCGAGCTTTCCACTATCCCCAGCGGTGTTTCGGTATGCAGGTTTTCCATTGCGGTAAACAGACGTTTCAGAAACGCTAACGGCGAGCAGGAAACGGATTTCTTCAACATCGTCGTCTGGCGTCAGCAGGGCGAAAATTGCGCTCAATATCTCAAAAAAGGCTCCAAGGTTTGCGTAACGGGTCAAATTCAAAACCGTTCTTACGAACAAGACGGAGTCAGAAGAACCGTAACGGACATCGTTGCGGACGAAGTTGAGTTCCTTTCCCCCAAGGGCGACGGTCAGACAAGCGGCGGCAATTACCGCGAAGAAAAACCGGTAAGAGCTAAAGTATCTCCCAAAGAGATGCAGCCCATGGAAGACGACGATCTTCCTTTCTAAACTAAAATATAAGGAGATTTTGCAATATGGCTATGGTTGAAGAAAAAGCCCCCAAGCGTCCTTATAAGAAAATGCCCAGAAGAAAAGTTTGCATTTTCTGCCAGGATAAAGTCGGATATATTGACTATAAAGACGTAAATACGCTTAAAAAATTCGTAACTGAAAAGGGCAAGATCATTCCGAGAAGAATGAGCGGCGTTTGCCAGGCTCATCAGATCGAGCTTGCTACGGCTATCAAGAGAGCAAGAGTTATGGCTCTTCTCCCCTTCAAAGCTGACTAAGAAAAACAATCGAAACACTCTGCAAAAAGCAGAGTGTTTTTTTTGTTTTGCAGATACAAAAAAAGTCGCCTGAAAAAGGTGACTTATATTTTATATAAAAGTTGCCGCTTTACTTGCAATATACGCAAACTTCGATATATTGCAAGAAAAGAAGTATAAAGCGATTGTTTCGCAAAATGCGTTAGTTATCTAAATAAATTCAAAATATCGAGAGCTTTCTCGAACGTTCCCGAAACCGCCATATCGTAAAGCCAACCGTCGTTGACAAAAAACATATTGACAATTGAAGAGGGAGTTTCGGTTACTTCATAAGAAACGTCGAAATCGTTATATATAATGTTTTCGTAGTTACCTATCGGTTTAGCGGCGAAGTTTTTCGTAATTTCCAGCTCACACAAT